>PLEM01000242.1 GCA_003137035.1 Bryobacterales bacterium | reverse complement strand
CGGATCGAGAAGAGGTCGAAGTTGTTGATGTGCTCCCGATTGCTGTAGATGTGCTTGGGATAGCGGGCGTACTCGCGCCGGTTCGGGGTCTCGACGTAGAGCAATGCGCGTTCGTCGGCCACCTCGTCCACGAACGACTTGATCTGTCCGAGGTCGTCCACGTGCTCGATTACGCTCGAAAGCACGATGAAATCGAAGGTCTGGCCCTTGGCCATCAGCGGTATGCCGTGGCTCTGGAGGTGCCTCTGGCATTCCTTGTTCACTTCGTACGCAGTGACGTTGGGAAAGCCTCGCTTGCGAAGCTCGAGCAGAAGCTTCCCGTCACTGCACCCGATGTCGAGTATGCGGTGCTCGGGAGAAAGATGCGGGACAATGGTCGCGGCGACGTCGAGGTGATCGCCGAAGGTGTTGTAGATTGCGGGCGTGTAGCCGAGGCAATTCTCGTAGTATGCGGGTTGCGTTCTGGTGGAATCGAAAGTGAGACTGCAGTCCTCGCAGTGGAGGAGGTTGTCGACGATTTTCTCTGTCGCCGTGCGGCAAATGGGGTATTTCATATCCGTCGGCCTTTCGGGAGGTGCGCAGGGACGGGCGGGAGTGTCTGTGTGTCGTGGGGAGAAAGGGGCGTCATGCTCGGCGGGGTGGGGACATGGGAGGCAGCGGGTGGCAAGAGCGCTCTGTGCTTTAGACCATGTTATAGGCAGAGAGGAGTGTCGGCAAACCCGTTGAGGCCCCGATGCCTGACAAATTGAGTCGCGCACGCGTCGATTGCGAAAAATGGTTGCAGTTCGCTGGGGATGACGTTCATCGCGGATGCCGGCTGCATTCCTCCGCCCCGCATGCTGCGGAACCCCTGCAGGCAAGTGCGTTTGCGTTGGCATCGTAGCACGTGACTGCTACAGTGGCCGCATGGACCGCCACCTCGTCGCCGACGCTGAGCGGGTAGTCGAGGATCTCGGCGAACTCAATCAGCGCTTCCGCGGCAAGACCGTCCTGCTGACCGGTGCGGCGGGGTTCCTGGGCAGCCAGTTCGTCCACTACTTCCTGCGGCTGAACGAGACGGCACTCGTCGCTAGCCGGTGCCGCCTCATGGCCTGGGACTCCTACGCGCGAGGGCTGCCGGGCTGGATGGAGGCGCTGCGCGGTCGCTCGGACCTGGTCTGGGAGCAGCGGGACGTGTGCGAGCGCGCCTCCCTGGGGGAGGTCGACTTCATCGTTCACGCGGCCTCGATCGCTTCGCCGATCTACTATCGGCAGCACCCGATCGAGACCATGGACGCGAACGTGTTGGGGCTCCGGCATCTTCTCGAGCACGCGGTGGCACGGCCGGTGGAAGGCTTCCTGTGCTTCTCCACCAGCGAGATCTACGGCGATCCGGATCCGGCGAACATCCCGACTCCCGAGACCTACCGCGGATTCGTGAGTTGCACCGGGCCACGTGCCTGCTACGACGAATCCAAGCGCTTCTCCGAGACCCTGTGCGTGAACTTCTGGCAGGTCCATCACGTCCCGGTCACCATCGTGCGGCCGTTCAACAACTACGGGCCGGGTCTGAAGATCAGCGACCGGCGCGTGCTGCCGGATCTGTTCCGGGACGTGCTCGATAACCGCAACCCCGTCTTGCTGTCGGACGGCCGCGCCACCCGGACCTTCTGCTACGTCGCGGACGCCATGAAGGGCTACCTGCGCGCGCTGCTCAGCGACCACCGCGGTGAGCCGTTCAACATCGGCACCGAGTCGCCGGAGATCTCGATGCACGCGCTGGCTGAGCTGGTGATCCAGGTCTCGGGCAAGCCTCTGTGCGTGGTGTTCCAAGGCAGCGACGATCCGCACTACACGACCGACAATCCACAGCGGCGTTGCCCGTCGATCGCGAAGGCCCGGGAGCTGCTCGGGTACCGGCCAACCATCGACCTGCCGGAAGGGCTCGAGCGCACCTGGCGTTACTACCTGGACCATCCGGTGGCTGCGGAGGGGTGACCCCGATGCAGATCACGGTGGTCGGTTCCGGGTACGTCGGTCTGGTTTCCGGCGTCTGTCTGGCCGCCAAGGGGCACGACGTCGTGTGCGTCGACGTGCGCGCGGACGTGGTCGAGCAGCTCAACCGCGGTCGGGCGCACATTCACGAGGCCGGGCTTCCCTCGCTGCTGCGCGACGTCCTGGCGCAACGGCGGTTCCGCGCGCAGGCCTCGCTCGACGACGTGGTCGAGAAGAGCGATCTGGTCCTCATCGCGGTGGGAACGCCGTCGGCCAATGGCAAGATCGACCTCCGCGCGGTCGAGAACGCGGCCACCGAGGTGGGTAGCCGGCTGCGGGCGGAGCGATACTGTGCGGTGGTGGTGAAGAGCACGGTGGTCCCGGGGACCACGGACACGGTGGTGCGGGAATGGATCGAGCACGCGGCCGGTCTCCAGGTCGGCCAGTTCGGCCTGGGCATGAACCCGGAGTTCCTGCGCGAGGGCATCGCGTGGGAGGATTTCATCCGGCCGGACCGCGTCGTCATCGGCGCCGGCGACGACATCACGCTCCGCCGGCTGCAGGAGGCGTATGCACCGTGGGACTGCGACAAGCTCGCGGTCAACACGCGCACCGCCGAGATGATCAAGTACGCGAACAACTGCCTGCTGGCGACCCAGATCTCGGCGGTGAACGAGCTGGCTAACCTCTGTTTCGCGCTCGGCGGCATCGACGCACAGCAGGTCCTGGCCGGCGTGCACTTCGATCGGCGCTGGAACCCAGTCGTGGGCGGTGAGCGCGCGCGCCCGGACATCCTCACCTACCTCGTGCCCGGCTGCGGGTTCGGCGGGAGCTGCTTTCCGAAGGACGTCCAGGCGCTGCGGACGCTGGGACGCGAGCACGGCCAGCCCATGCGCCTACTGCAGGCGGTGCTGGACATCAACGAGCGGCAGCCCGGGCAGGTGGTCGCCTTGCTGCAGGCGCACGCGG
>PLEM01000312.1 GCA_003137035.1 Bryobacterales bacterium | reverse complement strand
CGCGGTTCGGTGTGCTCGGATCATCCCAGAGCTTCCGGAAGTCCGTCGTCATGGCGACCAACCTCTTGCGGACCGCCTCGTCGAGGACGACATGATCCTGCTGTCGCGCCCGTTCTCGTTCCTCACGAGTCTCAGCCAGTGCCCGCAGCTTCTGGTTCCATTCCCGCTCGAGGGTGTCGGCAACCAGGCGGTTGCTCGGATCGACCAGCATGAATCGGCGCTGTGCGAGATCCGCTTCGATCTGAGCGCGCTCAACGGCGCGGCAGCGTATCTGGTCGGCCTCTTCGTACCGGGCCTCGACCTCCCGTCTGATCTCGAGTGCCAGCTCGACAGCCGCGGGCGTCATCTTCTCGGTCACGAGCGATCCGATGGCTTGGTCAATGGGAGCTCCTGCGATCGACTGGCAATCCGGCTCGCCACGAGTAGCGTGCCCACGATCACAGACATACCAGGCCTCCTGTTTGCCGCGTCGCGCGGCATAGCGGACACGGAAGTGTTGTCCGCATCGTCCGCACACCGCGCGGCCTTGCAGGAGCGCCGCCCCTTCTCTTGGCGGCGAACCGCGGGCCACTTCGTAGCCACGGCCGTTGGACTCGAGGATTTTGAGGTTCTCCTGAAATCGCTCCCAGCTGATGTAGCCGGGATGAGCATTCGGAATGCAAGCGAGCCAGTCGCCCAACTCGCGCTTTCTCTGGACCTGTTTCTTGCCATCGAGAGCCCGCCGATATTGCCGGCGCCCGTAGACGTAGGCACCCGCATACCGTGGATTGTTCAGCATGCGTATCGCCGTCCATGCCGTGAGCGGCCGAAAGACGATCGCGTCGCCGACGCGGAGTCGAGATGGAAAGATAAGGCCCTCCTTCCGAAAGATCTTCACCATCTGGCTTGCCGAGCCGACGCGCGAGAACGTCTCGAACAGGTGGGCGATCGTTTCCCGGATCTGTGCGTCGGGGTCGAGCACGACATTGCCGGCCTCGTCGTAGACCAAGCCCGTGGGCAGGGGGCAGCGATACTCTCCGCGGCGCACCTTGTTGAGGATTCCGCCGCGCAACCTGGCTTTGAGAACGTGAAGCTCGGCTTCGCTCATGGTTCCTTTCAGGCCGAGCAGGAGCCGGTCGTTGAAACTCGCGGGATCGTAGACGCCATCCTCGTCGAGAATCANNCGTGTCGGCGAGCGCGCAGATCTCCACCAGGCGATGCCAGTCGGCGTTGTTCCTCGCCAGGCGCGAGACCTCCAGGCCCATGACGATGCCCGCATGGCCCATGCCCACATCGGTGACCAGACGCTGAAAGCCTTCACGCCAGGCCGCCGAAGCGCCCGACTCGCCCTGATCGTTGTCGATGACGATGATTTGATCGTCGCGCCAGCCGAGTGCGATGGCGCGGCCACGCAGCGCGTATTGGCGTTTCGTGCTCTCGACGTTCTCGAGGACCTGCCGCATGGAGGACTGGCGGACGTACAGGTACGCGCCCCGCTCGAGATGGTGAGGCTGGACTTTGAGCGATTCATTCATAGTGCTGCTCCGTACGGACTGGCATGGATCGCCATGGCGGCAAAGATGTGAACCACGGCTCTGAGCTCCTCAGGCATCTTCCAGTTCGTTGGCCGGGAGCCGGTTGGCTGCGGCGGCGTGCCGATCGTGGCCACCGCCCGCGCCCATCCGCACATGCCACGTCGGAGAAAAAGCAGCAGCCCGGCTCGGGCTTCGGGCGGCAGAGCGTCGCCGAGGACGGCCCCGCGCAGAGTCTCGTATTGCGTGATGAGCATGGATGACTCGGCGAATGGTTCTTTGCAGTCCTCATCGCGGCGTTTTTTTTCCGGCGACTGCCCGTTCGATCGTCCGGGGGTGGATGTCGAGGTCGAACTTCTGTTGAACCAGTTTGGCGAGTTCGCGCGCTCGTAGGGGCGCGCCCGCAACGAGTTGCTGCTGGACGAAAGCCAGTGCCTCACCCCGGAGTTTGTGGGGACCGCGCGGACCGCGTTTCTGCGGCACCAAGCCAGCGACACCGGCCCTGTCGAAGCTGGCCTTGGTCTGATAGTACGCCGGCCTCGAAACGCCGTACTCTCCGGTGGCGGCGCTCACCGAAGCGTTCTCGATGGAGACCCGGCGCAGCATCTCGTACCTAACCTGCACGATGTCGCGCGGGTCAAAGAACTCGGTCTCTCGAAACTTCGGATCGCGCACCTTCTCGGGGGTTGGGTTCAAGGTCCCTTCATCGAGGAGCGCTTCGACCTTCAGGGGCTGGCTTTTGCTCTTCACGGCATCGGTCTCCCTACTTCGTATCCTACATTCTGCCGCATCCTCTCAACCCTGTCAAGCGCCTAGACTCGGTCGTACCGGCGTATTGTCTCAATCTATATGAGAGCCGCGACTGCCAGCCCCTCTTCCTCTGCGGCATCTTTTCCTTTACGATTGCGGCAGACTTCACTTTACACCCTGCTCCGGCTTCTTCAACGAATCACGCCAGCCGAGCTGATCTACCAGCCGCGCCAGTTCCAGCAGATCTGCCACGCGGAAGAGCGCACGATACCCGCCTATGACGATCTCCGGGGCCGGAGCAACGAGATCGGTCCATTGCGGCGGAACCGAGTAGACGGCTGCATCTTCGACTCGCAGCAGGAGACGTCTCCCATAGCGGTTGTATCGCTCGCCCACGCAAGCGAGCTCCCTGCCGCTGAGCGGATGGAACGGATGCATGATCCGCACAAGATGCATCTCTGTGTTTGGAGCACTTGCACTCTGGGTTGAGGTACAAGCGTTTGGAGAAGGGGCGCTTCGGCTGACCGGAAGCGGCCGGGCAGCAGACGCGGGTGACGCTCAGTCACGAGGAACTGGCGCTGCTGGTGGGCGGGATCGACCTGGCGGCCACGCGGCCGCGGCGCTGGTACCGGAAAGTCACTCACACGGAAGAAAAGAGCTGTAAGTATCTTGTAAGTTGAAACACTCCGAGTTATATTTGTTTTTGCCTGTCGCGCCTTCCACTTCGCTTCCCGACTCCGAGCGGGTCGCTCGGCTGGAGCGGGAACTGGAGTGGGCTCACCTGAAGATCCGCCTCCTGGAAGAGCGCCTGCGCCTCGAGCGCATCAAGAAGTACGGTCCGGCCAGCGAAAAGCTGAGCGACGCGCAACTGGAGCTGCTGGACCTGGAGCCGAGTGTGAGCGGCACGGAGGTGCAGGCGGAGAGCGAGCGCGAGCCGCTGCCGGCGTCCAAACCGAAGACGGAGAGGCGTCCGCACCCGGGGCGGCAGGAACTGCCCGCGGACCTGCCGCGCGTGGAACGGGTGATTTCCTGCACGCCGGAGCAGTGCGCCTGCCGGGTGTGCGGCGAGCCCACGGAAGTGATCGGCTACGACACCAGCGAGCAGTTGGATGTGGAGCCGGCCCGCTACTTCGTGGCGGTGACCAAGCGCGAGAAGCGGGTCTGCAAGAAGTGCGAAGTGGGGGGTGTCGTCGCGGCTCCGGTTCCGGCGCGGATCGTCGAGAAGAGCCTGGTGAGCGACCGGGTGATCCTCGACACGGTCGTGGCGAAATACAGCGATCATGTTCCGCTGTTCCGGCAGAGCGCGATTCTGGAGCGGGAGACAGGGATCGAAATTCACCGGGCGACGCTGGACGGATGGGTGATGCGAGTGGGCGAGTTAGCGGTTCCGATCGCGGCGGCGATGTGGCGCGAGTTAGTAAGTGGGATTTACATCCAGGCGGACGAAACTCCGGTGGACGTGCAGATGCACGATGGCGGGGGACGGAATCATCAAGCGTATCTCTGGCAGTACGGCCGGCCGGGAGGGAGCGTGGTGTTCGACTTCCGGATGGGGCGGGGGCGGGACGGTCCCCGGCAGTTTCTAGGGAAGTTCGAAGGCCTTCTGCAGACCGACGGCTACATCGCCTACGAAGGCGTGGGCGGGCCCAAGCTAGTGCACGCGGGGTGTTGGTCGCATTCGAGACGGCACTTTTTCGATGCGCTGAAACTGAACCCCGGCGACACGGCGGCGACGCGCGTCGTGGTGGCGATCGACGACCTGTTCGCCATCGACGCGGGGGCGCGGGCGCGGAACCTGGATGTGGCGGCCCGCCAGGCGCTGCGCGCCCAGCAGGCTCCGGCCGTGCTGGAGATCATCCGCGGGCGCGTCGAGGCGGCCCGGACGGGGGCTCTGCCGGCGAGCGCGCTGGCCAAGGCGGCGAACTACACACTGACGCTGTGGCCGAAGCTCACGCGCTTCCTGGAACACCCGGAACTGGAGCTAAGCAACAACCTGGCCGAGAACTCCATGCGCCCGGTGGCCCTGGGGCGCAAGAACTGGATCCATGTCGGAAGTGCGCAGGCGGGGCCGAAGGTGGCAGCGATTCTGTCGGTGGTGGAAAGCTGCCGGCGGATGGGGATCGCGGTGCGCGACTATCTGGGTGCGGTGCTGCCGGGCCTGAGTGGGGTTTCCATTCAGCGGATCGCCGAGTTCACGCCGGCGGCCTGGGCGGCCCGCAACCCGTAGCCGCTGCCCGTGGCGCTGTCAAGAGTGGGGTTGGTCTGACGGATACAGTTGATCGACCATTACCTGGATCAGATCGAAACTCTGAAGAAGAGAAACACGCACCGGAAGTACGAGGCGGTGCTCAACCGTTTTGCCAAGCAGTTCCCCGGACGGACGTTCGAGTCAATGCAGATCGAGGAGCTGAACGACTACGTGATTGCGCTGATGCGGAAGCGGATGTCACCGAACACCGTCCTCCACAACATCATCATCGTGGCGCAGTTCTTTCGACGCTACGGTCGGCCTGGCATCACGCGGGAGTTGCAGCTCCCGCAGAAGATATCGTCGCTGCCAGTAGAGTACACGGAAGAAGATCTCGCACAGTTCTTCAGCGCTTGTGATGATTGGGAGCGAGCACTGTTCTCTACCTTCCTGCTGACTGGTATGCGCGAGCAAGAACTCCAGCATCTGGTCTGGACCGACATCAACTTCCGCCTGCGGACAATTCGGGTGACCGCGAAAGGGAAGTACGGGTTTTGCCCGAAGCGTTGGGAGGAGCGGGAGATTCCTGTGCCAACGAAGCTGGTGGAGGTCCTTGAGCGACACCCGAAGTTCCCCGGCAGCCCGTTCGTATTCCCATCGCCGAAGGGTAACCGGGAGCAGCACATGTTGGATCGCTGTAAAGAGGTTGCGAAACGCGCCGCACTGGACCAGGGAAGATTAGACCTGAAGACGTTCCGTTCGACCTACGCCACACGGATGCTCCGGGCAGGCTTCGATGTGCGAACGGTCCAATACTGGATGGGCCACAAATCGCTTGAGACCACGATGCGCTACCTTGTGCCGGCGACCGAAGTTCACGCCAGGCTGGATCAGGTCGAGATTCCAGGGGCTGCGGTTGAAGTGAATCGTGGATCTGTCAATATAGTTCCATAATGGAAGCATATTGACAGGGCGGCAGTTGCCGCGGTGATTCCGATCGTGTCACAATGTGAGCTGTGCCACACACCCGTTTTGACGAACTTCTCGCTATCGCCGAGGATAATGACGGCCTCGTGACGGCGGAACAGGCTCGACAGGCTGGATTCACCGACTCGGTCCTGGCAAGGTTGGCACAGCGGGCGCGGATCGAGCGCATTGCCCGAGGCGTTTATCGCATCCCCTATTACCCCCCCCGGNNGAACCGGGGACCGCAGAACGTCGCCCTGTCGCGTGCGACGGCTCTCGTCGTGTACGGGATCTCCGATGCGAACTCAAGCGCCATTCATCTTACCGTTCCCAGCTCCGCCCGGCTTCGGCGTCGGAGACCAAAGGGTGTTGTCGTACACCGCGAGGACTTGACGCCGGAAGATGTGACCCTCCAGGAAGGAATTCCGGTCACGACGATCAGCAGGACGATCACCGACCTCCTTCGCTCTGGCGGAAGGATCGATCTGATACGCCAGGCCATTTCCGACGCCCGGCGCGAGGGATTCCTCAACAACGCTGAGGTGAGGCAACTCAGGCGGAGAGTCGAGGCACACGTCAGCTCGCTGAAAGCCGCCCACGGCCGCACGGAGCCGGCTCGATGACTTCCAGGCCGCGATACCCCGAGCGGCTGGAGAGGAGACTGGCTCGTGTGGCGCGGGACCTGGGGCTCGATCGAGAGCGCCTACGGCGTTGGGTTTCTTTTCTGGCGCTTTGTGGGGTCCTTGAAAGAGCGCTCCGCGAAGGCATCCTGGGCACGTACTGTCTCAAAGGCGGCGTCGCGATGGAGCTGCGCTTCGCACAACGCGTTCGCGCCACAGAGGATCTGGACTTGGTGCTGGAAGGCACTCGCGCGAGGCGCCTTCATACGCTCTCGGACGCCCTGCGCCTGGGCTTCGACGAGTTCACATTTCGAGTGAAGGCGCAAACCCGGGACATGGAACAGGCGGACACCGTCCGTGTCCAGGTCGCAATCCAATATCGGACCCGCTCCTGGCAGACGATTGAGGTTGATCTTGGGCCCGCTAAGGCGGGACTCGTTGACTTGGTGGAACCGCGGGTCCAGGGTGTGCAGGAGCTGGGCATTCCCGTGATCTCGCCGGTGCGGTGTCTGGGCCTTGCCGACCAGGTCGCCCAGAAGCTCCATGCGTGTACTGGACCGGTTGCGACGGGACGGGCGAGGGATGTGCTGGACATTCTGCTGATCGACATGCTCGGGGAGCTCGACTATCCGCCGCCGAAGTTTCCTCACCGCCCCGACGACCCGAAGCCGCCCTGGCCGCGGTTGGTGTCGCTCAGTTCCGACTCCTCCCATTCCACGGGCTCGTAGCGGGCGATGACGAGCTGCGCGATGCGGTCGCCGGCCTGGACGTGGTACTCCGCCGGCCCGTGGTTAAGCAGGATGACTCGGATCTCGCCGCGGTAGCCGGGGTCGATGGTGGCCGGACTGTTGGGCAGGGTGATGGCGTGCCGGAGCGCCAGGCCGCTGCGCGGACGCACTTGCGCCTCGTAGCCCGGAGGCAGCTCGATGGCGATCCCGGTGGAGACCAGCCCGGGCACGCCGGGCTGCAAAAAAGCCTCCTCCGCCGACCGCAGGTCCATGCCGGCGTCCTCCGCCGGGCCGTGCGCATAAGCCGGCAGAAATGCCTCGGGTCGCAACCGCTTGATCTTCACTCGCATTGATTCAGCTATCATAGCGGTTCATGCAGCAGAAACCGAAGCGGGTCCTCACCCTGGCGCCGATGCCGCCCGAAAAGTGCGCCTACGCGCTGGCGCGTTACAGCCGCTCGCCCGACTCGATCCGGGAGTCGCTCGATTGGGTGCGCCGCCACGATTCCGAGAAGTTCCTCGAGCATTTCTACTTTCAATACGGCCACGCTTCCATCGCCGACCTGGGCCACACCGTGCTGTGCTTCGAAGGAATCTCGGAGCTGGCCGCGGTCGAGATCGAGGACGAGCCGCTCTGGGACGGGCAAGCCAAATCCTCCCGCTACCAGGATTTCTCGCGGTCGGGGTTCATCACGCCCGAGGAGTTCGCGCCCGCTGCCGCCGAAGCTTATCGCGCCGCCGGGCAGAAGCTGCTGGCTGGGTACGGGAAGATCCATGCCGCGATGACCGGGCATCTCCGCTCGCGGCTGCCCCGCCCCGCCGACCTGAAGCCGGATGCCTACGAGCGCAACATCGCCGCACGCGCGTTCGATGTCGCCCGCTACCTTCTGTTTCTGGGAGTACCGACCAACGTCGGCCAGGTGGTGAGCATCCGCACGCTCGAGAAGCAGGTCCGGCGGCTGCGGGCCTCCGAGTACGCCGAGCTACAGTCCCTGGCCGGTGAAATGGGCGAGGCCTGCGCCGCCACGCCGGACTGCATTTGGGACGCCGCCGCCTCCGCCGAGCCACTCTCGCCCACGCTGGCCAGCCACGGCGAGGCCGACACGTACTCCGTCGATGCCCGCCGGGATCTGAAGCGCTGGGCGGAGCAGAACCTGCCCGCACCCGCCGGGCTCACGGTGGATTGTGTCGATCTCCTCCGGCCGAGCAATGCTCCCGCCGACATCGTTGCAACGCTGCTCTACCCCGTCACCGACCGGCCGTTCCGCGAGCTCTACGAGCTGGCCGCAAGCTGGAGCGCAGCGATGCGGAACGAGGTGATCGACCTGGCGGTTCGCTCCCGCACCTGGCGCGACGAGTTGTTGCGCGAGTTCCGCGGCGGTCCCTATGCCTTCGACATGGTCATGGACATCGGCGCGTGGCGCGACCTGCACCGCCACCGCCGCTGCCAGCAGCTCCGGCAGGCCTATTCCACTCGCTTGGGCTATGAAACGCCCCAGCCAGTCGTGGATGCCGGGCTGAGCGCGGATTACACCGCCGCGATCGAGGAAGCTCTGATCACCCTGCGCTCCCTGCCCGAGCCCGGCGCACACTACCTCACGCCCTTCGGCGTGCGTTCCCGCTTCCTGTTCAAGATGGATTTCGCCGAAGCGGAATATATCGCGAGACTCCGCAGCGGCGTCAAGGGGCACTTCAGTTACCGCCGCATCGCCTGGGAGATGAAGCAGAAGATGGAGCAGCTCGAGCCTGAGCTGGGGCGGCTCATCGATGCGACGCCACCGTGGGTGGAGGATCCGCTGAAGAGGTAGGGGACGTGATGCGTCCGAGCGGCGGTGAGGGTGCACACCGCCGGACGCAAGCCGACTTGTCGGTCCCAATCCGTTTCGGTGTGCAGCGAGGCCAACTTCTGGAGACAGCGCAGACCCGTGACCTTGCAGGCTCGTCGAATAGCTTTGTGAACCGGCGAAAACTCCGCAGCTCGGCTGCTGCTGCGTCCATCAAGAGCCGCCACGCCACATTCTACGTAGCCGAATCGCAGCAACCAAATCAGGTACTGTCCGGTGCGGGATCTAGTCACTCAGGGATCTCGATCTCGACCTCCCCCTCCTCCGCTTCGATGTCCTCTATCTCTGCTTCAGTCTCAAGCTCCTGCAATTCGAGTACGGCCGTTCGCAGGGCGTCGTAAATCGTGATCTCCTGGCCCAAGATCTCGAAGGTTACAGCCAGGCTGTAGCTGGCCGTTGCATCCGGATCGCGGCTCCAACCTTCATGCCCGACCACTGCGACGCAGAAATCCTGCGGCAGCGTGTTGGACTTGACGATAGCCCAGTCCTTCTGCACGGTGCCGCTGTTCCGCTTGGTGCCGTGAATGAAACCGTCGTTGAACTTCTCCTGCAACACCCAAGGCAACGTCGCGCCAGGCTGTGGATTGTCGCCGTCCTCAGCTTCCTTGAGCGCGCCCACGCGGAAGGATGCGATGCTCTCGCCGAGCTTGCTGCTCTTCCAGTCAACCCATGTCGAGAGATAGCGGCGCAGGTTCCGCCGTGTGCGGCGTGGCTGCGCCGCGTATGACAAGGTGACCTCGATGCGAATGTCGTATTCATCGCCCGCACCGCGGAGTTCGCCCGGTATCGGTACTTGGTAGATATGGGCCTCAAGAGGCCTTATGAATTTCTGACCGCTCGTGATGAAGGTTGTGCGGTATTCAGTATTCGTCGTCGCGCGCAACACGTTGGGCAGACCATAGCCGAGACACCGGATGATGTCCGAGGCTTTCTCGATCAAGGTCTGGCGTTCGTCCGGATCAGTGGTTTGGCGGAGCCGCGTCATCAATGCCTCGGCCCGGTCTGGCCAGCGTGCGGACTGGACGATGAGGGCACGGTAGAGAAGAGCGGGTTCGTCGGGCAGGACGGTTTGCAGTTGCGCGGCAATGCGGGCCACTTTGGGTGCGGCGAACGACGTGCCGACCGCATCGCGGTCGTAGGCAGGCCCCGGGGGAAACACGGTGGAGCGCACCAACTCGGGACACGCAGCCGCAATTCCTCCTTCTCGCACGTCGACCGGATCGTTGGCAGTCCGGCTATCGTCGCCGCCATACTCGACAACTTCTGGCTTCAGCACGTCCCAGATGCCGGGACCTGAGCGAGAAAATGCGGATGGATGGCCGTCCTTGCGTCCGAACGTGCGCCAACCGCCGTCGTCGAACGCCCCGTAGGCTATGGAGCCGACGGTGAGGGCCTGGAGGCTCTGAGCAGGGTTGGCGACATGCGCCGAAGCTTCGTAGAGGTAGTCCGGATAGGGCCGCCCGGCGTCGAGATGATCCTTCACGCCGATATAGGGAGCGGGCCCCGTTGTCGGAAGATTGCCCGCGCTTTGCACAATCAGGACGTCGTACGTAGCGCACAGGAGGTCGATCTCGGCGGCCCAAGCCGACATGTAGCGCCTGCGGCAATAGCCGCTTGCATTGATCGAATGATTGAAGATTCTGGTTTGGCGTGGGCCGGTATGGAATCGCGTTACCGCAGCGCGCAGTACTTCCGGCGGGAAGAGATCTTCGGGCATCTTGTTCTGCTCGTTGAGTACCCGCGCGTTCTGAATCCAGAAGGGAAGCTTCGGCGCTCCGTTCGGAGGGACTGTCTCGCCATACAGCACGGCACCGCTTACGCGCGTGCCATGGCCGCCGGGCTTCACGAAGTCGCCCACGTCAGTGGACTGTTTGCCGGGCAGAAAACAGTAGGAGGTCGGCTGGTCGATGGCCGGCTGAATAAAAACGTGGGCTTCCTGGATGCCGCTGTCAATCACGCAGACGGCCGGGGCATCGACGTCGGGAGCGACAGGAGCCATTTGTAGCACGCCCGCGGGTCCGGCGACGTTAGGGTTTTGCGGCAGGGTTATGTCTTCCGGCTCGACGACCTCGAAGATGTAAGGGTAATTGAGAACGAAATCGCGGAGACCCTTGCCGGAGATTCTGATCCTAATCGTAAAACTGTCCGGTAGCACGGCCGCGTCGAACGGAGCGCCGTCCACCAGGTGTATGATCTCGGCCTGGTAGTGCGCCGCAAATCCTTCGATCTCGGTCTCACGGCCCTGCTTGACTACGTCCCACGATTCGTAGGCATCGGCACGGGCTTGCGACCATTCCGCTTCCCGCTTCGCCCAGTCCGCGTCGGCGGCCATCCGCTTACCCCTCACGGGACGCCTTGGTATCTCTTGCGTGCCGGAGCAAGCGATGCCGATATCGACAATGAAGATCTGTACGTCCGTGATCGTCGGCCAAATCTCGAACAGCCGGTCCGAGAGTATTCGGCGCAGCCGGTCAGCAGGATTGTCGAAAAGCCTGTGGACTTCTGCGATCCTGGCCGAGCCGTGGATCTGGACGGCGAACTCATGAACCATTTGAATGAATGGCGTCAGTTCGATGTCCTCGGCGGCAACGATGACATAACCATCTTCTTGCTCTGCGATAATTTCGAAATTGAATTTCTCGCGCAGCACGTCGAGATCGAGCTGGGTATCGACTTGCAGTAGGATGGGAATGCCCTGCGGAATGATTGGGACGCCCTGCTCAACGCTTTGCGCCTTTATCGTTTCCCAGTTGGTCCTCAGCGATTGCGCCGAGGTGGTCAGGGAAGCGCTGTGGCCTGGCGGGCGTTCCTGTTGGCGATTGTCTGGGGCGACGGGTTACCGCCCCCTGTGAGCTTCGCGCGGCCCTGCTCGCGCAAGATCAGCGGGAGATGCTCAAAGTTGCGCTGTCCGGGCATTGCTATCCCCTTCGCGGTACCTCGTTGATGTGCAATTCCGCCACAGCCTCACGAACATTGGCTTCCGTGACGGTTCGTCGGTTCTGAAGAACGGCAGCTTTTGCCGCGTCGCGCGCGGCCTTGACGACCATCGCCGCAGGCGCGCCCCTTAGCTTGTCGGCGAGAGCGCTCCAGTCGAATGGCTCGGATACGCTCACGGCGCAAAGCGTCATGCGGAGAAGTTCCTCGATCTGCGCGTGACCGGGGGGCGGCACCATGAAAACGTCATCGAATCGCCTAAAGAGGGCGGAACCGAGAGAGGTCTCGATATTGGTCGTCGCGACGAGTATTCCAGGCGCGTCGTATTCCTCCATCAACTGGAGCAGCGTGTTGACGATGCGCGAAGCTTCGCCAATATCCTTGTTCGTCACGCGGGAGCGCGCGATGAAATCGCACTCATCCAAGAGCAACACGCAAGGCCTTTCCTTCGCGGCGACGAATAGCGAACGGAGATTGGCGGCAGATTCCCCAAAATAGGACGAAATCAGCGCGTCAAAACGAACCTTCATCAGAGGCAATCCGACGTTCCAGGCGATGCGCTTCGCACCGAGCGACTTCCCGCAGCCCGGAGGGCCGTACAGAAGAACTGTCTTGCGCGGCTTGAGGCCGAAGGTGCCCAGCCTGTCCCGGGCGGCAAATTCGCTCTCGATGCGGGCGAACCGTTCCTCGGTCTCTCTCGGGAGTACCATGTGATGATCGAGCCTCTCAGGGGGGATGAGCGTCGCGAGGGAGTCTCCATGTCGTCGACTCAGCGGCAACTCGAAGAGGTTGCGCTCGGGCGTTGCCGCCCGTTCCGCCACAGTCGCGAGGGCATTCCCGCCGTTGGTGCGCGGCCGCGGTTGCTTCAGGATGGCGTCGAGTTGTTCAGCCAGCTTGTTATGACCCACGCGCCGCTCGGCGTCCACTATTCTCGGCGCGAGGCGGTCGAGATCACCTTGGGAGCGTTCGGCAATGGCGCGTACCACGCGCTTTATGATGTCGGAATCCATAGAGCCCTCGTCCGTTTCTTATGCACGTGTTGTTGGCGGCGCACGGTCACCCTCTCGCTGCTTTCAACTTCGAGTTCGTTCCCCCGGCGACAGCCGGCGGCTTCTTCCGGTCAAGTACGAAGCACCAACCATCATCCGTCCGCGTCGAACGGATGTCATGTCCGCGTTGCCTCAAAGCCGTTACATCCCGCGAAACGGTCGGTATTGAGACGCCGAGTGCCTCGGCCAGCTTCGGGGTAGAATATCCGCCCTGGCGAATCAGTTGAAGCACCGAATCCAACCTGTTCTCTATGTCCAGTAAACGTTGATAGAACATGTGATGCGCGTGGCGCTGGAGGCCTGTTCTCCCAGAACGCAGTCTATCACGTAGTGATAGACTAAGCTTGCCATTCTTCTAGAGGCCACCAGAAAAGTAGCACCCGTCGCTTCATGGCGCGTGTTCGACGAAACCCATGCCCCCGCACGATTCGTGCGCGCAAGCGGCCCGTTGTGTTGGCAGCCATTCTTCACAGATGGCGACTGAATTCGCACCGTCCCCTGCTCAGCCAAGATTGGTACTGCGAAACGCCCTTGTGGCCGTTCACTCCGTTCGACACGGACGGATCGTCGGCCCGCTTGATTCCACCCCGGCGTCGTCGGGGCTATGGATTCCGAGCGGGAACGGCGCACAGCCCTGCGTCGCGGGAAGGCCCGCCGGCCGAAGCCGCGATGAGGGTGGTGAGCTTATGCCGGCGCCTCTTCCAGACTCTTGATTTTCGCCGACAGGGTGGTGCGCTTCAGACGCAGCATCTCGGCCGCCAGCTTCTTGTTGCCGCCGGTGCGTTCGAGGGCCTGGTCCAGGATGCTGCGCTCGATGCGGCTGACGGTGCGCTCGAAGTCCAGGCCGTCTTCCGGAACCCGGATCGTGGGCGAAACCCCTACGGCAACCGGCCGGCATTGCCCGAGCGGCGGGAGCGCGAAATCGCCGGGATTCAATTCCTGCTTGTCTCCGCTCAGCGCAATCGCCATTTCGACGGCGTTTTCGAGCTGGCGCACGTTGCCCGGCCAGGAGTAGCTCGAGAGCCGGTCCAGCGCCTCGCGGGAAATCCGCTTCGAGGCGACGTCTTCGAGGCGGCAGATCTTGTCTAGGAAGTGGTGCACCAGCAGCGGAATGTCGCCGGGGTGTTCGCGCAGCGCCGGCATGCGGATAGGAACCACGTTGAGGCGGTAGAACAGGTCCTCGCGGAACTTGCCCTGCTTGATCCGCTCCGGCAAGTCCATGTTGGAGGCCGCCACCACCCGCACATCCAGCCGAATGGTCTCGGAGCTGCCCACGCGCTGCAACTCGCGCTCTTGCAGGACCCGCAGCAGCTTGGCCTGCAAGTCCAGGTGCATGTCGCCGATTTCATCCAGGAACAGGGTGCTGCGGTTTGCCTGCTCGAACCGCCCGATGCGCTGGCTGGTGGCGCCAGTGAACGCTCCCTTGACGTGGCCGAACAGCTCGGTCTCGAGCAACGTCTCGGCCAAGGCATTGCAGTTCACCGCCACCATCGGGAAATGCGACCGGCCGCTCACCAGATGGAGGGCCCGCGCAACCATTTCCTTGCCGGTGCCGGTTTCGCCGGTGATCAGCACCGTGCTGCGCCGCGGGCCCACCAGGCGAACGATCTGCGCGATGTTCTTCATGGCCCGGCTTTCGCCCACCAGGAACCTCTTCCAGGGCTCTTGCGCCAGCGCCGCGCCAAACAAGGCCAGTTCGCGGCTGCGCCGGTCTTCGACCGCTTCCTCCAGAACTTGGGCCAGCTCCGCAACCGGCGCATCGGCTCCAAGGACGCAATAGGCTCCGAGCTTGGTCAGCCGCACGGCGTCGTGGAGAGACGCGTCGCGGTGGCGGATCAGGACGGGGACGAACGAGTTGACGCGCTGGGCTTCCTCCAGCCACTCTTCCGGGGTCCAACCGGAGATAGGGAAATCCGCCAGAACGACATCGTAGGTGGAGTTCTTCAGGTCCTCAAGCGCCAGAACGGGGCCGATGGCCACTTCGGTGGAGAAGCCGCCAAGCTGCTCCAGCGCTCGCCGCTCTGCCTCCGGAGGCGTGCATCCTTCGGCGGTCACCCACAGAAGTCTCATCATGGCTCGGGCAATTCGGAGGCCAGCTCGAACGCGCTCTCATTTCTGGTGTTCGGGAGTACCATCGGCGGAGGCGGGCGGGGCAGTAGCCCGCATTCCCCCTAGAACCGGCACGCGCCGGCCCTAGGACCGACTGGAGGGCGGACTTTGAGTCCGCGCGGGGCTTCAGAGGTACTTGCAGAATTNNAATTCTGCAAGTCCCTCTTCAGACCCGCGGCGCGGCGGGGCTCAAGCCCCGCGCGGGTTGAAACCCGCCCTCCACTCGCTTCGCGCCTACTTGGCGGCGCAGGCCACTTTTCTGGTGGAGTCTCGAACCGCCAGCTTGGGCGCCAGCAGGATGGTCTTGGGGCGCACCGTGTCCTTCGACTCGATCAGGCTCAACGCCAGTTTGGCCGCGCGCTCCCCGATGGTGGCGCTCTCCTGGTCGATGCTGGAGAGCGGCACGCGCAACAGTCCGGCATAGTGCACGTTGCCGCACCCGATGACGGCGATGTCCTCGGGTACCCGCAGTCCGGCTTCCAGGATCGCCTTCAAGGCTCCCATGCCGATGGGATCGTTGTAGCAGAAGACCCCGTCCGGGCGGGGATTGAGCCGCAGCAGTTGCCGCATGGCCTGATATCCGCTGGCGTCGGCTGCGTCGTCGGCGCTCTTGCCCAGGACGATGTATCCGGGAGGCATCGCCAGGCCGTGCCGTGTGAGAGTGCGCCGATATCCCTCCAGGCGGCCCAGCGCGGTGCTCAGTTCGGGACCCCGGATGTGCGCGATGCGCTGGCAACCGATCTCGATGAGATGCTCGGTGGCGACGGCGCCTACCTGCTCGTCGTCCACACCGACGAAGTTCGCCGCCAGGCCCGCGAAGCGCCGGTCGATCAGGACGTAGGGGGTCTTCATCTCTTCGATCCGGCGGAAGCTCTCCACGGTCCATTGCGCCGAGGCAATGATCAAGGCGTCCACGCGGCGCGCCAGAAGCTGATCGATCTCCTGCTGCTCGAGTTCGGGGTCTTCCTCGGAAGACGAAATCACCAGGCCGTAGCCCTTTTTCCGCAGCACCTTGGAGAGGCCCTTGGCGACCTCCGCGAAGAAGGGATGGACCAGGTCCGGGACGATCAGGCCGATCATGTTGGTGCGGCCAGTGACCAGCGCGCGCGCCGCCAGGTTGGGACGGTAGTTCAGCTCCTTCATGCGCTTGAGCACCCGCTCGCGGGTGGCCGGGCTGATGTCGCTGTGATTCCTGAGGACCTTGGAAACCGTCACTACCGAGACGCCGAGATCGCGGGCGATGTCCTTCATTCGAACGGCCATGACCGTATTATGCCACGCCGTTAACTTGAGCGACTGCAACCTTCTTCTTTCGCCGAAGGATATCCTTTGATTACTGTAGGTTCGGGCAATGGTAGCGATAAAGTAACAAGCCTGGCAGGCGGAACCGCCTGCCCCACGGTTGGCGCTTAGGCCGATTCCAGGATCAGGTTGGCGTATTGCGTAGTGTCCCCGGTCCGGATGAGCCCGATGGCCCGCGGAACCCGCTTCTTGAACTCGATGTGCGGCTCGACGACGAGCGGGATTCCCTCCAGGGCCCGCGCGAACCGAGCTTGAGTCGCAGCGTCGTTCGAGGCCCGGAATTCCTCGGCCATGAAGACCTTGCCGGCGGTGAAGTTGCGGCGGATGGCGGCCAGCACGTCCAATACCCTGGGAACATCGTCCACCAGCGAGATGTCGATGGTCTCGATCTGGGGCCAGAACGGGAAGCCGCGATCGGCGATCACCAGCGTGTTGGTGTGCCGCACGCGGCTGAGAAGCGAGTTCACGGCTGGATTGAGAATCCCGGTGATCAGCATCGGTGATATGATACCAATTCGACAGGACGGCGGGCCCCCGGCGGCCTGCTAGAATATCGTTAACTTGATCGGAGAACCGGAAGGAGAGAAGCGGAGTATGAAGAACGAACTCGTGGTGGTGACGGGAGCGGGCGGCTTCATCGGCGGAAGCCTGGTGGCGGACCTGCGACGGCAGGGCTTTCAGAAGATCCGCGCGGTGGACATCAAACCGTTCGAGGAATGGTATCAGCACTTCGACGACGTCGAAAACCTCTCGCTGGATCTCAACCTCAAGGCGAATTGCGAGACGGCGGCCCAAGGCGCCTGTCAGATCTTCAATCTCGCCGCCAACATGGGGGGGATGGGCTTCATCGAGCGCAACAAGGCGCTGTGCATGCTCTCGGTGCTGATCAACACGCACATGCTCCAGGCCGCGCTGAAGCTTGGGATACAGAGGTACTTCTACTCCTCTTCGGCCTGCGTTTACAACGGTCAGAAGCAGACCCATTTCGACTCTCCGGCCCTGAAGGAGGAGGATGCCTACCCGGCGCTCTCCGAGGATGGTTACGGCTGGGAGAAGCTGTTTAGCGAGCGGATGTGCCGCCACTTCCGCGAGGACTACGGGCTTTGCACCCGCGTGGCGCGTTTCCACAACGTCTACGGCCCGCACGGAACCTGGGACGGCGGCCGCGAGAAGGCGCCGGCAGCGCTTTGCCGCAAGGTGATCGCAGCCAAGCTGAGCGGCCAGCACGAGATTGAAGTCTGGGGCACGGGCGAGCAGGCGCGCAGCTACATGTACGTCGACGACGTCGTGAAGGGAATTCAGTTGATCGCGGCTTCCAGCATCCTGGAGCCGATCAACCTGGGCTCGGCCGAGCTGGTGTCGGTCGACCAACTCGTCGACCTGATCGAAGAGATCGCCGGCATCAAGCTGACTCGGCGGTACAACCTGACCGCGCCGAGGGGCGTGAACGGCCGCAACAGCGATAATACGCGCATCAAGCAGTACCTCGACTGGGAGCCGGGCATTCCGCTGCGCGTGGGCTTGGCGAAGACCTACGCCTGGATTTACGAGCAGTACGTAGCCCGAGAGAAGCGCCTTCAGGCTGCCCACTAAGATCGGAGAGTGCTTGCCATCATGCCCAGGATGCCGGAGCAGTGGGACTACCTGATACTGACCGCATCGAATGACGCGCAGGCCCAGGCTTACCAGCGCCAGCTTGGGCTGCGGCGCGAACTGGGCCTGCTTCCCCAGGTGCGCGAAACCAGGGTAGTGGCCGATCTGGAGGGCCGGCGCATAGGAAGCGGAGGCAGCACGCTGTACTGCCTGGCGACGCTGCTCGATGGCGAGCTGGAGCGCCGCGGGATCGCCGCGGCCGGCTGGGAGACTCTCGAGGAGATCCTGCGCGGATTGCGGATTCTCATAGTCCACGCGGGCGGCGATTCGCGGCGCCTGCCGGCCTACGCTCCGTGCGGGAAGATCTTCGTCCCGGTTCCCGGCGAAAGTTACAGCGCGCTGGGGACCACCATGTTCGACGGGCTGGCGCCCGTGCTGCTGGATCTGCCACCCGGCGCGCCGGGCGGCGGTCAGGTGGTGGTCGCCGCCGGCGACGCGCTGAATCGTTTCGACCCCTCCCCGGTGGAACTCGCCCTGCCGGGTATGACCATGCTGGGCTGTTACGCCAGTCCCGAAGAGGCGGCGCGTCACGGGGTTTTCTCGATCGGGAGCGGCGGCGTGGTCCGGCTGTACCTGCAAAAGCCGGGCATCGAGGAGCAGAAGGCCGCCGGAGCCATCGACCGGCACGGCAGAGCGGCCCTAGATGTCGGCATCACGAGCCTCGACGCTGCCGCGGCAACGGCCTTGCTTCGCACTTTCGAGGTCGCGCCGGATGAATCGGGAAAGCTGGCCTTCTCCGCCGGGATGAGAGACACCATCCTGGCGCACGGGCTGGATCTGTACCGCGAAATCTGTTGCGCAATGGGCGCCGAAGCCACCGTCGAGCACTATCTCCGCGCGGCCCGCGGCAGCGGTTCGCGGTGGGAAGACGGCAGACTCGAGGCCCTGCTGCCCGCGCTCCGGAAGATCCCCTTCCACGTCCAGGTGCTGCCGCAGTGCAGCTTCCTCCACTTCGGCTCCACCCGGCAGTTGATTTCGAGCGGCTTGGCCTTGACGGTCCATAACCACGGTGTGTTGCCGGAGACAGCCTCGCTCTCGGTCAACAACGAGATCCACGCGGCGGGCGCGATCCGTGGGCGCGATGCATGGGTCGAGGGGTGCCGCCTGAGCGCGCCACTGAGCCTGGCCGGGCGAAACGTCGTCATCGGGGTGGATGTTGCGGAGCCAGTCTCGTTGCCCGAGGGCGCCTGCCTGGAAGTGGCGGCCGGCCGGAACCGCGACGGCGCGCCAACCTGGTTCATCCGCTGTTACGGAGTCGAGGATACTTTCAAAGACGGGATATTCCGCGGAAGGCCGTTGCTCGAATGGCTCTCGTCGGTAGGGGTAGACCCGGAGGCGCTCTGGGGAGCGGAGGCGCCCCCCGAGGATCGCAGCTTGTGGAACGCCCGGTTGTTCCCGGCTGAGCGAGAGCACGCGGCCTACCGGCGCTGGCTGTGGATGTTCACGCCGGAAGAAGCCACCGCGGAGCAGAGAGCCGCGTTCCTGGCTGCCGATCGCTATAGTTGCGCGGAGATCGCGCTGCTGGCCGATCAGGACGCGTTTCACGCGCGGCGCATGCGGATCCGTGCCGCCGAGGTTCGCGGCGCGCTCCAAGGGATGTTCAGCGAAGAGAGCCCGTTCTCCGCCGACGACCTCGCCTTCGTAATGCGGCAGAGCGAAGACCGCGGCGGGTGGGCCGCCGACTTGCTGAAGCTGGCGCATATCCACCTCGGGGAAAGCCGGCACGGCAGTGGGCTGGAGGGCTTCACCTTCTGCCGCATCACGCATTCGCTCTCCACGGCGGTATCCAGCCTGGCGCGCGACGATGAGCCGCTCCGCTCGGTTCTCCCCGGCCTGAACGCGCCCGAGGAGAGCGTGGGCCAATGGCGCCACGGGCTGGAAGAGGAAGCGTTTCGCCAGTTGAGTGAAATCGTGCTGGCCAGCCACGCCATGGTGGGCGCGCATCCCCGGAATTTCCTGCGGCCCGACGAGACCATCTGGGGCCGCGGGCCGGCGCGCCTCGAGTTGGGTGGCGGGTGGACGGACACGCCTCCCTACTCGCTCGAATACGGCGGGGACGTCACCAACGTGGCCATCAACCTCAACGGCCAGCCGCCCATCCACTGCTACTGCCGCGTGATCGACGAGCCGGTGATCCGCATCGGCTCGATCGACGGTGGAACGCGAATCGAAATTCGGGAGCTCGACGAGTTGCTGGACTTCCGGCGCCCGGGCGACCGGTTCGCACTCGCCAAGGCCGCCCTGGCCATCTCCGGTTTCTCGCCGCAGGTGGCCGATTGGCCCGCTGGCATCTCGTTGCGCCAAATGCTGGAGGAGTTCGGCGGCGGCATCGAACTCACCTGTCTGGTGGGGATTCCGAAGGGCAGCGGCCTGGGCACCTCGAGCATTCTGGGCGCCGTCATCATGGCGGTCATCCGGCGGCTGCTGGGACGCGAGCAGAACCAGCGGGAGATTTTCCACGAGGTGCTGCGCCTGGAGCAGGCGCTCACCACCGGCGGCGGCTGGCAGGACCAGGCGGGCGCGATCTACCCGGGGGCCAAGATCACCAGCACCAAGCCAGGCATATTCCCCGATCCGCTGGTCCATTACGTCACGGCCGACCTGCTGGACCCCAAGGCCAACGGCGGCTCGACGCTGCTCTACTACACGGGAATGACCCGGCTGGCGAAGGACATTCTCTCGCAGGTGGTGGGCAGCTTTCTCAACCGCGACCGCAGGGTGATGCGGGCGCTCGCCGAGGAACACCTGGTGGCCCACTCGGTCGCGGATGCCATGGCCCGCAAGGATGTGGCCGCCTTCGCCCACCATGTGGACGCGGCCTGGGAGCTGGCAAAGCGGCTGTGTCCCGATGTCACCAACGAGGCCATCGAGTCGTTGCTGGCCCGCATGCGTCCGTTCGTCCACAGCATGCGCATCCTGGGCGCCGGAAGCGGCGGGTTCGTTCTGATGATCTGCAAGTCGCCCCGTCACGCCGCCGAGGCGCGCGAGAAACTGGAGCGCGAGCCGCTCAACGAGCGGGCCCGCTTCTTCGATTACGAAATCAACCACGTGGGACTCGAAGTCACCACCTGCTGAAACCAACATGCGCCACGCTCTGATCCTCGGCGGCGGCTCGGGCACGCGGCTCTGGCCGATGAGCCGCCGCGCCGCGCCCAAACCACTGCTCCCGTTCATCGGCGGCAAGAGCCTGCTGGAGATCGCCGCGGACCGGCTGGCGGGACTGGTTCCCCCGAACCGCCGCACCGTGTGCGCCGCCGAGGAACATCGGGAGGCGACCCTCGCGGTCCTTGGCGGGTGGGCCGAAGACCAGTTCCTCGGAGAGCCGGTCGGCCGCGACACTCTGAGCGCGGTTGGGTTCAGCGCGGCCATCCTGGCCCGCCGCGATCCCGAGGCCGTCATCGCGGTGTTCACGGCGGACCACGTGATCGAGCCGGTGGCCGAGTTTCAGGAGATCGTGGCCCGCGGCTACGCGCTGGTCGAGCGGTCGCCCGAGACGCTGGTGACCTTTGGCATCGCCCCCACCGCCGCCTCGACTGGGTACGGGTACCTGGAACTAGGGGATGCGATTGAAGGGGGCGCCCGGCTGGTCCGGCAGTTCCGCGAAAAACCCGGCGCGGCCGCGGCCGCGGAGTACTTCAACGCCGGTCCGGAGCGCTACCTCTGGAACAGCGGGATGTTCGTGTGGCGCGCCGCGACGCTGCTGGACGCGATCCGCCGTTTCCGGCCGCGGGTCCACGAGGGCCTCGCACGCATCGCCCAGGCGTGGGATACGCCGCAACGCGCCGCAGTGCTCGAAGAAACATACCCGACCCTGGAGAGAATTAGCGTGGACTTCGCCGTGATGGAGCCGGCTTCCCGCGATTCCTCGCTGCGGGTCGCCGCCATCCCCATGCCGCTGCGCTGGCTCGATGTCGGCTCCTGGCCGATGTTCGCGAAAACCTGCACCACGGATGAGAACGGAAACGCGCTGGCGGCGGAGACGCGCATCCTGGTCGGGACCTCGAACACGCTGGTGGCCTCGAGCGATCCGAAGCACCTCATCGCGACCGTCGGTTGCGAGGACCTGGTCATCGTCCACACGCCCGACGCCACGCTGATCTGCCGCGCCGATTCCGCCGAAGCCGTCAAGGAGCTTCAGCGCCTGGTGGCCGAGCGCTTCGGCGGGGAGTACGTTTGACTCAGAATCCCACCGTCACATAGTCGCCTGAGGTCGGGTAGCGATCCTCCTCGGGACGGGATCGCGGCTGAAGCAGCGCGCGCAGCCGGTCAGCCGATACGCCGGCACGCTGGGCGGTCTTCTCGAGCGCCGGCAGGTTCAAAGCGGCGCCATTCAGCCGGGCCGATTCCCCCACGGCCGAAAAGAACGCCACCGGGTTGCCGGTAAGTCCAATCGCGCGGAGATCGGCGTTCACTTCGGCACGCGGGAAATACAGAGCCAGCGCCACCGTCTCCGCGGCGACCAACACCAGAAACACCAGCGAGCGCCCAGCGATCCCGGCATGCAGCAGCTCACAGAGACCCCCCGCGGCCAAACCCCAAACCAGCAGGAAATCGAGCGGCGGAAGAACGTATTCTCGTTGCTGCCGGGCCAACTGGCGCGCGGCCAGGGCATCGATCTCGGAGCGGCTCATCCAGTCCAAGAACCGCCGAGGGATCAGGACGACCGGTCCGAGCCCCTGCGTTGGCTGCGCTCGGAAGTCATCCGGCACGACATAGACACCAAGAGACGGCTTCCCAGCCTTCCGCGCCAGCGTCTGGATACCCGCAAGCAGAGACCCTCGCGACAACAGAAATGGCGCCGGCTTTCGCCGTTGCCGCCACGACCGGATCTTGTTCAAGCCCGCTTGAACGTAAGAGAGAAGGACGAGCAGGAGCAACGCAAACATGGGTAACTGGGACGCGCGCTCAGTGCCCGGGTGGTAGACGAGGGAGCAACCTACCCACATCCACAACAGATACGTCAGGAAAGCCACACTCAACAGCCAGGGATTGCCTGCCTTCAATCCGAGATCCGCCACGCGGCGTCTGGTTTCGTGTAGCTGGACGAAGATCATGACGGCCGACGATGACCCGGCGACCATCAGGAGTCCCCAGAAAATGTGATTGAATTCCGCCGGCATGGGTTCATAATATCACCAGCGGGCGGCCCCGGAGCCACAATGACACAGGCCACAGTGCACTACACTGAGTTTGGATGAGCATGAGAGTTGAACCTTCGCCGCTGACGCCGTCGCCGCGGGAAAGGATCTGGGGCGCCACCGAGACCAGCCCCTGGTTTCCACCCTCCGGACGGCGGATCGGAGAGGTGTGGTTTCTTTCCGAGGGAGAGCCACTGCCGATCCTGGTGAAGTTCATCTTCACTTCGGAGAAACTCTCCGTGCAGGTTCACCCGGAAGATAGCGGCGGCCGGCCGGGCAAGACCGAGATGTGGCACATCGTCCGCGCTGAACCGGGCGCGGCGGTGGCAGTGGGATTGAAACGGGAGATCTCGCGGGAGGCCTTGCGCGAGGCGGCGGTCTCGGGCGAGATCGAGAGCCTTCTCAATTGGGTCCCCGTCCAGACAGGCGACACCATCTTCGTACCGGCGCGCACCATTCACGCCATCGGCGCCGGCCTCGCGCTGTGCGAGATCCAGCAGCAGTCGGATATCACCTACCGGATCTACGATTACGGGCGGCCCCGCGAGCTGCACCTGGAGCAGGGCCTGGAAGTCGCCAGCCTGGGCACGCATCCCGGCAAGAGCGTCCCATCCCCGCTAGCGCCGGGCGAATGGCGGCTGGCGGCTTGCCCCTATTTCGTCACCGACCTGATCGAACTTGACTCGCCGATGCGATTTTCTCCGGCGGGACATGCGTCGCAGATTCTCGTCGTGCTCGAAGGCACTGGCAGCCTGGGGAGCAACCCGTTCGAGCCGGGGCAAGCCTGGCTGGTTCCCACCGAGGCGGACGACTTCCCGATCCAACCTGAATCACACACCCGGCTGTTGCGAACCTACGTCCCCTGATGGCCGCGCCACGCTGAGCAGCTTGTTGAGGCCGTCGATGTAGGCTTTGGCGCTGGCTTCGATCACGTCGGTCGAGGCGCCGCGCCCCATGACCCTTCGCCCATCCTGCTCCAGGTGCACCGTGACTTCGCCCATCGCCTCGGTGCCGCTGGTGACCGCCCGAATGTCGTATTGCGCCAGTTTGGCCGAGGTGTTCGTAACCTCGGCGATCGCGCGGCAGACGGCGTCCACCGGGCCGTCCCCAATGGCCGCGCCCTGCTTGACTTCCGCACCCACGCGAAGCCTCACCGTCGCGGTCGGAATGGAGGAGGTGCCGCTATAGATTTGCAGATAGTCGAGGTGGTAGATCTCCGGGACCGGGTGAATCTCATCGTGTAAGATGGCCACCAGGTCTTCGTCGAAGACCTCCTGCTTCTTGTCGGCCACCACCAGGAATCGCTGGTAGGTCTGGTCCAGTTCCTCCTGCGAGAGCGCGTATCCGAGTTTCTCGAGGCGATCGCGGAGGCCGTGGCGCCCCGTGCGCGCCGTCAGCACCACGCGGCTCTCCGCCAGGCCCACATCCTCGGGGCGCATAATCTCGTAGGTCTCGCGGTCCTTCAAAAACCCGTCCACGTGGATGCCCGAACTGTGCGAGAACGCGTTGCCGCCCACCACTGCCTTGTTGGGAGGGACCACCATTCCAAGCATGTCGGAAACCAGGCGGCTGGTCCGGCAGAACTCGCGGGTCTCAATGCCGGTGTGGACTCCGAAATAGTCGCCGCGGGTGCGCAGGGCCATCACGACCTCTTCCAACGCGGCGTTGCCGGCCCGCTCGCCGATCCCGTTGATGGTGCCTTCCACCTGCCGCGCGCCGTTCCGCACGCCGGCTAGCGCGTTGGCCACCGCCAGTCCCAGATCGTCATGGCAGTGGACGCTGATGATCGCCCGATCGATGCCCGGCACCTTCTCCCGGATGGCCCGGATCAGAGCGCCGAACTGCTCCGGCACGGCGTAGCCGGTGGTGTCCGGAATGTTGACCACGGTGGCCCCGGCCTGGATGGCCGCCTCCAGCATTTCGAAGAGGTAGGCGGGATCGGCGCGGCCGGAGTCCTCGGCGTAGAACTCGACATCGTCGGTGTAGGTCTTGGCCAGTTTGACCGCCTTGACCGCCATTTCGAGGATCTTGACTCGCTTCTCCGCCAGGGTCGTCCCGTACTTCTCGTCCCGGAACTTCCCGGTGATGTGGATGTCGGAGACGCCGATCCCGGTGTGGATGCGCGGCCGCCTGGCCTTGGCCAGCGCCTTCCCGCAGGCCTCGATATCGCTGGGCACGGCGCGCGACAAGGCGCAAATCACCGGACCCTCGATCTCCCGCGAGATCAGTTGAACCGCCTCGAAGTCCTCGGGGGAAGACGCGGGATACCCGGCCTCGATGATGTCGACGTTAAGCCGGGCCAACTGCCGGGCGATGGCCAGCTTCTCGCGGCTCCCCAGCCGGGTGCCGGCAGCCTGCTCGCCATCCCTGAGGGTGGTGTCGAACACGTATACTTTTTCGGACATGGTTCACTCAGTTTAACCCGGCGCTCACACTTGCAGCACGTCGTCCTTGCGGGCGACCAGCCAGCGTGTGGGTGCAAGGAGGCGCGCTACGAGGCCTTCCTGAAGCGCTTCACGTCGATCTCGACCTTGCGCCGGCGAACCTCGGCGAGGTCGTAGTTCATTTGGAGGCGCAGCCAGAATTCCGGATCGCTACCGAAGGCTTTCGAAAGCCGCACAGCCATCTCGGCCGAGACACCGGCCTTGCCGTTGACGAGGTTATTCAGCGTCTGCCGGGTTACCCCGAGCACTCTGGCGGCCTCCGTCACGGAGAGCCCGAGCGGCTCGAGACAATCGTAGCGGACGATTGCGCCGGGATGGGACGGATTCTTCATGGGCATGGATGCACTCCTTCAGTGGTAATCGAGGAGATCGACGCCGAAAGCGTCGCCGTCCTCGAAGCGGAAAACGACTCGCCAATTCCCGCTGACGGTCACGGACCAGAAGCCCACCAACTCGCCTTTCAGCGGGTGCAGTCGAAAACCGGGAATGTCGAGCGCCTGGGGCGATCCGGCGGCGTCCAGCGCGGAGAGAACACGTTCGACCCTGCCGCGTAGCGCCGCGGCGATCCGGCTCGGATCGCCGTCTTCGTAGAACCGTTTGAGGCCGCGATGCCGAAAGCTCCGGATCACGAACCGATTGTATAGTGACCATTGTCGCTTGTCAAGCTGCGCGAGCGCCTTGCTCTCTTCGAGTCCCTCACACTTGCAGCACGTCGTCCTTGCGGGCGACCAGCGAGTAGAGCGCGGGGGAGAGGAAGCTCGCAAGTGGGGAAGGCGCCGCCTGCCTGCCTCTACCCCTTGCCCGAAGCCTCCAGCACCGCAGCTTGGGATACTCTCATCCTCTTCCGGATCAGCGGCCGCAGAGCCGCCATGGCGATCAGCACCAGCGCGAACGTGCACACGATGGTCGCGCCGGTCGGCAGATCGATCTGGAGCGAGAGATAAACTCCCAGCGCCGAAACCAGCGTTCCCATGGTCCACCCGATCGCCAGCCGCGTGCCGATGCGTTCCGAGTAAAGCATCGCGCCTACCGAGGGCACAATCAGATAGCAGAACACCAGCAGCACGCCGGCNNCATCGAGATCAGCAGGAACTTGCGGCGGAAGATGTAGTGGAACAGGCCGACCGCGCCATACAGGGCCGCCGTCTTGCCCACCTCGAACCACGACACCGTGAGGATGTTGCCCACCAGCATCTCCTTGAGGTGTTCGGTCTGCTGGGTCGATTTGCTCATGGCCAGAATCGCCGCCGCGGAGGCCACCGCGTAGCAGATGCCGATGACCGCCTCCTGAGGAATGCGCACGCGGCGCCCGCGGATGGTCGAGAAAACCGCCGCGCCGAGGAACGTGAAGACGAGACTGACGACATATGCCCCATCGCCATGCGGCTCAATGCCGTAAAGCACCGCGACGACTGTGCCGAGGGCCGCGATCTGGGCCAGGGCGAGATCGACGAAGATCACGCCGCGCTCCACTACGTGGACGCCCAGGTAGGTGTGAATGCCCGCCAGGATGAGGCTCGCCACAAAGGGCGCGAGCAGAAAAGCAAACATTCCCATAATTGATCCTTATTTCACCCTCTGGAAAAGATTCACCAGTATGTTGACATCGTAATCGAACAACTGGAAGTAATTGGCGATTTCCTTGACGCCGCCCACCGAAGGCATTAGCTGCGCCACCTCGCCCCCCACGGCCCGGGCGATGGAGTTGGGCGTGCGCAGATCGAAATACGGCTCCACCAGAATCAGCTTGATGCCCTCGCGCTTCATGATATTGATGAGTTCCAGCGTGTGGCTGGGGGTGGGTGGGATGCCGGGGCGCGGCTCCACGTAGTCCACCACCTCCAGGCCGAAGCGCTCGCAGAAGTTGGGCCACGAGCGGTGATAGGTGATTACCTTGCGGCCGCGGTAGGGGGCCATTTTGGCAACCCATCCCTTTTCGGCGGCGGTCAGACGCTGGTCGAAGTCCGCGTAGCGCCCGGCGAAATACGCCGCGTCGGCGGCATCCAATTGGCTGAGTTTGTCGGCAAACGCCTTGGCGATGCGGCGGCCGTTGTCGGGATTCAGCCAGTAGTGCGGGTTGCCTTGCGGATGGACGTCGCCCATGGCGCGCGTCACCTGTCCGGTGGGGATCTCCAGGATCTGGCAGTACTGCGACATCTCCATGTACCCGGCGCCGCCCTTCTGGATCTTGGCGTTGCGGCTTTGCGTCTGCAGCGGCGGCAGCCAGCCGATTTCGAGCTCCAAGCCGACCACCGCGAGCAGGTCGGCCTTCTGCAGCTTCAGCACGAAGCTGGGCTTGGGCTCGACGAAGTGGGGATCCTGATAGCCCATGGCGATGGATTCGACGTTGACCTTATCGCCGCCGACTTCGCGCGCCAGGGCGGCGAGGTCCTGCGTGGACGTCACCAGGTTTATTTTGGCAGCGGCGTGGGAAACACCCCCCAGCGCTACGGCCATCGCCACGGCCAGGGTTCGAATTCCGATGGATACAGTCACGAGAGTTTGTCCTTTCGATCTCTAGAACGGGTGCGCTCCGTGAGCGCCCATGGAGAACATGAACTGGAAGATCAGCTCGTTGGCAGTCAGACCTTCGCCGTAACGGGTGCGCCGCAACTGGCCGCGAATCTGGCTGAACTCGCTGGGCCAGTACGTCAGCACAAGAGAACCGCCGGTGTCCTGCAAGAGGTTGGTGGAAGGGATCGGCGTCGTGCACGGCGTGGTGTCCGGGTTGGTGGGCAGGCAGGCGCCGCGTTGCGAGCGGTCGAAACGCCCCCCGATGAACCAGCGCCGGCCGAACTGGTAGTCGCCCGAGACATAGTAGCCGAACGGCTTGGTAATGGCGATGCTGGGGAATGCCAGCGAGGGCAGAGTCACCGTGGTGCGCGCCCACACCAGCTCGCTGCGCGCCACGAACGAGTGATAGATGGCGCGCCGCAGAGGCTTCCAGCGCACCGTAAGGTCGGCGCCGTAAAGCTGGTTCGTGCCATCGCCGAAGGGGCTGTGGCCGCGCGCGTAGGAGGCGCCGAGGTCGAAATTGGTGGATTCGCTGAAGTCGTGGTAGGCGTGCAAGTGCCCGATGGTGGAAATGTCGGTGCGCTTGCCGGCGTGAAAGACGTTGGTACTGTCGCCGCGGTAGACCTGCGCCACGCCTTCCAGGAAGATGCCCTTGGGCGCGGGCAGAATACGGCTCAGCGAGAGGCCGGCGTCGTTGATTCCGTCTTCCCCGCCTACCAGGTCCTGGCTGACTAGCGGCCGGTCGGCCCAGGGCAACACGTGGTTGTGCAGCGTATTCACCTTTCCGAAGACCGCGCGCATTTTGCCCACTTTCAACTGCAAGCCGGCCGGCAGCGCGGTGAAGGTGAGAAAGCCTTCTTCGAGATCCACGCCGTGTTCGCCGAAGCTGATGAAGAAGTCGGCGCGCGCGTAGGGGTCGATGACCTCCTGAAAACCCAGTTCGCTCTCGTGCATTTCCAGAGCCGGAATCCTGCGGTTGGCGCCATGGCCCGCCGCGCCGATGAAATCGCCGATCGCGCTGATGTCGGGGTTCAGTGCTTTGGACGCCGCCGGACCGGCGCCGCCCAGATTCACGGGTTGGGGCTCCGGAGGAACCGACGGCGGGGTAGCCTCCGGAGTTGGGGCCACGGCTATGGGCGCCGGCGTCGCAGCCGGCGCCGCTTGCCCCTTCAGCGCCTGCAACTCCGCCTCGAGGGCCTTAATGCGGTCCTCCATGGCCTTCATTCGACTCAATAGCTCGCTGTTATCCTGCGCCGGAAGTTGGGCCGCCAACAAGCCCAGGAGCGCAAGGCCGAACAAAGAGATACGCATGATGCTTAGATCCCTCCCAGTTTCTCCGCTGCTGTGAGTATTCGGCCGCTGGGGCGGAAGCTGGTGGCGGCCAAAATGAAGCGAGGAACTAAGCCGGAGGCGCCCGCGAGGAACCCGAGGCGGGAAGCGCCTCATGGGCGGAGCCGGCATCGAACGAGCGCTCCAGCCACACTACCTGGAGCACCGGCAGGAACCCCGCGGCAATCACCGGCTGAACGAAGGGTAGCGGCCCCGCGTGACACAAGCCGCAGCAATGCTGTGAGAAACACTCGTGGGTATGTTCCGAGGTGAGAGAAGCCGTCTGCGCGCACACCACTGCGCACAGCAGCAGAAAGATGAAGCTGGGCAGACGCATCCCCGACATCCACAGGCTCCTCTTTCTATTTGACTACAACTCGACC
>PLEM01000334.1 GCA_003137035.1 Bryobacterales bacterium | reverse complement strand
ACATGTCGTCGATCCAGAAGCGGGTCTCGCCCGAGAGCCCTTCCGCCGTGGGGTTCTCCCACTGCCGGTCGGCCAGCTTCTTGCCGAGCACGAGGTATTTGGGGTCCTTGGTGCGGATGTACAGCTCCAGCGGCACGATGCCGAAGATGGTGTGGTCGACGTGGCGCTGCCAGGAGATCAGCTTCTGCTGTCCCTCTTCGGTCTGGTAGGGGTCGTAGCGCTTGATCAGCGCGTCGGTCATGGCCTGATCGTTAATCAGCTTGGCGAATTCCAGCGCGGCGTACCAGGTGGAGTCCTGAGCGTAGTGGACCCCGGGCCGCGTCGGAATCCACAGCGGGAGCATCTGTTTGACGAGCTTCTTGCCGACTTCCACCGGCGCGGTCCCCGCCGGCCAGTTGGTGAATTCTTTTTTCTCCGCTGTCGCGACGCCGGCCAGTCCAAGGATCGCGAGTCCGGCGAGCGAATGATGAATTAAAGTGCGCATTTTCTGTCCTCCCAAGTCCGCTGGCCCGTAGGGGCGGCGAAGCGGACGACGAACCGATGACGAACTCTAAGAGTGTACACGATGCGATCCGCGCAGTGCTCGGCGGATTCGCCGGTCGCCACGCTCGCCTTCAGCCGGCCGGAAGCTGGTTCGTCGTCGGCTACAATTGTGTCTTATGTGGAACTTCAGCGGCCTATATCAGAACCGGCTGCTCGTAGTTTTCGTAGGTCTCGCTATTTTTTCCGCCCCTGCCAGCGCGGATCCACAGACGGCGCCCGTTCCGGCGCAGAGCGCGCCTTCGAAGGCAGCCAAAGACGGCAGCGACAAGAGCGTGAAGCAGCGCGACTATTCGGGCGAGGACCTCGTCATCGAGCAGCTCACGAACAACCTGGCCTTCTCCGATGACGGCACCGGACAGCAAGAGCAGACCGCCCGAATCCGAATTCAGTCGGACGCCGGAGTCAGGCAATTTGGAGTTCTGAGATTCCCTTACAAGAGCGATATCGAGCGCTTCGAGACTTTTGAGGTCCAGGTCAGGAAGCCGGACGGCCGAATCGTAGCGACTCCCGATTCCAACGTGCAGGACCTGCCGGCGGAGGTTTCACGCCAAGCCCCGACCTACAGCAGTGCGCGAGAGAGACAGGCGCCGGTCAAGGCGCTGGGAATCGGCGACGTTCTGGAGTGGCGGGTCCGCACGATTCGAACCAAGGCCGAAATCCCAGGCCAGTTCTGGTTTACGAGTAACTTCACCAAGGACCACGTCGTGCTGGAAGAGACGCTTCGGTTCACTCTGCCGGCGGGCAAGTACGTGAAGGTAAGCAGCCCCAGCCTGAATCCCGAGATCCGCGAGGAAGACGGCCACAAGACCTATTTGTGGAAGACATCCCGCGCGGAGGTTCCCAAGACGACCGGGGCAACGAAGCCCCAGAGTCTTCGCCCGCTGCCCGACGTCCAAGTGACGACATTCAAGACTTGGGAGGAGGTAGGCCGATGGTATGGAGCGCTGGAATGGCCGAAGGTCGAGCTTACTCCAGCCATCCGCGCGAAGGCGGCGGAGTTGATCGCCGGGCTGAAAACGGATGCGGACAAGCAGCGCGCCATCTACCAGTTCGTGACCACGAAATTCCGCTACATCTCGATCTCGTTCGGCGACGGCCGCTATCAGCCGCACTCGGCCGAGGAAGTGCTAGCGAACCAATACGGGGACTGCAAGGACAAACACACCCTGTTTGCCGCACTGTTGCGGGCAGCCGGGATCGAAGCATGGCCGGCGCTGATCGGCGCGGGGCTGAGCTTCGACCCCGACGTCCCTTCGCCCGCGCAATTCGACCATATGATCACTTACATTCCCGGCAGCGCAGCTCCCGTGTGGCTGGACACCACGCCCGAGGTGGCGCCGTACGGGATGTTGCAGCAACCCCTGCGCGACCGGCAGGCGCTGGTCATACCGGAGAATGGGGCGCCTCGTCTGATGACCACGGCGAAGGAGCTGCCGTTCCCGGCCGACATGAGCCTGAGAGTCGAGTCGAAGCTGGCCGCGGACGGCTCTCTCACCGGGCATTTCGACATCAGCGCGCGAGGCGACGCGGAGATCGCCTTCAGAAGCATGTTCCATGCGACACCCCCGGCGCAGTGGTCCACCCTGGCGCAAAACCTCGCGGCTTCCATGGGTTTTGGGGGAACCGTCAGCGGCCTGGATGTCGATAGCCCGACCGCCCTGGAAAGACCTTTTCATTATTCTTACGATTACGAGCGCAAGAACTACCCGGATTGGGAGAACCGGCGTCTCTTGCCACCGCTGCCTCCGCTCGGCCTCCTGCCATTTCAAGACCGAGAGAAGCCATCCGAATCCACGTTTTTCGGGGCGCCGGGAAAGTACACGCATCGCGCGACGGTAGAACTGCCGGCCGGCTATTCCGCCGAGGTCCCGGGCGAAACCAAACTGCAAACGAAGTTCGCCGATTACTCGGCTTCCTACTCGGTTGACAAGGGAGTGCTCTTGGCCGAGCGCGTCCTAGTCGTCAAGATTTCCAAGCTGGCGCCGGAGCAGTGGGACGAGTTCCGCACACTCGCCAAGGCAGTTGCCGCCGACGCAACCCAATTCATCCCATTGGTGCGGGCCGACGCCGCCTCCGAAACGCACGTGGTTCGCGACGTGCCGGAGGCGGCCGCGCTGGTCCGGAAGGCCGCCCAGGCGATCCAGACTCGCGATCTCAGCGCGGCGCGCGATGCCCTCGCCTCGGCCGAGCGTCTTAACGCGGGCCAGATCCACTTGGGGTCGATTCAAGCCCTTCTTTACGAACTGCAGAACCAAAACGAAAAGGCAATCGAAGCTTTAAAGAAGGAGATTCTTTACCATCCCGGCAACGAGGCGTCCTACCGGCTGCTGGCCGAGGTTCAGGGGCGGTCTGGCCGCCCGGACGATGCAATTGACACCCTCCGGCGGTTGGTCAAGATCGCCCCCCAGAACACGGATGGGGTGCTGCAGCTCGTTTCCGCCCTCTTCCAGCGCAAGAAGTATGGCGAGGCGGTCGAGCCGCTGCAGGTGGCGCTGAAGGGGAATCCGAACCACACCCGGTTGGAGACGGCGCTACTGGAAGCGCTTCTGCGAGGAGGCCAGAAGACGGAGGCGTTGGTTGTCCTTGCCGAGATGCGAAAACGGACGCTGGACGCCGGCGCCCTGAACAGCGCGGCCTATAGCCTGGCCGATACCGAAGCCGATTCCGCACTCGCCAAGGAGCTTAGTGAGCGGGCGGTTTCGGAGTTAGAAAGTCAATTGCGGCAAGTGACGCTTCCGGCCTTGACGAGCGATGATCTCAGAGTTGTACGCTTGCTGGGCGCCACCTGGGATACCCTTGGCTGGGCGGCGTTTCGGTTGGGAGATCTGGGCACGTCGGAAAAGTACGTCCGCGCAGCGTGGGTGCTCACTCAGCGGCCCACCCTCGCCGACCATTTGGGGCAGATCTACGAGCGGCAGGGAAAGAAAGCCGAAGCGATCCATGCCTACGAGCTGGCGCTCGTAGTCAAGAACGACTCGCCGGAAATACGACAGCGCCTGGAGAAGCTCGGTGGCGGCGCGAACGACCGGCCGGCGCCGGGAAGGGGCGCGCCCGCCAGCCCGCCTCGCATCTCGCCCGAAGAGGAGCTGTCGCAATTGCGCACTGCGCCCATCCCGGAGCTCGCCTACCAGAAGGGCAGCGCCGAGTTCTTCCTGCTGCTCTCCGTGACCGGTGTCGAGGACGTACAGTTCATTCGCGGGGACGAAGGTCTCAAAGGTGCGGCAAGTGCGCTCCGGAAAGGTCGCTACAACATGCCGTTCCCCGATCAAGGGCCGGAGAAGATCCTCCGGCGCGGAATCTTGTCGTGCTCGCAGTATACGAAGCCGAACTGCAATCTCGTTTTTCTCCTTCCGGCCAACACGACTAAGTGAGCCGATCTTCTCGCATGCGCGAGCAGTCCCCCTACCGGCTGATCTTCCCGAGCACCACGGCGCGGCGGGCTCCCGTGGCGCTGGGCAGGTTCGCGGGCCGGCGCCGCCAGGTCTCGTAGGCCAGCACCGCGAAGGCGATGGCTTCTTTCCCGTCCACGTCCACGCCGAAATCCGACGAGATCGCCAGCGCAAGGTCCGGCAACAGCGCCGCCAGAAAGCCCATCATGGCCGCGTTGTGCGCGCCGCCTCCCGAGACGATCAGCTCGTCCACCTTCATTCGCGGGCGCACGAACCGCTCGATGCCCTCGGCCACCGCCGCCGCCGTCAGCGCGGTCGCCGTGGCGATCAACTCCGGCAGCGGCAGGCCCGTCTCGAGCAGCCGCTTCACAAACGCCGCTCCGTACTGCTCCCGCCCCGCCGACTTCGGCGGCGCGGAGTGGTAATAGCGGTCCCGCAGCAACTCATGCAGGAGGCCCTGATTCACCGAACCCTGCCGCGCGATGCGCCCGTCGCGGTCGAACCTCTGCTTCCCGCCCGTGTATTCGGCCACCAGCGCGTCCACCACCATGTTGCCCGGCCCGGTGTCGAACGCGATCACCTGCTCGGGCCGCGCGCGCGCCGCGATCGCCGTGAGGTTCGCAATCCCGCCGATATTGAGCGCCACGCGTCCCAGCCGCCGGTCGCGGTACAGCAGGTAATCGACGTAGGGAACCAGCGGCGCGCCGCGCCCGCCCGCCGCAATGTCGCGAGGCCGGAAATCGGAGACCACCGGAATCCCGGTCCGCTCGGCAATCACCGCCGCCTCGCCGATTTGCAGTGTATTCCCCACCTCGTGGTAAATGGTCTGCCCGTGGCACCCGATCAGCTCGACCGACTCGATCGGCACTCTGCTCCGCTCGCAGGTCGCCTGCAGCGCCTGCGCATACAACTCGCCCAGCCGGAAATTCAGCCGCGAAATCGCAGCCGCGTCCAAGACTCCCAGCAGCGCCTCCCGCACCCGCGCCGGATACGGCGTCGTCCGCAGCGCCAGCGTCGAAGTCCGCCGCACCCCTTGAATATCGACAATGGCGACGTCGATTCCGTCCAGCGACGTCCCGCTCATCACGCCCGCGACCCTCATGAGCGCTTCAACTCCTTCTGCAGTTCGCTCAACAACTGCAGCGCTTCGTTGGGCCGCAGCTCGTCCAACTTCAGGCTCCGTATACGCTCGGCGATGCCGTAACCCA
>PLEM01000477.1 GCA_003137035.1 Bryobacterales bacterium | reverse complement strand
CGCACTCCGTTCCCGGCTACCTTCAGCTCCGATACGGAGAACCGTCGCGGGCGCTGGGCGCCATTTCGTTCGGCTTCATGACGGTGCTGATGTCCGGCATCAACATGTACGCGATGGCCAAGGTGATGAAAGTGGTGGTGGGTTGGGACATGGATGTATCGATCTGGGTCTCGTCCATCACCGTGGTGGTCTACGTCGCCCTCGGCGGCCTGCTCTCGGCCATTTTTAACGAGGTGCTGCAATTCGTGCTGATCTGGCTGGGCGCGCTGCTCATCCCGATCCTCGGCCTGATCGAGGCGGGCGGCTGGAACAACCTGGTCATAAAGATCCAGGAGCGCATGCACGCCGACTACACCCACCTGTGGCGGACCATGGGTTCGTTCACCGACAACCCCATGGGCATCCACTGGACCGGAATTGTGCTGGGACTTGGATGGGTCATCTCGTTCGGATACTGGACCACGGACTTCCTGGTGGTACAGAGGGTGCTCGCGGCCAAGGACCTGCGCAGCGCCAAACTCGCTCCCATCATCGGCTCGGCGTTCAAGATGGCGGTGCCCTTCATCGTGATCCTGCCCGGACTTCTGGGGCTGGCCCTGTTGCCGGCGGACCTACACCTCACTACCGCGGAGATTGCCGACGCCACCGGCGGCCACAGCTACGACGAGGTCTTGCCGCTCATGATGGTGCGCTACTTTGGGCCCGGCCTGCTGGGGCTGGGCATCACCGCGCTGATTGCCGGGTTCATGTCCGGAATGGCCGGCAACGTCAGCGCGTTTGCCACCGTGTGGACCTACGACATCTACCGGGCGTTCATCAAGAAGAGCGCCCCGGACCAGCACTACGTGAGCATGGGGCGCTGGTGCACCATTCTGGGCGTTATGGTGAGCATCGGGGCGGCGTACCTGGTGAAGCACTTTGGCAGCATTATGGACTATGTCCAGGCGCTGTTCAGCTTCTTCATAGCCCCTCTGTTCGGCACCATTCTGCTCGGGATGCTTTGGAAGCGAGGCACCAAGCAAGGTGGATTCTGGGGTCTGCTGGCGGGCACGCTGGCCTCCATCGCCATGTTCATCTGGGTCAAAGTGGACCCCAGCGCCGTGGGCTACGTCGCTCTCTCCCACCAGGCCATGGAGCAGGCTCAGAACATGTACCGCGCTCTGTGGAGTTGGGTGATCTGCGTGGGGGTCACGGTCATTGTGAGCTACATGACCAAGCCCACGCCCGAGAAGGAACTGGTGGGACTGGTCTATGGCCTCACGGCGGTTCCAGGGGAAGGGCATTTGCCGCTCTACAAGCGGACCATCTTTTGGGCCGCGGCGGTGGCGGTGGTTTTCTTCGTATTGCAGTGGATCTTCTGGTAGGCGGAACTCATGTCGGAACATAAGCACTTTATTTCGATCTGGCTGTTCATCGGCTCGCTGTTGCTGGTCTACGGCCTGCTGATCCTGGGCTCGGGTATTTACGAGCTGAGCCACCCGCTCCAGAAGCCGCTAGCGGAGTTCCACGCCCCAATCTGGTGGGGCGCGCTGCTGATCGTACTCGGCGTGGTCTACATCCTGATCTTCCGCCCGCGCCGCGAGAAGTAGCGCGCCGGTCCCATCGCGGGCTGCGCTGCGAATGAGTCAGGCCGGGTACCCGTCCGGGTGCGCCAGGCGCCACTCCCAAGCGCTGCGGATGATGTCTTCGAGCTGCGGGCAGGCGGGCTCCCAGCGGATGGATGGTCAATGAATGGGTGCGAGGGGATCGCGGATTCAACACGGCCGCCCGCGCTGTTTCACCCCAGGTGGACCTGCATCCCGCTTCTTCGGAGTGAACCCCGCGCTACCAGATCTTCTACAACACGTCGAATTACCTCGGCGCCGTCAGTTCGGAGTCGTTCAACGCCGAGGAGGCGTGCAACCGCAGTCGGGAGGGACTCCTCGACTATTCCGAACTGATCTTCGACAAGGTATAGGACAACAAGCGAGAGCTCAACCGGAGCAATGTGCTCGATCGGCCTCCTGACCGAATCGACGGGCAAGCGGAACGTATCAACTCTCTCCCGAGGCACATAGTAGAATGGCGATCTCGGATCATGCGTGATAGCGTGATCTCGCTCTGCATGCTGCAATGCGCGTTGGACGTTCAACTGCACGTTCGAACCAGCCCTGGCGACGTCGTGGCTCTCCTTAATTCGTTCCAAAAGCAGATCTCGATGCAGCGGACCTTCGACTCGCACGATGTCAACTATGGTTTGGGCGAGCAGGTCCTTCATGGTGGAGTCGAGAAGGTGGTCCCGGGTTAGACGGTGACGCGGTTGGAAGACCAAGTATGGCTTTCCGGGCTTGTACTTGCGAGGCTGCTCAATTGAGGGCGACACCGGCAAAGTTGGCTTGTGCGGCGGAGTGGGGGGACTGGGAAGATCTGGTGGCGCGAAGATTGGACGCCCGGTGACAGCTTGTTTAGCCTGTTCGAGGCTCCGAAGAATACTGGCAACAGCCTGCTGCGGATCGTGGAACCATTCGGTGGACCAGACACGATGTATGTGCCATCCCATGCGCTGCAGTACCAACTGCCGGAGAAGATCCCGATCTCGTGCAGTTCGGGAACTATGGTAAGCGCGACCGTCGCACTCGATACCGAGGAGGTAACGTCGGTCGTTCCGGGGGTCACGGACGGCAAGATCGATTCTATAGCGGCTCGCACCGACCTGCATGTCCACCTTGAGGCCGCGACTGAGGAGAGCGGCCCGGACAGCTTCCTCGAAATCATTGGATTCAGGTGGAATCGAGTGCACTGGGGAGGGCTCCAGCGGTAGCTCGCAATCCCGCTCGGCGAAGTCAAGAAAGGCTCGAAGCGACGCGGCTCCACGGTTGTTTGGGTTCACGCTGCTGAGATCATGAGCCCGAAGGCTCGACACCAGAACGCACTCCCACTTCGCTCGGGTGATAAGGACGTTTAACCGTCGCCATCCTCCATCTTTGTTGATCGGCCCGAAGTTCATACTGAGCCCGCCGGAGTAATCCCTGCCGTATCCCACACTGATGATCATCGTGTCCCGTTCATCCCCCTGAACATTCTCCAGCGACTTGATGAAAATGCTCTCGTGCCGGTCTTTTTCGAAGAAGGGCGCGAGATCCGGCCGGTCAAGCAGGGCTTCCGCGATAGCGTCCTCGATGGCGTCCTTTTGGCTGAGGTTGAGGGCCACAATTCCGAGTGAGCGCTCCGGACGGCTGTCGAAGTGCCCCACGGCCAACTTGGCGACGACTTGAGCCTCGATGCGGTTCATGCGGCTGCGGCCGCGATCATAGACCCCGTTAGGAACATGCACGAAGCGGACACCTTGCCCAGTGGCGGAGGGATTCGCCGCCGGGAAAGTGATGAGTTTGTTGTCATAGAAGGAGTGATTTGAGAACTTAATGAGCCGCTCGTCCCGGCTCCGATAATGCCACCGGAGATGAGATTCCTGGAACACCGGAACAACCGCCACACAATCGTCCAGAAGGGATTCCAGCGGAACCTGCCCCGATCCGTCGCCCTCGTCCTCGTCATCCTCCTCTTCCGGCACGAGCGACGTCTCGAAAAATGAAGTCGGCGGCAACTGGTTGGGATCACCCGCTACAACAACCTGGGAGGCGCGCAGTATTGCCGGAACAGCTTCCGCCGTCGGTAATTGAGACGCCTCATCGAATACTACAAGGTCGAAATGGAAAACGTCCGGCTTCAAGTACGTGGAGACAGAAACGGGGCTCATCAAAAGGCATGGCTTCAACGCCTGCAGCACGTGGGGGATTTCGGCGAACAGCTTTCTGAGCGGCTTAATGCGTTTCCGCTTCTGCAGTTCGTGCCGCAGGATGCCCACTTCGCTGGCGCTCTGGCCAACGTCTTCAGCAGCACGGACCCGCGCGGAAGCGGAGGATGCCGTCCTTTGTGCGCGAGCGACGGCGAGCGTACGAACGCGCTCATCAAGGTTCTTGTACTTTTCGATCAAGTCACGCCCTTTGGCTTCGGTAAACCCCGCGAGCGTCCGGCTCCGGTCGAGTGCGCCACTTACCCAGAGCCTCAAGAAACGCCTTTCGAAGGCGCGTGGAGCATTGCTGGCGCTTACGGGCCCCAGGCTGTCCACAAATGCCGAGAGACCGCAGGTTTCGCAGTGACGGAGGGTCTGATTCAGCAGTACCCATTCACGCGCATGGGGAACTGACGAGAGAAGCAGCCTCGCTCGGTCCGCTACGTCCGCAAGGGGGGCTCGGCTCGCGAGGGCGCCTCCCGCGAAGCCCCCGGGCCAATCAGTGTCGAGGCGCTGAAACGCAGAAGGAATTGGTGCATCTGCAGGCGGTATGCGTGCGAGAATCTCGCTTGCGGCAGTCCGAAGCTCGGACCTCAACGCAAGAAGCGCTGCCGGTTCTCTGCCCACTGTGGCCAGTGCTCGCTTACAGAGCCCGGCAACCGTGAATGACCGGCTTATGCCGCTGAGGAGGGCCGGATTGCACGCCAACCGGGGTTCTACGTAAGGCTCAATCGCCGTACGGTTCTTCTCAAACCATAGTTGAACCTCCTCGACACGGAGGCATTTCGCATGGAGCGCCCGGATTCGGTCTCGTGTGAAGTCGACGCCTGGGCGAAGCGCCGCCCGCACATGCCTCTGCCACAGTATGATCGAATTGACCAGGTCTTCAACTTCGGCGCTTGATGTGGGCGCCGTGATTTCCTCGTTCCCCTGGTCGAGCAGTCCCTGCCTGCATAGTGCTGCGACCGCCAGCGAACGAGCGAGTTCTTCGAGGGCGGCCGGACTCTGGGTTGCAGGTGCGTCGCAGTAAGGCTCCATCGTGGAATGGTGCTGGTCGAACCAGCACTCGATCTCGAGTACCCGCGCGCACGTTCTGTTCAGCGACTCAATGCGCCGTCGCTCGAATTGAATTGCGGGACGAAGGGCCGCCTTAACCTGTCTGCGCCAACGCCAGTACGACGGCCGCAGACAAGCGTGCCAACGACCGAAACGGTCATGGATCGGTGAAAGCAGCGAGACAAGATCTCTTGGAGCACCCTCGATCACCGCTGAGATTTCTGCGGACAGTAGCTCCTGTTCGCTCCGCTGTCGGGCCGCCATCGTAAAGGTGAGCGAAAGCGCCTGAAGCCGCTCTTCGGTCTCCTTCCACCACCGAATCGGCAGTCGTTCGGTTGTAGCGAGTGCTGCCACGGCCTCCTGCCAATAGGAGGATGGCATGAAAGGATCCCAAGCGCCGAACTTCTCCTGCATCGCCTTGAGCAGCGCGGTGATCTCCGGGAGGGTGATTTGCACGCCTGCAACAATGTCGGCGCAGAGCAAACGCTGATCCCTCTGCTGCTCTGCGGCGTCTGCAAAAAGGAGTGACAGAGCCGCGAGCGTCTCCTGGCTTTGCTGCCACCAGCCCATCGGTAGCTGCTCGATATCGTCGAGTGCGGCAAGAGCATTCCGGATCAACGCCCAATCCGCTATCGAAAGCGATCCCGCCCCGACAATCAGGTCCTCCAGCACAGCCGCTCGGGATGCGATGTACTCGACGAACTCGACGATCCACCGCAGTATTGCTTCGAGAGTCTCCTGCTCGGCGAGTCCAAATTGGACCGGCGAAAAACCACACCAAAGATGAGCGCTGCGGTCGTCGAACACCGCCGCGCTGGTGGCGAGCTCTTCAAGGGCTTGGAGACGCGTATCGAGTTCGTCACGTGAAACGCCGAGAACATCTGCCCACGGCATCGGGCTGCGAACGTCGGCTACGTCTGCAAGCTGTGCGAGACGTGCGTTCGCCCGATAGACGGAGACCCCGAGCGGCTGGGCTGAAGTATGCAATTCACGGGCATAGGAATTCAGGTCATTCCGGACCCGAAGCAGCGCCTGCAACTCGCGTTCTAACGCATCCCCATCAGAGCAGACCTCGGCCTCCAACGTTCGGCGCAGCTCGTCGACGACTTTTTGCTTCCCGGCCTTCGTGCTGTGCGCCTCAAGACAGAAACGTTGAAGTCCGAGTTCCTTTAGTCGTTCGTACACAACGTTTAACGCGGCCATCTTCGCGCTCACAAAAAGCACTTTTCGGTCGCGCGCGAGTGCGTCGGCAATCAGGTTCGCGATGGTCTGGCTCTTGCCGGTCCCCGGTGGGCCATGCACCACCACGTGATGCCCCGACGATGACAACGTGAGTGCCTCGAGCTGGCTTGAATCGGTGGGCAGCACGGGAATGGGCACGGTCTCGGGGGTGGGCAGGGAATCGAGGTCGTGCGGGAGCGCTTCCGTTTTGCCTGCTGAGCCTGCTGCACCAGACAGGGCAGCGATTACTCTGTGGGCAGTGGCGGCTTCTACAAGCGCCCGCAGGTCACGGTAGATCACCAACGACTCGAAAGAGAAGGTGCTAAGCCAAACCTCATCTGTAACTTCCCACCCCTGCTCCTGGACTCTTCGCAGAACGCTGCGCGAGAATCGTTCGAGCGATTGCGGGCCCACTTCTTCGGGAAGCTCGGGTAAGTCGATCTTGTGCCGCTCGCGAAGATAATACTCGAGTGCGGGATTGACCTGGGCGTCCTCGTCTGCCATGGAAAGTCGCAGCGGCGCATCTGGTCCCTTGCTCTCGAATTCACAGGGTACCATCCACAGCGGACTCACCGACTCACCAAACAGATCGTCTTTCCAGCGCAGCGCGCCGAACGTCAGATACAGCGTCGTGACGCCGCGTTCCTCAACGGTCGTTCGCGCGTTGTCGTGGATACGACGGAGCCGGCGCATCAGGTCAGCAGCGTTCGCGTCGAGCACAATGTCTCCGGGCTCGACGAAGAGATCCGGTTCTTCGCCTGGCTCAAACGGCAGCGAGTCCTGCGGTTTGCGTGGCCGCTTCCGCACAAGTGGCATGCGCAGTTTCGTTTCCCCGACCACGAAGGTCGAGAAGAGCGCCTTCGCGTCGGGCTCGCTAACACCAAGCTTCGCGACGCGGGACCTGTTCAGACCGATCAACGGATTGGACTTGTTAATATCGAGTACTCGGTCCTGCCACCGTCGCATCTGGGCTTTGACGCGCTCGCGGTCGGCATCGGCGGACTTTGAGCCGGGCCCGCCCGCCGCTGATGTCGACGTGGCAGCGGCGCCGTCTGGCTGTGCTGGGCTACCCGTTCTTGGCTCACCTCTTGCCATTGCTCAAACCGCCCAATAGTCCGCCAGGCAACGCGGCCCTTCCTGGTATCGGTCCTAGGACTCAAGAGCCCTATTCGTTGAAGCTCTGATTCTATTCGATGGCGATCCTTCGCACAATCCCCCTCATCAGACGAACGTCCTGGGAGATCGGGGATTCTCGCAGAGGAACAGCGGCAAGAACCGCACTTGGCCCTCTCACGCAACCGGATACCCGTCCGGGTGCGCCAGGCGCCACTCCCAAGCGCTGCGGATGATGTCTTCGAGTTGCGGGCAGGCGGGCTCCCACCCGAGCACCCGGCGCGCTTTGTCGGCGCAGGCTACCAGGTGCGATGGGTCGCCGGGCCGCGGCGGCTCCTTGCGCGCCTCGATTGCCCGGCCGGTCACGCGCCGCGCCGTCTCGATCACCTCCAGCACCGAGTAGCCTTTCCCGTTGCCCAGGTTGATGCACTCGGAGGCGCCGCCGTCGCGCAGGTAATCCAGCGCCAGCATGTGCGCCGATCCCAGATCGGCCACGTGAATGTAGTCGCGCACCGCCGTTCCGTCCGGAGTCGGGTAGTACTGCCCGAACACCGAAACGTGCGAACGCCGTCCCAGCGCCGCCTTCAGCACGTTCGGGATCAGGTGGGTCTCCGGCTCGTGGTGCTCGCCATGCTCCGCGGTGGCCCCGCTCGCGTTGAAATACCGCAGCGCCACGAACCTCAGGCCGTAAGCGCGGTCGAAGCTCTCCAGCATGCGCTCGACGAACAGCTTCGACCACCCGTACGGGTTGGTGGGCCACTGCGGATGATCCTCCGGGATCGGAATCTGTTTGGGCTGGCCGTAGACCGCGGCGGTCGAGGAGAACACGAATCGGGCGACTCCCGCTTTCCGCAGCGCCTCCAGCAGCGCCAGCGCCTGCGCCGAGTTGTTCTCGAAGTACCGCGCCGGCTCGACAACCGATTCTCCGACTTCGATCAGCGCGGCGAAATGGATGCACGCGTCCACCCCATGCTGGGCCACAATCCGCCCGACCAGCGCCGCGTCGCCGAACGTGCCTTGATAGAAGGGAACATCCGGGACCAGCGCCGCGCGGTGCCCATGGCGCAGGTCGTCCAGCACCACCACCTCTTCCCCACGCTTCCTCAAAAGCTCCACGGTCACGCTGCCGATGTAGCCCGCGCCGCCAGTCACCAGAATGGACATAAACTTCATGGTACCCGGATGGCCGCGACGTTGTACAATCGACCTTTGTTGTGATGCAAACGCTTACGTAGGAGGCTCCCATGGCGGTAGTGGCAGGTGTCGATTTCGGTACGCTCAGCGTGCGCGTTTCCATCGTCGATAGCCGCCGCGGCAGGCTCGGCTCGGCGATTGGCGAGTACCCGTTGGTGCGCCGGAAGGAAGACCCGGACCACGCCACCCAGTCCCACGCCGCCCACATGCAGGCGCTGGTTGCGGCGATCCGCCAGGCGCTTCGCGAAGCGGGCGTGGCGGGCGGCGACGTGGCTGCCATCGCGCTCGATACCACCGGCTCCAGCGTGGTCCCGGTTGACGAAGCGCTTGTTCCTCTCGACGACTACTACCTCTGGTGCGACCACCGCGCCAAGCGCGAGGCCGCCGAAATCACCGCCACCGCGCGCCGCGAGCGTCTCGAAGCCATCGAGTGGTGCGGCGGGGTTTACTCCTCCGAGTGGGGCTTTGCGAAGCTGCTCCACTGGCTGCGCCACAACCCCGAGCGGCGCGAGCGCATGGCGACGGCGCTCGAACACTGCGACATGGTGGCGGCGGTGCTGTGCGGGATCGACGACCCCGCGCAAGCGCCGCGTTCGGTTTGCGCCATGGGTCACAAATGGATGTGGAACAAGTCCCTGGGCGGCCTGCCTCCGGAGGAGTTTCTGACAGCCGTGGACCCGTTGCTGGGCGGCGTCAGAGGCAAGCTGGAGGGGCGCTACGCGACCAGCGATCAAATCGCGGGAAGGCTCTCGCCGGAATGGGCGGCGAAGCTCGGCCTGCGCGCGGGGATTCCCATTCCGGTCGGCGCTTTCGACGCGCACTGGGACGCCATCGGCGCCGGCGNNTCAAGGAAGGCGACGTCGTCAACGTGGTTGGCACCTCGACGTGCATCATGGCCATCGCCAAACACGTGGATCTGGTCCCCGGCGTATGCGGCGTGGTGAAGGGCTCGATTCACCCGGCCTATTTCGGAGTCGAGGCCGGGCTCTCGGCCACCGGCGACATCTTCGACGCCGTAGCCCGGCGCGCGGGCTCGACCGTGGCCGCGCTCTCCAAGGACATCGAAGGCTATCGCGCCGGACAGACCGGTTTGCTCCGCCTCACCTGGGACA
>PLEM01000467.1 GCA_003137035.1 Bryobacterales bacterium | reverse complement strand
TGGTCCACCTGCACCGAGTGATCGATGACCAGATCGGCGGGGATGAGCGGGTTGGCGCGCCGTGGATCGCCGCCCATCGCCTGCAGGGCGTCGCGCATGGCCGCCAGGTCCACCACGCACGGCACGCCGGTAAAATCCTGCAACAGCACCCGCGCGGGCATGAAGGCGATCTCGCGCGGGCCGCCCGACGGGCGGGCGACGAATTCGATGTCCGCGGCGGAGACGCTGCGTCCATCCTCGTGCCGCAGCAGGTTCTCGAGCAGCACCTTGATCGAATACGGCAAGCGCGACACATCGCCAACGCCCGCCTTCTCGAGAGCGTTCAGCGAGTAAATCTGAACCTCGCGCTGGCCCACGCGCAAAGCGGACCTGGAGCCGAACGAGTCGATAGATGGCATTTGACCGCTATTCTAGCGAATTGTATACTCGGACTCGGAAGTGCGAATCCGGATGGCACTCCGTCTAGGCGCGCTCGGTCTGATCTCGGCGATTGTCCTGCTCGGGCAGGACCCGGGCATGGAGAGAATATCGCTGGCCTCGGCACGCCTGCGCGATGCGGGCGCGAGAATGTCCCAGGACTGGGAAGTGCCACGGAAGCCGCTTACCGATTTCCATCTCGCCCTCCGGGACTGGATCGAATCACGGCTTCCCAAAACGAAGGCGGAGCTGGACGCCCGGTTCCCCTTGCTCTATCCGAGCCTGATCACGGATCTGGCTCGCGCCGGGCTGTTCAGAGCGCATGACACCAAGTATGGGGTCGTCAGTAGTTTGAGTCTCTCGCGCCCGCCGGAGTACCCAGGGGCGCTACTCGTGATCGCCGGCGCCGCCCTCCCTTGCGGGACAGATCAGTCGGTGTTCCTGTACGACTGGAACGATGGCAACCCCGTACGGAGACTGGAATCGATTCCCGATGCGCCTGAGTTTGGCCAACCCGCCGCCGCCCGCTTTTCTGACCCCGACGGCCAGGGCAGCCGCCTGGCCGTGTTGACCCGCTTTGCAGTGACCTGCGTCTCTTGCTGGAACGGGATTGGATACACTCTATTCCGGCTCGGTCCAGGGACCGCGCCCGCGACTATTCTCCAGAGCGGCGACCGAGGGATCTACTACTGTCATGACTGGAACATCAGGCTGAAGCCCGACGACTTCCTGCTAGAATTGCCCGGGCGCAGCATTGACGTCGGAATCCTGATCCGCACGCACGTCCTCCACTACCGAGTCGGAAAGGATGGGGCAGTGCGCACCGACCCGGTCGCCCTCCAGCCCCAGGACTTCGTGGACGAGTGGCTCACGCGTCCGTGGGATGAGATGGCGTCACGGTCGTCGGCCAGCAACCTGGAACAGCTCGAGAAGTGGCACGGAGTTCTTCACTCCGATATCGTCCTCGGGGAGTTCCAGTTCGTGCAGCCTTGCACGGAGAAACCCGGTCAGTGGCAGATCGCCGTCGATCTCGACTGGGTCGCGGGCAAAGAACTGCCTGAGCCGCTGCCGGTGTATTTCCTGATCCGGCGGAAGGAGAACTACCGCTTTCAGATGACCGGCATCAGCTTCGACAGAGAGGACGGCTGCCCCGGCGAATCCTCTCCGAGCGAAGAGAAACCCACGCTCTTCGGTTCTGAGCCCGGCCACCCGTAGGGGCGGTCAACTTACGCCGCGAAACACCAGATCGACGATCTTCTCCCAGGGGATGTGGTGCGTGTACTCCGCCACACCCACGGTCTTGTGCACCACCAGAAAATCGGGGTCCGCGACATCGAAGGAAACCTCCCGTCCGCCCGTCGGCGACATTTCGTGCTTGTCCAGCGGCGGCATGGGCTGAGGAAAGTCCCCGAGATCCGTCAGCGCCCAGACGGTGGTCTTGTCCCCCCTGACTTTGTAAACCGACGATCCCGCCCCGGGGATCAATTCGATCGGCTGCATCTTCTCACGGATGATTCTCTCCCAATTGGCTTTCATCGCACCTCCGGGTCCTCTGCGCTCCATTATGCGGCGGGAAGATCGCGGGGAGGCGGGTATTTGTTCAAGGAGGCAAGAGGTGGCATGTCGGCTCGCGATTTTATCATTGCAATTCTTCCATGTTGTGGAATAATTGCAATATATGGTTCCGCGCCGGGCTGCCTCCCGCCTCCGTGATCTGCTCGACCGCTTCCCCGCCGTGGCCCTGCTCGGACCGCGGCAGGCCGGCAAGACTACCCTCGCGCGGGCGCTGGCAGACGAACTCGCCGGAGAGGCGGTCTACCTGGACCTGGAACTGCCCTCGGACCGCGCCAAGCTCTCCGACGCCGAACTCTATTTGTCGACGCACCCGCACCAGTTGGTAATCCTCGACGAGATTCACCGCGCACCCGGGATCTTTCAAACCCTGCGGGGCCTCATCGATCGCCGGCGCCGAAAAGGCAGTCGCGCCAGGCAGTTCCTGCTTCTCGGCTCGGCCTCGATCGAATTGCTCAAACAGTCGGCTGAGAGTCTGGCGGGCCGAATCGCCTATCTCGAGCTGACGCCCTTCACAGCCGGGGAGGTCGCCGCACTCTCGACCGATGCCATAGACCGGCTCTGGACGCGCGGCGGGTTTCCAGACAGCTACCTGGCAGGGGACGATGCCGCCAGTTTCGAGTGGCGGCTGGCATTCATTCAGACCTACCTGGAGCGGGATCTTCCGGCGCTCGGGCCGCGCGTGCCGGCCGAGACGCTGCATCGCTTCTGGCAGATGCTGGCACACAATCAAGGCCAACTGCTGAATGCGGCGCGCCTGGCCGCCGGCCTGGGAGTCAGTGGTCAGACAATTGCACGCTACCTCGACACGCTAGTCGATCTGCTGCTGGTAAGGCGCTTGCAACCCTGGGCATCGAATTTGTCCAAACGGCTTGTGCGCTCGCCCAAGGTCTACGTGCGCGATAGCGGGATCGTCCACGCGCTGCTGGGAATCTCGAGCCGGGAGCAACTGCTTGGCCACCCCGTCGTCGGTCCGAGTTGGGAAGGGTTCGTCGTCGAGAACCTCCTCGCGGCGGCCCCGCCTGGCTCGAACGCATGGTTCTTCCGCACCTCCGCGGGCGCCGAGATCGATCTGCTGCTGGATCTCGGGCCAAAGAAGTTATGGGCTGTGGAAGTGAAGCGGTCGCTCGGCAACCCTCACCCCAGCAGAGGCTTCCACCTGGCTTGCGAGGACGTGAAGGCCAACCGGCGGTTCGTCGTGTATCCAGGCGAAGACCGATATCGCCTCGACCCGTCGACGGAGGCCGTACCGTTGCTGGCGCTGTTGAGAGGCGGCTTGGAATAGCCCTACATGTACTCGGGAACGTCGATGCCCAGCACCGCCAGAGTGCGCTCGAGTTGCAGCCTCAGGTAGCCCGTCAGCCACAGCAGGAAGACTTTCTTCTCGCGATTCTCTTCGGTGATGACCGGGTACTCGTGATAGAAGTTGCTGAACGCCTGAGCGAGCTGGAAGGCGTACTTGGCGACGTGCGCGGGCTCGCCGGCGACGATGGCGCGCTCGATGGCGGAATCGGCCTTCGAGGCTGCCACCACCAGTTGCCAGAGACCTTCGGAGTGGAGCTGCCGGCTCATCGCCTCGGGCGTCAGCTCTCTGGCGAAGTCGGGCATCGCCTCTCCGCGTTCCTCGAGCTTGCGCCAGATGTTGCGGGCGCGCACCGCGGCGTACTGGACATACGGGCCGGTCTCGCCCTCGAAGCTCAGCGCCT
>PLEM01000265.1 GCA_003137035.1 Bryobacterales bacterium | reverse complement strand
CCCACTGGTCGTCGCGATCGATGAAGTCTATCTTCAGTCCCGCAAGTCCCCACTTCGCGTACATGGGGAAGTCTCTCTTGTAGACAGCGCTGTCGATGAAGTCGTTGAAGTGGAACCACAGCCACACGCGCACGCCCCGTTCCTTGGCAAAGGCGACCAATTCGGGGACGATCGACTTATCTCCAATCTCCGACAGTTGATAGGGCCAGCCCATGTCGGCGGCAAGCTGAATGTATTGTTTGAGTGTGGGGAGGTCGTTTGTCCCCGTGGCGGACCACCACGTGCCCCAGGACGCCATGCCGGGCTTGACCCAGGAGGCGTCGGCGAGTTTGCTCGGGGTGGCGAGGTTGAGCACCAGGTCGCTCTGAATGAGTTGATGAGCTTGGCGGGCGATGGTGAACGTGCGCCAGGGGGAGTTGTGGGGAGTCTGGGCCACCACGAGCCCCTTCTGAACCGGGCCTAGGGGCGCCGGCGCTGTGCTCACCGCCGCTCCATCCGCGGCCGATGGATTGCGCGACGGCCATGGCTGCGCCGGGATCGGCGGGGCGAGCTGCACCTCCAGCGTATTCTTGGCGCCGGCCTTGGGAACCAGCCACATGGCGGACCAGTCGAGCAGGTCTGACTCGGTGATGGCGACATACGCCGCGGGTGTGTGGACCAGGAACGGCAGTCCGTGTTTGAAGGCCGGGTTCAGGGCGGAAAGCGTGTTGGGCAGGTATCGCCATTCCTGCGAGCCCACGAAACCGCCCTCGGGGCGACTGGGGCCCTCCGCGTTGTTCCAGCCCGCCCAGACCGGATAGTCGCCGGCGAAGGTGATCTCGGTGGCGTCGCGCGTGATCGTGAAGGAATCCATCCCAGGCTGCTTGGGGAGAACCAGGCGGATACCCACGCCGTCGTCGTACGCCCGGGCGACCGCGCCAAAGGTGCGATCGCCATCCTTCAGCGTCAAGGTCAATTCGTTGTAATGATCCCGCACGTTGCGGTTCTTGCCGAGCTTGTTCTCCCAACGAGTGTCGGCGGACCTCCGCAGTTCGCTCCGCACGGCGGGCTTCTCGCCCAGTTTCACATCGCCGGCCAGTTCCAGGCCAAGGCGGGAGCGCAGCAACACCGGCTTGCCATCCACGGCGATGCTGTAGCCCAGCGGGGCGTCGGTGTAAATGGTGACGGCGATCTTCCGGTCTGGCGAACGAACTATGCGTGCCGCTTTGGCGGCCGCAGCCGCGGCTGGTGAGCACGAGAACAAGACAGTTCCAATGAGAACGCCAACATTCCAGCAAAAGCGGCGGATGTTCATGAGTTATCTCCTGTCAATTGGTTGGCCACCGATACGGACCAGCATTCTACCATGAGCAATAACAGCCAAGCTGAGGTTGGTGGTCTTGCTTCTCGATCGGGTCTTCCCACAGGGCGACATTTCAGTCGCTCGCGGCCAGATTTCAATTGTTCCCATCCCGCCGCGTCTCGACCACGGAAGAACGCTCCTCAGAACTACTTGAATCCGCAAACCAAAACCGTCTCGTCCTTGAGGGGTAACGAGCACAACTTTTCGCCGTGCCACGCAAACGAGTTGAGTTCGCCGCCATGACAGCTCCAGCCACGAATCAGAGCCAATCGAGCGCCGCTCGATACAGCGTAGATATCCACCGTGTAGGTTCTCCGTGGGGGCATCAGCCAGTCCGGATCGAGGACCGCGTTGCCTTTCAGCTCGCTGTTGCCATAGCTGAACACCGCAATACGTTGTTTGCCTGCGGTCACCAACCCCGGCCGAATCCAGTAGAAGCGGTCAGTCCTCGGAAACAGTCTCCCGGCATAACGCGCTCCCTCGGATGCATAATCGACTCCCTGGAACGACAGCTCTTTGCCCCACTCGTTCACTACTGTCGGCAAAGGCCCGCCTCGGCTCCAGTCCTGCTCGGAAACCGAACGTATGTCATGAATCCTTTCGTCTACACGTCCTACCAGCGCCGGAAAACTGAACCTGTATTTCAGCTTGCTGTACCATTGCGGAATGCGACTCTTGTAGTCGTCCTCACCGTGCGTCTCCTCTGCGACGAAAACCTCGTCCGCGGCATCCGGTGACTGCCGAAACTCGAATCCACCTGTCGCCGACCCTCCGATCTTTTCAATATCCGCAAGGTCCTCCCGGACATCGAATGGCTGAGGAAGCGTCAGCAACTCGCATCCAGTGGGAAGAGTTTTCAAATGCATCGGAGTATTCGGGTCCTTCTCGAACACCCAGCAATAGCAGGGATCATACACCGCCCAACCGACTGCCAACACCCCGAGCAGAAGAACCAACGCCAGCACGCGCAGTCGTTTCTTGGTGACGGCCCTCATAGAGCCTTCATTTTCCCACCTCACCGGCCAGGCCGCGGGCTCCGAGTTTCACTTCGACGAGGCCGCCGCCGCGGGGAGGGGCGGGCAGCCTCAGCGAAGCGGGGTGAGCCTTATGGCGCTGCCGCCTGCCGGCGCCAGGTCCAGCGTGCCTACGGGGTGGTGGGCGGGCTCTTCAGCGTGGCTTGACGCGCTACCATTTGCCAGCCGTCCGCACCTTTGAGCCAGACGTGCAGGACATTCAGATGATGGATCGTGATCTTGCCTTCGACATTGTTCCGCATATCGACGTTGGCCCGGATTAGCGCGAGCGTGCCGGAGACCCGCACCGAGACGTCGCTGAAGTCAATCGCTTCGATGGTGGTCTTGCCTGTGGTGGTGGTCCGAATCACGTCGGCTTTGGTTTGGTTGAAGGCGTTGGAGTGGCTGTAGGTGAGATCCGCGTGCAGGTACTTCTCCAGCCCGGCGGCGTCCTTCTTTATCATCGCCTGTCTCCAGGCGTCCGATGCCGCCAGCACATCCTTGGCAGCGTCGGGGACGGGCTGCGCCACGGCCAGGGTCAAGCCAGACAAAAGAGCGACAATCCATTTGGTCATAGCTTTCTAGCATAGAGCAAGTTGGGCGCGGCCGGGGGTTGCCAGCGCACCCCGGGGGGCGGGTTTCAACCCGCGCGGGGCTTGAGCCCCGCCGCGCCGCGGGTCTGAAGAGGGACTTGCAGAATTCGTAGAAGGTCCGCTTGCTGACGCGCGCGGCTCGGTAACCCGTCCAGAATCAGCGCTGCGTTTCCGAGCCGCGACCGCGAGGGAGCGGTTTCCAGGAATTCTGCAAGTCCCTCTGAAGCCCCGCGCGGACTCGAAGTCCGCCCTCCATAGGGCCACGGAGTGAATCGTACTCCGTAGTTGGTCGCTCAGGGCCGTGGCTCAGTGCTGAAGCGCGTCCGGGCGCGGCTCTCGCACCGCAGGGCCCGTGCTAGAGTGGGAAAGTTTGGCCGAAATGCTCAGCTACGCACGCGGTCCCGAGCTTGCACCCATCGAGAAGACCATCGGGCAGGTTCTCGACGACACTTCGGCGCGGTTTCCGGATGGGGACGCGCTGGTTTCCCGCCATCAAGGGCTGCGGCTGTCCTACCGCCAGCTCCGGGAGGAGGTTTCGCGCACGGCGCGCGGGCTGTGGGGCATGGGGATTCGCCCCGGCGACCGGATCGGGATGTGGTCCACGAACTGCGCGGAGTGGATCTACTTGCAGGCCGCGGTGTCGCGCATCGGCGCGATTCTGGTGAACGTCAATCCGGCATTCCGCGCGCAAGACCTGCGGTACGTGCTGGAGCGCTCGCGCGTGCGGCTGCTGTTCCTGCGGGAAAAAGATGCGCGGGCCAACTACGTGGAGGTTCTCGAGGAGGCGCGCCGGGGGCACAACCTTCCGCTGGAATCCACGGTCCTGCTCGGTGGCGAGCAGTGGGAGCGGATGCTGGCCTGTGGCGTGGATTTCCCGGCGGTTCCCGTGACGCCGCAGGAGGTGGTCAACATTCAGTACACCTCCGGCACCACCGGCTCGCCGAAGGGTGTGCTGCTGACCAACCGCAACCTGGTGAACGACGGGCTGTTCATCGGGCAGCGTCTGAAGGCCAGCGGGCGCGACCGCATCTGCACGCCGGTGCCGCTCTACCACTGCTTCGGCTGCGTGATCGGCGCGATGGTGGCGCTGACCTCCGGCGCGGCGCTGGTGCTTCCCGCGGCGCAGTTCGATGCGCTGGCGGTGCTGGAGGCGGTGGAGGAGGAGCGCTGCACCGCGCTCTACGGGGTGCCCACCATGTTCATCGCCGAGTTCGAGCACCCGCGCTTCGCCCGCTTCGATCTGAGCTCGCTGCGAACGGGAGTGATGGCCGGCGCGCCCTGTCCGATCGAGCTGATGCGGCGCGTGGTCCACGAAATGCACTGCAGCGAATTGACCATCTGTTACGGGCAGACGGAAAGCTCGCCGGTGATCGTGATGTCGGCGACCGACGACAGCGTGGAGACGCGCGTGACCACCGTGGGCAGCCCGCTGCCGGACACCGAGATCCGGCTGGCCGATCTCGAGACGGGCCAGACCGTGCCCGTGGGCGAGCAAGGCGAACTGTGCGTGCGCGGGTTCGCGGTGATGAAGGGCTACGACGAGAATCCCGAGGCCACCGCCCGCGCCATCGACGCCGAGGGCTGGCTGCATAGCGGCGACCTGGCCACCATGCGGCCCGACGGCTACTTCCGGATCACGGGCCGCGCCAAGGACATGATCAGCCGCGGCGGCGAGAAGGTCTACCCGCTCGAGGTCGAGGAGTTTCTGCGCCGGCACCCGAACATTTCCGACGTTTACGTTTTTGGCATCCCGGACGAGCGGCTGGGCGAGCGCGTGGCGGCCTGGGTCCGGTTGAGGAGCCGCGACTCGGTCGAGCCCGAGGCGATTCGCAATTTCTGCCGCGGCCAGATCGCGTACTTCAAGATCCCCGAGCACGTCCGTTTCGTCGATGCGTTCCCCATGACCGCCAACGGCAAAGTGCAGAAGTACCTGATGCGGTCCTTCGAGGTGCAGGCCCTGGGCCTGGAGGCGGCGACCGAGACGGCGTAGAGGGTGGAGGCGGCAGCGCTGGGCGGGATGGAATGTGGGTATGGAGACCACTGCGGAGTGATCGGATAGCCTTGCCCGAACCGGAGTAGCAGGACTGAAGTCCTGCGCGGACTGAAGTCCGCCCCACCTACGTCAGCCGGGTTTCACCCATCAGGTAGCGGTCGATGGCGCGGGCGGCTTGGCGGCCTTCGGCGATGGCCCAGACGATGAGGGATTGGCCGCGGCGCATGTCGCCGGCAGCGAAGATGCCCGGGACGGAGCTCATGCGGTCCTCGCCGGTGGCGACGTTGCCGCGGGGGGCGAGCTTCACTCCGAGTTGGTCGATCATGCCGCTGCGAACCGGGCCGGTGAAGCCCAGGGCCAACAACACCAGGTCTACTTCGAGCGTGAACTCGCTGCCCGGGATTGTTGCGAAGCGCGGCGCGGGGCCGACGCGCACGGCGTGGAGTTGCGCTACGTTGCCGCGGTCGTCGCCGGTAAACTTGGTGGTGGCGGCGGCCCACTCGCGGATGCCGCCTTCTTCGTGCGAGCTTTCGACGCGCAGTTGCAGCGGCCAGAGCGGCCAGGGCGTCTCGGGCGAGCGGTCGGCGGGGGGCATCGGCAGGATCTCGAACTGGTGAACCGAAGTGGCGTTCTGGCGATGACAGGTTCCCAGGCAATCGGCTCCGGTGTCGCCGCCGCCGATGATGACTACGCGCCGGCCGGTGGCCAGGATGCCTCCCTTTGAGTTGATGCGCTCGCCGAGTGTGCGGCGGTTCTGCTGCGGCAGGAACTCCATGGCGAAGTGAATGCCCTTGAGCTCGCGGCCCGGCACATTCAGGTCGCGCGGCTGTTCGGCTCCGCCGGCCAGCAGGACGGCGTCGAACTCTTTTTGGAGGCTCTCCACCGGCACGTTGCCGCCGACGTGGGAGTTCGGGCGAAACACGACGCCCTCGGCCGTGAGTTGGTCGAGGCGGCGGTCCAGGATGCGCTTCTCCATCTTGAAATCGGGGATGCCGTAGCGCAGCAGGCCGCCGATGCGGTCCGCCTTCTCGAACACGGTCACGGTGTGGCCGGCCCGATTCAACTGCTGAGCGGCGGCCAGGCCCGCCGGCCCGGACCCGACGATGGCGATGCGCTTGCCGGTTCGCGTGGGCGGGGGCTCGGGCACGATCCAGCCCTCGCTGAAGGCGCGGTCAACGATGGATTTCTCGATCTGCTTGATGGTGACCGGCGGATCGCTGATGCCGAGCACGCAAGCGGCCTCGCACGGAGCGGGGCAGAGCCGGCCGGTGAATTCCGGGAAGTTGTTGGTGGCGTGCAGAGCGCGGATGGCGTCCTTCCAGCGGTCGCGATACACCAGGTCGTTCCAATCCGGGATGAGGTTGTTCAGCGGGCAGCCGCTGTGGCAGAAGGGCACGCCGCAATCCATGCAGCGCGCGCCCTGCACCTGGACCTTGGTGGCGGGGAACTCTTCGTAGACCTCGAAAAAGTCGTTCACGCGCTCGCCGACGGGGCGGCGTTGGGTGACCTCGCGGGGGTATTCGAGAAAGCCGGTGGGTTTACCCATGGACCACCTCCGTGGCGCGCGGCACGCCCAGCACGCGCTTGAACTCGCGCGGGAAGACTTTGACGAACTTGCCCATCATGGACGCCCAGTTGTCCAGAATCCAGTCGGCGCGCGGGCTGCCGGTCGTCTCCAGGTGGCGCTCGATCAGGCCGTGCAGCAACTGGATGTCGGCGGGTTCGTCCAGCGGATCGAGATCCACGCCGGCGCGGTTGCAGCGCGAGGCGAAGTCGCGGGCCTCGTCCAGCACGTAAGCGATGCCGCCGGTCATGCCGGCCGCGAAGTTCCTTCCAGTGCGCCCGAGCACCACCACGATGCCGTTGGTCATGTACTCGCAGCCGTGGTCGCCAACCGATTCGACCACCGCGGTGGCTCCCGAATTCCGCACAGCGAATCGCTCGCCGGCCATCCCGTTGAAGAACGCCTCGCCGCTGGTGGCGCCGTAGAGCACCACGTTGCCGACCAGCATGTTCTCCTCGGGCTGGAAGGTCGATTTCTTGGGCGGGAAGATGATCAGCTTGCCGCCGGAGAGACCCTTGCCGACGTAATCGTTGGCGTCGCCCTCGAGCATGAGCGTGACGCCCTTGGCCAGGAACGCGCCGAAGCTCTGGCCCGCCGACCCGGTGAAGTGGAACTTGATGGTGTCCTCGGGCAGTCCCTCGGAGCCGTAGCGGCGCGCCACTTCGCCCGAGAGCATGGCTCCCACGGTGCGGTGGATGTTGCGAATGGGCAGGCGGAACTCGACCGGCGCGCCGCTCTCCAGCGCATCGCGCGCGTGGTCGATGAGCTTGTAGTCGAGCGCCTGCTGCAAGCCGTGGTCCTGGCTGATGGTGCAGCGACGCGAGACGCGGCCGGGCACCGGCGGGCTGTAGAGAATCGACGAGTAGTCCAGCCCGCGCGCCTTCCAGTGATCCAGGGCGTCGGCCATCTCGAGCCGGTCTACGCGCCCGATGGCTTCGTCCAAAGTGCGGAAGCCGAGCTGCGCCAGCCACTCGCGCACCTCCTCGGCCACGAAGAAGAAGTAGTTGATGAGGTGCTCGGGCTGGCCCGCGAACTTGGCGCGCAGCGCCGGGTTCTGCGTGGCGATGCCCACCGGGCAGGTGTTCAGGTGGCACTTGCGCATCATGANNTGGCGAAGCCGAACTCCTCGGCCCCGAGCAGCGCGGCGATCATGACGTCGCGGCCGGTTTGCAGTTTGCCGTCGGTCTGCACCCGGATGCGGCTGCGCAGGTCGTTCATCACCAGGACCTGCTGCGTTTCGGCCAGGCCCAGCTCCCAGGGTGCGCCGGAATGCTTGATGGCGGTGAGCGGGGAGGCGCCGGTGCCGCCGTCGTGCCCGCTGATGAGCACCAGGTCGGCGTGCGCCTTGGCCACTCCGGCCGCCACCACGCCCACGCCCACCTCGGCCACCAGCTTCACCGAGATGCGGGCGCGCGGGTTGACGTTCTTCAGGTCGTAGATGAGTTGCGCCAGGTCCTCGATCGAGTAAATGTCGTGGTGCGGCGGCGGCGAAATCAACTGCACGCCGGGGATGGAGTGGCGAATGCGCGCGATGACTGCGTCCACTTTGTGCCCGGGAAGCTGGCCGCCCTCGCCGGGCTTGGCGCCCTGCGCGATCTTGATCTGCAATTCGTCGGCGTTCACCAGGTAGTTGGTGGTGACTCCGAAGCGGCCCGAGGCCACTTGCTTGATGGCGCTGCGGCGCGAGTCGCCGTTCGCGTCGGGGTGGAAGCGCGCCTCGTCTTCGCCGCCCTCGCCGGTGTTGGAGCGCCCGCCGATGCGGTTCATGGCGATGGCCACGGTTTCGTGGGCTTCCTTCGAGATAGAGCCGAACGACATGGCGCCGGTCGCAAACCGCTTGACGATTTCGCTGGCGGGCTCGACTTCCTCGAGCGGAATCGGCCGCGGGTTCGTGCGGATCTGGATCAGCCCGCGCAGCGTGCACAGGTTGCGGCTCTGGTTGTTGGCCAGCTCGGAGAATTCCTTGAACGTCTCGTAGCTGGACTGCCGCACCGCGTGCTGGAGCTTGGCGATGGTCTGCGGATTCATCAGGTGATACTCGCCGCGCACGCGGTAGTGGTAGCTGCCGCCTACCGCCAGCTCGGTCTCCGATTCGGTGGGTGGCTGGAAGGCGTAATCGTGCTTGAGCTTGGCCTCGCGCGCGAGCACGTCCAGGCCCACGCCCTCGATGCGCGACGCCGTGCCGGTGAAGTACTTGTCCACCACCGATTTGTTGAGCCCGATGGCTTCGAAGGCCTGCGCGCCGCGATAACTTTGCAGCGTCGAGATGCCCATCTTCGAGAAGACCTTGAGCAGGCCCTTGTTGATGGATTTCTTGAAGTTCCGCAGCGCATCGCGGAAGGAAACCTCGGGCGGGAACAGGCCGCGCCGGTGCATGTCCTCGAGCGTTTCGATGGCCAGGTAGGGATTCACCGCGCTGGCGCCGTAACCGATCAGCAGGGCGAAGTGCATCACCTCGCGCGGCTCCCCGGATTCGACGATCAGCGCCACTTGGGTTCGAGTCTCCTCGCGCACCAGGTGATGGTGCACCGCGGTCAGCGCCAGCAGGCTGGGGATGGCGGCGTAGTCCTTCTCGATGCCGCGGTCGGAGAGAATCAGCACGTTGTAGCCGCTCTTGATGGCCAGGGAGGCTTGGCGGCAGAGATCCTCGAGCGCGCGCTCGAGTTCCTTCTCGCCGCCGTCCACGCGATAGAGCGCCGGCAGGGTGCTGGCCAGAAAATCGCCCAACGAGACGCGGCGCAGTTTCTCGAGATCGTAGTTGGTCAGCAGCGGGTGCCTGAGCTTGAGCGTGTGACAGTGCTGCGGAGTCTCCTCCAGGAGGTTGCCCTCCTTGCCGATGAAGCTCTCCAGCGACATCACCAGTTCCTCGCGGATCGGGTCGATGGGCGGGTTGGTGACC
>PLEM01000143.1 GCA_003137035.1 Bryobacterales bacterium | reverse complement strand
GAGCGGCTTGATGGTGTGGATGTCGATTACGCGCGCGGAGATGCCATCGGCGGCGAGCGCTTCCCCAGCGCGGATGGCCTCGGCCACCAGCAGCCCGCTCGCGATCAGCGTAACATCGCTGCCGTCGATCAACTGGATGGCCTTGCCGATTTCAAATTCCTGCCCGGGCGCGTAGACGATGGGCGTTTTCGGCCTTCCGGTACGCATGAAGACCGGCCCGATATGCGCTGCGGCAGCCCGCATCAATGCGTGCGTGGCCACCTCGTCGGCGGGCGCCAGCACCACGAAGCCGGGGAGCGCACAGGCCAGGCTGAGATCCTCGATGCTCATCTGCGAAGGCCCGTCCTCGCCGATCGAGATGCCGCTGTGCGTTCCAACGATCTTCACGTTCGTGTTGGGGTACGCCACCGCCACCCGCAACTGCTCGAAGCCCTTGTTCATCACGAAGCACGAGAAACTGGCCGCGAACGGGATCTTCCCGCCCAGCGCCAGGCCCGCGGCCACGCCCACCATGTTGGCCTCGGCAATTCCGCAGGAGACGAAGCGGTCGGGGAATTCCTTGGCGAATAGCGAGGTGTAGGTGGATTTCGACAGATCGGCGTCCACCGCCCAGATATTGGGGTTCTCCCGGCCCAACTCGACCAACGCCTTTCCGAAAGCCTCGCGCGTCGCCATCCCCGGTTTCAACTCGAATTTCGCTTCCATCACGCGAGCTCCTTCAGCGCGAGAACCACCTCTTCCTTAGTCGGGGCCACGCCATGGTACTTGGGGTTGTTCTCCATGAANNGAGACGCCCTTGCCCTTGATGGTGTGCGCGATCAGCACGGTGGGCTGGCCCTTCACCGAGGCCGCCTCGGCGAAAGCCGCCTGAAGCGCCGGGATGCTGTGCCCGTCCAGTTCGATGGCGTGCCAGCCGAAGGCCTGCCACTTGGCCACCAGCGGCTCTATCTCCATGATGTCCTTGACAAAGCCGTCCAATTGGATGCGGTTGTAATCCACGATGGCGACCACGTTGTCGAGCTTGTGGAACGCGCCGAACATGGCGGCTTCCCAGATCTGCCCCTCCTGGATTTCGCCGTCGCCGAGCACCACATAGGTGCGCGCCGGGCGCTTGTCCCAGCGCGCGGCCAGGCCCAGGCCCATGGCGATGGACAGCCCCTCGCCCAGCGAGCCGGTCGAGGTCTCCAGCACCGGCAGGAAGCGCTTGTCGGGATGGCCCTGGTATATCGAGCCGAGCTTGCGCAGGGTGTTGAGCGAATCCAGAGGGCAGTAGCCGCACTCGGCCAGCACGGCGTACAGCACCGGGGCGGCGTGGCCTTTCGACAGGATGAACCGGTCTCGGTCGGGCCACTCCGGGTTGGCCGGATCGTGCCGCATCACGTCCCAATACAAGGTGACCAGGGTTTCGACGGCCGAAAGCGATCCGCCCGGGTGGCCGGACTTGGCTTCCCCGAGCATCACAATGATGTGCCGCCGGATGATCTTCGAGATCCGCTGAAGTTCGTTAACGTCTTGCGTCTGCTGCATGGACTCCAAAACTCCGAAGCTCCTAGCATACCAACTTGACCTCTTGCCCGCGCAGATTGTAGATTTGGCTATGCCTGATGAAATCACGCAAGTGAGTTACTACCTAGGAACGGTCCCCCACAAGGTTGGAGAAGGGGCTAAGATCCTGAACGCGATCAAAGAAGCCGGAGTGAACCTGCTGGGGTTCCTGGGCTACCCGAAGAGCGCCCGTATCGCCGAGCTGGTCTTCGTGGTGGACGACAAGGCCCCCAACCTGGCGAAGATCGCCAAGAAGGCCGGGCTGGCGCTGGGGAAGAAGCAGAAAGCGCTCCTGATCGCCGGGGAGGACCGGCTGGGAACGGTGGCCGAGAAGGTGGCCGCTCTGAGTGCCGCCGGGATCAACATCGTCTCGGTCCATGCGCTGGCGGCGGGTGCGGGCCGGTACGCCGCGCTGGTGGCGCTGGCGCCGGCGGATCTCCGCAAGGCGGCAAAGGCCCTGGCGGCGTAGAATCCGCTCCCTTGCGGTCGCGGCTCGGCTCTGATGTCTGCCGCGCGCGTCAGGGGCTGTGAGAAAATCGCTTTGTAGCGTCGAAGAGGACAAGCTGAAGCATGTCCTACGTGGGGCATGCTTCAGCTTGCCCGGCGTTTTTTTCACGGTCCCGCCAGCAAGCGGTCAGTTGACTGCTCCAGGAATACGCGGCCCGGCGGCGCCCCGGCTGCTCTGGGGCGGCTTGATCAGGGCCGCGGCTTCCTTGGCGAAGTAGGTGATGGTGATATCGGCGCCGGCGCGCCGGATGGCGGTCAATGATTCGAGCATGGCGCGCTGGTAGTCGATCCAGCCATTTCGCGCCGCGGCCACGATCATGCTGAACTCGCCGCTCACCTGGTAGGCCGCGATGGGGACCTCCCAGCGGTCGCGCGCCTGGCGGATGATGTCCAGGTAGGGCATGGCGGGCTTGACCATGATCATGTCGGCGCCCTCCTCGAGGTCCAGCTCGATTTCCCGCAGCGCTTCGCGGCCGTTGGCCGGGTCCATCTGGTAGCTGCGGCGGTCGCCGAACTGCGGGGCGCTTTCCGCAGCCTCGCGGAACGGGCCGTAGAACACCGAGGCGTACTTGGCGGCGTAGGACAGGATCGGGGTGTTCTGAAAGCCGTTGGCGTCCAGAGCCTGGCGTATGGCGGCGACCCGGCCGTCCATCATGTCCGAAGGCGCCACGATGTCGGCTCCGGCGCGCGCGTGCGACACCGCGGCCCGGGCCAGCCACTCGAGCGTGGCGTCGTTGTCCACTTCCCCGTCGACCACCTTGCCGCAGTGCCCGTGGCTGGTGTATTCGCAGTTGCAGACGTCGGTAATTACCGGCAGGCCGGGCACGCCTAGCTTTATGGCGCGCACGGCTCGCTGGACGATGCCGTCGTCCGAATACGCACCCGAGGCCGTCTCATCCTTGGTCTCCGGGATTCCGAACAGCAGCACTCCGCCCAGACCGAGAAACTGCGCCTGCGCGGCTTCGAGCACGATGTTCTCGACCGAGAGCTGGCAGTGCCCCGGCATGGAGGCGATCTCGCGCCGCACGCCCGTGCCCGGGCACACGAACAACGGCAGGATGAACTGCGCCGGCTCGAGCCGCGTCTCCCGTACCAGCGAGCGCAGACCCTCAGTCGCGCGCAGCCGTCTCATGCGATGGATCGGAAATGACATACGACGATTTTACCGCCGGAGTAGAATGAGGGCCATGGAGCCAAAGGCACGGAAGCTGGCGGATCTGGCGGGGCTCGGCCCGGCCACGATCGAGGATCTGAAGCAACTCGGTGTCACGAGCGTCGGGCAACTCGCCCGCTGCGAGGCGGAGGAACTCTGGGGGCGCCTATGCGCGATCAAAGGATGCCGCGTCGATCCGTGCTGCCAGGATGTCTTCTCGGCCGCTATCGCTCACGCGCGTAATCCGGACCTGGAACCGGCGAAGCGGCGGTGGTGGTACTGGAGCGGCGTGCGCAAGGCGCGCGCCAAGCCAACACGGTAAGCGCCAGCGCGCCCGCGAACAGGCCGCCGTCGCGGGCCAGCGTCCGCAGCGAGATGGGGTCGCCGGAGGCGGCGAAGCAGCCGCAGTCGATCTTCATGCCCATGAGGTAGGCGCGCACCATCAGGGCAAGAAAGCCCAGCAGCAGGAGCGAAACGGCTGCGGAGGAAACGCGGAGCCACACGCCGGAGATCAGCAGCAACCCCAGCGCCAACTCCGCCCAGGGCAGCGTTCGCGCCACCACGACCACCGCCCATTGCGGCAACAGCCCGTAAGCATCCACCGACATGGCGAACAGTTGCCACGGCTCCTTCAACTTCAGCCAGGCCGCAAAGACAAACACGCAGCCCAGCGCGATGCGCAGCAGCAGACGGGAGGTGCGGGCCATGGTCATTTCCCCAGCCGGCCGTCCAGGAAACTGCGCAGCAGGTCGTAGTTGACGGCCCCCGAGATCGGGTACGGAACCGAGCGGTGTCTCACCATCATGGTCGGGGTCTGAGTCAGCCCCATGGCCTTGCCGAGCTCGACGTCGTGCTGGATCTCGGCGTCGATGCCGGACTCTTTCGCCAGGGTGCGAACCTTAATCGCATCCGCGGGAGAAAGAACACTCGCCACGGTCTTGTCCACATTGCCGCTGGCCGACCAGACCACCTGATC
>PLEM01000489.1:9550-12671 GCA_003137035.1 Bryobacterales bacterium | reverse complement strand
TACTCGCGGTTCATGGTGCCCGGCGGGGGCCTGATATACCCCGGCTACGACCTGAACCACTCCTACGAGGACTGCGACGTTTTCATCTCGCACGCCAAGATGAAGGAGCACGCAGCCACGGGTGTCACCCTGTCCATGAAAAACGTCTATGGGACCACGCCCATCACGATTTACGGCGAGGGCGCAGGGATCGATGAGCCGGCCATACGCCCGCAGGGAGGACGCGGAGGTGTCTTCCACTTTGGACGCCGTCCTCCGTCGAAGAGCGCGCCTCAGCAATTAGACCCCAATTTCTCGAAGGACCATGGCGTCCGGATTCCGCGCATCGCCGCCGAACTGAACGCCGCAAGACCGGTTCACCTGGCGATCATCGACGGCGTTCGCACGGCCACCGGCGCCGAGACGAACTATGGAAGCCCGAACAGGCCCCAGGCAGCGATCAACCCGGGAGTGATCGTGGCGGGGACCAATTCGGTCGCCACCGACGCCGTGGCGATGGCCGTCATGGGGTACGACCCCTTGGCGGACCGTGGAACAGCGCCATTCGAGAAATGCGACAGCACGCTGCGGTTCGGCGAAGAACTGGGAGTCGGCCTGCGCGACCTCAAACGCAACGAGGTGGTGGGGGTTCCCGTCTCCGAAGTTGTGTTCAGCTTCGCCGCGGTTCGCGAGAAGATCCTGCGCGAAGCCAAGAAGACCTAAACCGTCATGCCCCCTCGATGCGCAGCACGAAGGCGTGCTGGCAGGGAGGGGATGCCGGCAGCTCCACCACCAGGCCGCCGGCTGCACGCGTGAATCTCAACGGGCTGGGCGAACCCAGCATTCGCACGGAACCAACCGTTGCCCCGGCCAGCGATCGAATGGTCAACTTGCCGGACTCCGGCCACGCCAGCGCGATGGCGTACAGCATCCGCTCGCGAGTCGTGAATCGGATGTCCTCGGCCGTGTAGCGCTGCCGATCCTCGTTGAAGTGCCCGGCGGCGGCCTGCGCCGCGCCTTCGCCGAACACCCTCCACGGGCGCGTTCCGTAAATCGCTTCTCCATTCAGGCGCATCCAAGCGGCCAGTTCGGCGGCGATCTTCTCCTGCGGCGCGTCGAGTGTGCCGTCGGACCGCAGAGGGAAGTTCAGCAGCAGGTTGCCGTTCTTGCTGACGATATCGGCCAGCATTCGGACGACCTGCGTGGTGGTCTTGTACTGAATGCCGCGCTTGTAGTACCACTCGCCGACGCACGTGTCCGTCTGCCACGGTTCGGCCTGAATGCCGTCGAGCACCCCCCTCTCCACGTCCCGCACGCAGGCGCCCGGCGCGAATTCGCCGCCGTCCTGGTTGAACTTGCAGTTGTAGACGGCTTCCAGCCTGCCCCCGTGCCGGCTCTGGTTCGAGTTGTAGAAATGCGCCAGCAGGCTGCGGCCGCAATCGCCGAAAGGCACACTGCCGTCGCTGTAGAGCAGGTCGGGCTGGTAGCTGTCGATCAGATCCTGGATGCGGCGAAACCATTGCAGCTTGAAGGAATCCGGCGTGCTGTCCGAGTACCAGCCTTTCGCGCTCGGGTTGCCGGAATGGTAGAGGTCGGCGAATTCCGGGTTCACACCGTCATAGGGCACGCCGGCCAGCGGACCCTGCTTGTCCGCCAGTTTCGAAACGCCGAACCAACCCCAACTGGCGCCCAGATGCTCGGTCACGCCGAAGCGAAGTCCGCGCTTGATGGCAGCATCGCGCCATAATCCCACCACATCCTTCCTGGGCCCCATATTCACCGAGTTCCAGCGATGGAAGCGCGAATTCCAGCAATCGATGTTGTCGTGGTGTTGCGCGATCGCGCAGAAGTAGCGGCCCCCCGCCTGCTGGTAGAGCCGCATCAGGCGCTCCGGTTCCCAGTTCTCGCCCTTCCACAACGGCACGATGTCCTTATACCCGTGCCGCGACGGATGGCCCCAGGTCTCCCGGTGATGCTGGTACTGCGCATGGCCCTCCACGTACATGTTGTGGGCGTACCAGTCTCCCTGCTCGGGCACGCACTCCGGCCCCCACACCGACCAGATGCCGAGCTTCGCGTCGCGGAACCACTCGGGGCATCGGTACCTCTTGAGGGACTCCCACTCGGGTGTGAACGGGCCCTTGGCGATGGGCCACTCCGCGCCAAACGCTTTCGCGCCTGCCGCGCCCGCCGCCATTCCCATCCATTGCCTTCTGTTGATCCGCATGATGATTCCTTGTGTCGGCCGACGAACATCGTACCAACACGGAACGGCACTCTGTGAGGCGCGAATGCAGTACAATGCTTCAGAGCATATGACCCTGATATCGAAAAGTGTGCAGCGTCGAGGCTTTGCCCTGATCGGCGCGCTGACTCTGATGACCGCGAGCGCCCAAACCTCGGCGACCGCCCCTCCCATCGCCCATCTGGAGAAACGAGGCGCAGCGACACAGCTTATCGTCGACGGCAAGCCGTTCCTGGCCTTGGCCGGCGAGTTGATGAACACCGCCGCCTCCAGTCCCGAGCACATGAAGGAAGCGTGGCCGCATCTGGCGAAGGTGGGGCTCAATACGGTCCTGGCTCCGATGGCCTGGGCCTGGATCGAGCCCGAAGAGGGTAAGTTCGATTTCACTTTCGCCGACAACGTCATCCGGGACGCGCGAGCCAACAAGATGCACATCGCGTGGCTCTGGTTCGGGAGTTGGAAGAACGGGCTCACCAACTTCGCCCCGGCCTGGGTCGTGTCGAACCAGGACCGTTTCCCGCGCGCTCAACTCGCGGGCGGCAAGACCGTCGAGGTTCTGTCCACGTTGAGCGCCGCCAACCGGGACGCCGATGCGAAGGCCTTCGCGGCCTTCATGCGGCACATTAAGGAAGGCGATTCGCCCGGCCGCACGACCATCATGGTCCAACTGGAGAATGAAGTCGGTCTGATCGGCGACTCCCGCGACCGGTCCGCGATGGCCAACGAAGTTTTCGGCAAGCCGGTTCCCACGGAGCTGACCGCCTACCTGCAAGCCCACAAGGATTCCCTGCTGACGGAAACCCGCAAACTGTGGGAGGAGGCCGGCTCCGAGACGTCGGGTACCTGGGAACAGGTCTTCGGTTCCGGCCCTGGCCGGGCGGACGAGGTCTTCATGGC
>PLEM01000489.1:0-9542 GCA_003137035.1 Bryobacterales bacterium | reverse complement strand
TCACATGCACGACATCTGGCGGGCTGGCGGTCCGCAGATCGACATGCTCTCGCCGGACGTCTATCTTCCGGAGTTCGCGGAGATCGCCGCTCGCTACGCCCGCAGCGGAAACCCGCTCTTCATTCCGGAGTCGTCCAGCACCCCGGCGGGCGCGGCGAACGCGTTCTTCGCCATCGGGCAGCTCAACGCCATGGGATACTCGCCCATGGGCATCGATCAGCCGACGCGGCTGGTCGGCTTCCGGCCCGGCACAGGCGTCGCCCCGGCGATGCCCGCCGACGTCGAGAGCCAGCCGTTTCCCAGGGCCTACCGGGTGCTCGCCCAACTTAGCCCCCTCATCCTGGAGCACCAGGCGAAGGGCACGATTGGGGCGGCGTGGCTCAACAAGAGTCTCCAGATGCGGGACATCGAGCTGGGCGGCTACACGGTGAACGTCAATCTCAGGCGCAATCGCCGGGCTCCCGGCATCATTCCCGAGGTTGGCTACGCGATCGTCTTCGCCTCGGGTCCGGACGAGTTCTATGTGGCCGGGACCGACGTTCAGGTTACGTTCCTTCCCAAGACGCCGGGGCCGCCCATCGCCGGGCTGGCCAAGGTGGAGGCGGGCCGGTTTGAGAACGGCCGCTGGGTGGTAACCCGTCTACTGGCAGGCGATGACTGCGTGCTGGAGTACGAGCAGGCGAAAGCCGCGGCGGCGAACCAGTCCGGCAGCGGACTGCGCTTCGGCGAAGACGGCCCCAGCATTCAACGCGTCAAACTGTATCGCTATCGTTGAGGAGACCAGCCATGAGACAGCGGATTCTGCCGATCGGCATCGCCCTGTTTGCGCTCGCCGTCGCGGTGGGCGCGCAAGCCCAGACCGCCGCGACGATTCCCCACCTCGAGCAACGCGGCTTGGCCACGCAACTGATCGTCGATGGCAAGCCGTTTCTGGCGCTGGCCGGGGAGACGGACAACACGGCCTCTTCCAGCCTCGAGTATATGGAGACGGCCTGGCCGAAGATCGTCAAAGTGAATGCCAACACCGTCCTCGTGGGCATTGGCTGGGACTGGGTCGAGCCCGTGGAAGGCAAGTACGACTTCAGCCTCGTCGATGGCCTGCTCGATGGCGCACGGAAGCACAGCCTGCGCCTCATGTTCCTGTGGTTCGGAAGCTGGAAGAACGGCCTCTCCAGCTTCGTGCCCGCTTGGGTGAAAGCCGACCAGCAGCGGTTCCCGCGCGTCCGGATCAAGAACGGCAAGTCCGTGGAAGTGCTGACAACGCTGAGCGCGGCCAACCTCGAAGCCGACACCCGCGCCTACGTCGCGTTCATGCGTCATCTGCGCGAGGTGGACTCCGCGCAGCGCACCACGATCATGATCCAGTTGCAGAATGAAGTGGGGCTGATCGGCGACTCGCGCGACCGCTCCGCCGCTGCCGAGGCTGCGTTCGCCGGTCCCGTGCCGCCGGAGTTGCCCGCCTATCTGCAAAAGAACAAGCAGGCGCTGTGGCCGGATCTGCGCAAGCTGTGGGAGGCCGCGGGCGCCAAGACCGCCGGCACGTGGCAGGAAGTTTTCGGCGCCTCCACCGCGACCGACGAGATCTTCATGGCGTGGAACTACGCGCGCTTCATGGAGCACATGGCGAAGGCCGGCAAGGCCGAGTACCCGCTGCCGGTGTTCACCAACACCTGGCTCGTCCAGCCCCAGGATCAGGCTCCCGGCGATTACCCGACCGGCTGCCCGCAGCCGCTCACCATCGACGTTTGGAAGGCTGGCGCGCCCGCGATCGACCTCAACGCGCCGGACGTCCATCTGCGCAACTTCCCCGACTGGGCCGAACGCTTCCACCGCCCCAACAATCCGCTATTCGTGCCTGAGTCGTATGGCGACTTGGGCGGCGCGGCCAATGCCTTCTTCGGCATCGGGCAGCACGCGGCGATGGGCTACTCGCCGTTCGGCATCAACAATGCGGAACGCTGGGGCGAGCGCCGGCCCGGCAGCGATGCGCCCGCTCCAACCGAGATCGAAAAAGTGCCGCTCGCCAAGGCCTATGCCGTGCTCGCGCAGATGACGCCGCTGATCCTGGACGCCCAGGCCAAAGGAACCATCGGCGCCGCGTGGCTCAATACCCAGGCGCCGAGGCGGGACATTGCGCTGGGCGATTTCGTCGTGAACATTGACCTTCAGCGCAACCGGCGGAATCCGGNNGCCGGCGCTGGGCTATGCCATCGTCGTTTCCGTCGGCCCCGACGAGTATTTCGTCGCCGGCCGCGATGTCCAGGTTATCTTCACGCCGAACACTCCGGGACCGGAAATCGCCGGCCTTGCCACCGTGGAGACGGGCAAGTTTGTGAACGGCCAATGGATTCCGGGGCGCAAGGTGAATGGCGACGACGTCGTATTGGAATGGGATCAGGCTGCCGCGGCCGCGAAGAACCAGTCGGGCAGCGGGTTGATCTTCGGCGCAGACGGCCCCACCATTCAGCACGTGAAACTGTATCGGTATCGTTAAGGACACTCATCATGAGACTTCGCATTCTGTTGGCTTGCACTATTCTGTTCGCGCTTGCAGTCACTCTGAGCGCTCAAACCCAGCCCATTCCCCACCTCGAGAAGCGGGGCGCCGTGACCCAACTGATCGTCGACGGCAAGCCCTGGCTGTCGCTGGCCGGCGAACTGCTGAACAACGCCGCCTCGACGGTCGAGAACGTGCGGCCCGTGTGGCCCGCGTTGGCCAAAGCCAACCTCAACACCGCTCTGGTGGGCGTAGGTTGGGACTGGACCGAGCCGGAAGAGGGCAAGTACGACTTCACCGCCTTGGATGGGGCCCTGCACGACGCCAGGAGTAACAATCTCCGCGTGGTCCTGCTGTGGTTCGGGAGCTGGAAGAACGGCACGTCCAGTTATCCCCCCGCCTGGGTGAAACGGAATTGGGAGAAGTATCCCATCGCCCGGGACAAGGACGGGAAGGGCCGGGAGATCCTCTCGACTTTGAGCGCCGTCAACCGGGACGCCGATGCCCGGGCGTATGCGGCCCTCATGCGGCACGTACGCGAGGTGGACTCGGCCACGCGCACCGTCATCATGATCCAGATGGAGAACGAAGTCGGCCTGCTCGGCGACACCCGGGACCGGTGCAAGGAGGCCAACGACGCTTTTGCGGGACCAGTGCCCAAGGAGTTGATGGACTACCTCCAGAAAAACAGGAGCACTCTGCTGCCGGAAACCCGCAAGCTGTGGGACGACGCCGGCGGCAAGACATCGGGAACCTGGGAGGAAGTTTTTGGCAAGGGCGCCGGCGCCGACGAGGCCTTCATGGCCTGGCACTACGCCCGCTACATGAACCGAGTAACGGAACTGGGCAAGAAGGAGTACCCAGTGCCCGTGTACGTGAACGCCTGGCTCGTCCAACCCGAGGACAAAAAGCCCGGAGACTACCCCAGCGGTGGTCCGCAGGCCCATAATCACGACTTTTGGCGGGCTGGTGCGCCGGCGATCGACATCCTCGCCCCGGACATTTACCTGCTCAACTTCGCCGAGATCGCCACCATGTACAGCCGGAGCGGCAACCCGCTGTTCATCCCCGAGACACGCGGGGACGCCGCCAACGCCTTCTATGCCGTCGGCCAGCTCAATGCGCAGATGTTCTCGCCCTTCGGCATCGAGAGACAGGTGGGACCGGATGGTTCGCTCGCGAAGGCCTATGGCGTGCTTTCCCAACTCGCTCCGCTGATCCTGGAGCATCAGACCAACGGCACGATAAAAGCCGTGATGGTGGAACGTGGCGCGGCCCCGCAAAAGGTGCAGTTGGGGAACTACGTGTTCGATTTTGCGATGGGCCGTGGGTGGGGGGCGCCGCCGCAATTTGCGCCTGGCCCCACACCCGCACCCGGGACGTCCACCGCGGGAGTTCCTCAAGCGCCTCCAGCACCGAGCCGCCGCCCGCAGCCTCCCGAGCGCGGCTACGCCATCCTGATTCAGACGGGTCCCGACGATTTCTGGGTGGCTGGAGCCAACCTCAACATCAAGTTCGCATCGACCGTCGCGGCAACCCCCATGGCCAGCCTCGCCGCAGTGGAGGAGGGCCGGTTCGAAAGCGACTCGTGGGTGGTGGGACGCCACCTTGCGGGTGACGACACCGGGATGGGCGGCGACGACCGGGCCAGCCTCCGGCTGAGAGACACCCCCGGCATCCTCCGCGTTTCACTTTACAGCTACCGCTAGATTCTGGAGAAGAAACTATGTCCACTGAAACGAATCCGCGCAGAAACTTCTTGCGGCTTGCCGGCGCAGGCATTGGCGGCGCCGCCTTAGCCGTTCAGGCGAGCCAGGGAGTGGCGCACGCCGCCCCAGGTTCCGCCGCAGCCGGGAGCTTCGACGTGAAGACTTTCGGCGCAACCGGCGACGGAAAGACTCTCGACGCCGCCGCCATCAACAAGGCTATCGATGCAGCGGCAGCCGCGGGCGGCGGGACGGTGGTCTTCCCCGCCGGCAACTTCCTCTCGTATTCCATCCGTTTGAAAAGCAACGTTACGCTGCACCTGGAACAGGGCGCAACCATCCTCGCGGCCGACCCGCCCGCGGAGGGCGCCGGCGGCGGATACGATCCCGCCGAGCCCAATCAGTGGGACATGTTCCAGGATTTCGGCCACAGCCATTTTCACAACAGCCTCATCTGGGGCGAGGAGATCGAGAACATCGCCATCACGGGATTGGGCCGAATCTGGGGAAAGGGGTTGAGCAAGGGCTACGGGCCGGGGCCCAACGCGCACGCTCCCGGGGCCGGCAACAAATCTATCAGCCTGAAGAACTGTCACAACGTGCTGCTGCGCGACATTTCGATGCTCCACGGCGGCCACTTCGCCATCCTGGCTACCGGGGTCGACAATTTCACCATCGACAACCTGAAGATCGATACCAACCGCGACGGCATGGACGTGGATTGCTGCCGCAACGTCCGTATTTCGAACTGCTACGTGAACTCTCCCTGGGACGATGGGTTTTGTCTGAAGGCCGACTACGCGCTGGGCCGCGCCAAGCAGACCGAGTTCGTCACCATCACCAACTGCTACGTGAGCGGATGCTGGGAAGAGGGGTCCATGTTGGACGGCACCTACAAGAAGTTCGGGCCCGACGTCCGGGTGCCGCACACCGGCCGCATTAAGTTCGGCACGGAATCCAACGGCGGGTTCCGCAACATCACCATCTCGAATTGCGTCTTCGAAGGCTGCCAGGGACTGGCGCTGGAAACGGTGGACGGGGCCCTGCTGGAAGACGTGACCATCACGAACATTTCGATGCGGGATATCAGGAGCGCTCCCATCTTCATGCGATTGGGCCGCCGCATGCGCGGTCCCGACAACACGCCGGTGGGGACCCTGAAGCGGGTGATCATCAGCAATTTGGTGTGTTCCAATGCCGTGCACGGGCTGGGCTCTGTGATCAGCGGGATTCCCGGCCACCAGATCGAAGACGTGAAGATCAGCAACGTTCAGATTCTGCACCAGGGAGGCGGAACCAAAGAGGATGCCGCCTATCAACCGCCGGAATACGAGGAGATGTATCCCGAACCCAACATGTTTGTCGGCGGCGAGCGGCCCAACGGACGCGGCCCGGACGGAAAATGGTATCCCGAGGGACACGGCCGGCCGGGAAGCGGTCCCACGAACCCCGTAGCGTCTGGCGGAAGGGGAGCGGTTGCGCGTCCTCAGGGAAGAGGCCCCTTGCACAACATGCCTTCACACGGCTTCTTCGTGCGGCACGTGAAGGGCATTCAGTTCGACAACATCGAGATCCGGACCGAGAAGGAAGACCTGCGGCCGGCATTCGTAATGGACGACGTCCAGGACGCCGAATTCTTCCGGATCAAAGTACCGCATGTCGACGGGGTGCCGGAGTTCGCGCTCCACAACGTATCGGATCTTTCGATCCAGAGGTGCAGCGGAGTGCCGGATACGCAACTGAAGACCGCCGAAACCAAGACCCTGTAGGACCAATACCGTCTACTTCGAGCCGTGGCGCACGCACTTATGCGTGCCGGCGCGTGGAGTTCTTGCGTCTTGTCGAAGTCCCGCGCGGTCTCGTGTAGCGCCGGCGGTCTTGCCGCCGGTGTATTCCAGTCTCCCGCATTTGCCACCAAACCGGTCCTTACAGGGGTTCGCCGCCACGTACGCTGCCACCGACGCCAGCTCTTTCCCGGATCGAATCCACCGCGGTAGCGGTCTTCAGCCATCGCAGTATGGGGCCGGCGGAAGGACCGCCGGCGCTCCCCAAGAGTGCATTTCACCCCGATGCTCTTTCGTTCAAGTGCAGAAACTCCGGGCACAGGCATGGACCTGGAAGGCGAGCGCAGGGGCGCGGATCACTTCGTTCCCGGTTTCAGGTCGATGTGCGTCGGCTGGTTGCGGTCGCAGGTGAGGCTGCCGTCTTCATACGCTAGTTCTACGACCTGAATCGCGCTGCGTCTTTGCCAGCCGGGAGCCTTGCCCTCCGCATCCTTCCCGCCCTGATGCGCGAAATAGAAAAGCCAGGCGCGGCCGCCACTTACCACCACGTCGGCGTGGTCGCCTTTGGTCCGATCGGTTTCCATCGTGCCGGCTTCCTGCAGGAGATTGGCGGGTTGCCGCGCCCAGTGCAGACATTCCTCCGAGCGGAAGACCGCCAGACCGCTCCACACATCCGCGATCAGCCAGTAGCTGCCCTTCCACGAGAAGACCTTCGGCCCTTCGCCGCTCACGCCGGAAATTGCGTTACCTTTGCTGGTCCATGCGTAGAGGTCGGGGCTGTCGGCGTAGTAGAGCAGGCCGTCCTTGGCGCGTTCGTTCTTGTACCACATGCGCCAGGAGCCGTCGGGCAAGCGAAAGACGCAGGGGTCGATCACGCGGTCGGAATTGAGTTGCAGAGTCGATTCGCACTTCCACTTGCGCAGATCGGAACTGGTCAGGTGGATGATATCGCGGGCGGCGTTCCAGTCCTCGAAGATCCCGGGCACGATGGAGAGGTACATGTGGTAAATGCCGTGGAAGTCGACGATCTCCGGCGCCCAGTGCGTGTAGTCCGGCTTGCCGTACGGGATCTCGGCGGCCCCCGCATACTTCCAGGTGGCGCCGCCGTCCGCGCTTGCGGCGATGCCGATGCGCGTCCCGTGCACCCAGGACGCGCGCGGCAAGTTGGGCACGTTGGCGCGGCGGCTAGTGTAGAACATGTTCCACTTCCTGGCGACGCGGTTCCAGACCAGGACCGGGTCGGTGGCGCCGTCGTACACGGGGTCGCGGAATAACGGCTTGGGGGCGAGTTTTCCGCGCTGCGCGCACGGGATGGGAGCGGCCAGAAGCAGGAGCAGGACGGCTTTCCACATGGAGCACCGATACCGGCGGGACGCAGGCTGGCTGGGTCTCATCGCGCCACGATCCGAACCGGGCCCGCCATGCCGGGCACGGGCGGAGGAGGAGGAGTTGCGCCACGCCCACCGGCAGGCGGCGGACCTCCCATGGGACCGCCACGTCCGCCGGGGGGCAGAGTCCGCACTTCGATTTCGATCCGGTTGGCGCCGGCCAACATCGCGCCGGTCACATCCCAACGATAGGGCTGCCATGCGCGCGCGTCGAGGTCTTTCCCGTTCACGCTGAGTCGCGCGTAGTCGTGGACGTCGTCGCATTCCAGAAATAGCCGTTTGCCGGCGGGCTTGGACGGCACGTCGACCTGCGCCTGGAATTTCGTCGCGCCCGGCTCCGCGGCGAGTTCCGCGATGACGTCGCCGGAAGCGAACGACGGCTCGGGCGCCGCCACGCCGGCGGGCGCCGAACCGATCACCACGATCTTCGCCTCGTAAGGTTGCAGCACCAGCGGCAAGCGCACCGAATCCTTCTCGGAGACCGCGGCCGTCATCCAGTGGATCTGGCCCGTGCCCGCATCCCACACCTGCGCCTGCCCACGGCCGGCCACCACGGCCGTCCGCGATTGCTTCTTGTCACTCTCGTTGAAGAAGAAGTACAGGTCGCCATCGCGCCACGCGCGGTGGGTGTACTTCAGCGGAGGGCAGGGACCGTCGAGCGCCACGTCCGGCTTGGGCAACGCGGCCACCACGCTCGCGGTGACGTCGCCGCCGGGCTCGATGAGCGTGGCGAAGCTCAAGTCCGGTTTCTCCTTGGCTTCGAGAAAGCTCCGCTCCACAACGACACTGGGCGCCACGCCGAGAAACAACACCTTGCCGCCCGCCGCGGCAAAAGCCTTCAACCGTTCCAGCCCGGTGCGCGAGATCGCGGTCGACGAGGGAACGATCACCGCCCGGTAGACCTGCCCGCTCAGGTTGCGGAAGCCGCCGCCCTCCAGCGTGGCCACGGAGCTGAGCGACTGCTCGTCGAAATAGTCGAAGTCGATCTGGTGTTCGAGAAGTTGCCGGCTGAGTTTCGTGGTGCTGCGGTCCGCCTGCTCATCCCCCAGCCACATGCTGCTGGCCGGATGGTACAGGGCCACCTGGGCCGCGGGCCTGCCGATCGCCATCAAATAGGACGCGCGGTTGGTGTACCAGGCCAGCATCGCGGCTTGTGGCGGCGCCGGGCCGTCGGAGGCGCTTCGCAGAACCGGGATGCGGATCTGCGGCGCGTTGATTCCGCGCACGAGCTGGTAATCCAACTGGAACTTGCCGTCCACGCCCGTGCCGCCGCCTCCTTCCGTCCACGTCCGCGGCCGGCCGAACAGGTGCGCGGCGGAAGTGGCGAGCTTGGGAAAGTTGTTATTGACGGAGTACGTTGCGTCTTCCGGGTTCACCGCCTCCGGCCGAAGCTGGTTCAGATTGTCGACGCCAGGCACTTGCACGTGCCGCATGTCGCGGAAGAAGTCGCCCTCGTTGCGGATCAGGTCTTCACCGCGCGAGAGGTTGAGCATCAACTCCTCGTGGTTCAGATGGACCAGGTACTCCAGGTTGTTCCTGGCGCACCATTCCGCCTGCACGCCGAAGAAGCTGTCGCGGAAGATGCCGCTCCACACGTCCCAGTAGTCGGCCTTGGCGCGGCGAGCTTCCTCGGTGAGCTTGGGCGCGAAGAACAGAGCGATGTACGGCTGCAGGTCGTAGCCCTTCTGTTCGCGGAAGGTGTCGAGCAGCTTGGGCGTCCACGGCATGAAGCCCGTGTAGTCGGGCTCGTCGCCGAAGAAGCCGAGCACGGTCTTGCCGAATTCCTGGCCGAACAGTGCCTTGTAGACTTCGTGGGTGGTCTTCAGATAGGCGCGTGTGGCGTCGGGGTTGAGGTAGTCGATGAGCGAGTACAGGCTGTCTTTGGAGTACGTGCCGTCGGCGCGGTTGATGTAGCGCGTGGGCGAGCTGCGGAACACGTGGCGCACCAGCAGCACCTCCGACCGGCCTTCCGGCGGAGCCGTCCATTGGATTTGGCCGCCGCGGATTGCCAGCACGCTCGCGGTTGCGGCCTGGGGCTGCGCGCCCGGGGCGGGCCTGGCCTGCGTGAGCGTGAGCGCGCCGAGGGTATCGGGAGGGACCGGAAGGGAGATGGTCTGTCCGGGCGCCACGCTGATCCGCGTATCCGCGACGATTCCCTGCATGGTGA
>PLEM01000408.1 GCA_003137035.1 Bryobacterales bacterium | reverse complement strand
CCGCGCCGCTGTTCTTCGAGAGGTTGGCGGCTTCCATGAAGACGGATGCCGGTTTGCCGAGGACACGGCGCTATGGCTGAAGCTTCTTCTCAACTTCCCTGTCTACCACCATCTTCAGCCGTTGACGGAGCTCCATCGGGAGGCATCCGAGTTGAGCGGCAACTATACCGGCCCGCGGCCCATCGAACCCTTCCTCTCGAACCCGCGCGCACTGGACGAACTCTGTCCTCGGGAACTGCGGCCGCTGCTGACGCGTTTTCATGCTCTGCGCGCCTGCAAGACTGCCTGCATGCTCGGCTATTGGGGCGAGTGGCGGAAAGCCGGCCGCCTGGTCTCGCGTTTCGTTTCGCTCCGCGACTGGCGGACTCCCCTGTTTCTCCCCGCCCTGGCCGCCGGCACGCCGTTAGGCGCTCTGGTGGGGCATCTTCTCCGCGCCGTCCGCGGCGCCGCCGCCCGTCCACGATAATTCGTAATCGGGAGCAAGATCCGCCGCGCGGTAACCTGGACCGACGCTTTTCAGCTTCTGGCGCTAGTATAGAGACTTGCATGGCAAAACGCCTGATGAAACTTGTCTTCGGTGGCATCTCTCTATCAGTCGCGTTCCTGCCGGCCGCCGCCTCCGCCTTCGGCAGATGGGAGACGCTTTACGAGCTGTTCGCTCACGCCTATGCCTTGCTGCCCGGCATCATGGGCGATTACCTCCGGATCGCCTTCTACAGGTTAACGCTGGCCCAGTGCTCTCTTTCGAGCCGTATCTCGTTCGGGTCGTTCCTCCCCCATCCCGATACGTGCCTCGGCCCCCACGTTTACATCGGCTCTTACTGCGTGATTGGCAAATCCACCATCGGCGAACGGACCCAGATCGCGTCCGGAGTCCAGATCCTTAGCGGCCGGTACCAGCACTTGCGCGATTCGGCGGGCCAGATCGGGGGCGCTACTGAGGAGTCCTTCGTTCCGGTGACGATCGGCGCAGACTGCTGGATCGGCGCGGCGGCTATCATCATGGCGGACGTGGGCGCCGGCTCCACCATCGGCGCTGGCTCGGTCGTCTCCCGTCCCATACCGCCCCGGTCTGTCGCGGTTGGCAGCCCGGCGCGTGTCATCAAAACGGTCGCCGCCGGCGGCCAGTGAGGCGCGCGATGAGGTTCTCCAAGCGCGATGCACTCGCCACCCTCAGCCAGTACTCGGGAATTACGGCGCTGTTGGGCGTGCTCCCCGCCAAGCCCATCTTGATGGTTTTGAACTACCACCGCATCGGCAATGCGGATGAGACCCCTTACGATCCCCAGGTGTTCTCGTGCACCGCCGGGGAACTTGACCGGCAGGTTGGGTTTCTAAAACGCCGCTTCCACTTGGCGACGCTGGACGAAGTCCTCGATATTGCCGAGTCCCGGAGAAAGCCGTCCGGCACGGTCGTGTTGCTGACCTTCGACGACGGGTACCTCGACAATTATCAGTCGGCCTTCCCCGTCTTAGCCGCTCACTGCGTCCAGGGAGTATTCTTTCTGCCCACCGCGTTCCTTGGTTCCAGCCGCCTCTCCTGGTGGGATACGGCCGCCTATATCATCAAGCGCTCCCGCAAGCGCAAGTTCCGGCTCGGCGTTCCGCCGTTCCAGGAATTCGACCTCGACGCCGAGCCAGCCCGGAAGGTGGTCGCCCACGTCCTGAACGCCTACGTAACCGGCTCGGGGTTTCACCGGGACAGCGAACCGTTCCTCGCCATGCTCGAAGAAGCATGTGACTCGCCGCGTCCAGACGGTTCCGAGCGGTGCCACATGAATTGGGAGGAAGTCGCCACCATGTTGCGCGGTGGCATGGCCATCGGCTCCCATGCCCACAGCCACGAGATCCTGTCCCGGCTTCCGGCCGAAGAACAACTCTCCGAGTTGACCGCCTCCAAGCGCATCCTGGAGGAGCGCCTCGGGGCGCCCGTGTACGCCCTCTCCTATCCCGTGGGGCTTCCCGAGAGCTTTTCCTCCGACACTCGTGCCGCCGCGGTGGCAGCGGGCTATCGCCTGGCTTTCTCGTTCTATGGAGGCTTCAACCGGTTCGGCGCCATAGACCCCTTCGACTTCCGCCGGCAATCGGGGATCTCTCGCGCCATCGCGCGGTTTCGCCTGCAAACCACGCTGGCGTCGGTCACCGGAAGATACTGGTTCTGACTGCCAACTGGAGAGAGCCTGTCTGACTCCTGCGGTACAATCGAAATCTGGGGGTTAGTGCCTGAAATTGCGAAAGAGCGCCGGAGGAGCGAGCCCCGCCTTTGTGCTAGGGTTGGGCGCCACCGGCTTGTCCGCCGTTCAGTCCCTTGGCCGCAAGGGAATACCCGTTGTGGGGTTCACCTATCGGCGGGATGATCCAGGACTGGCTTCGCGGTTTTGCCGCAAGGCCGTCTCCTGTCCGGATCCGGTCTCGTCGTTGGAGCCCTTCCTTCAATGCCTCCTGGAGCAAAGGGCGCTGTGGACCCAGACCCCGGTTCTGATCCCGGCCGAGGACTCCTACATTGCGGCCATAAGCGAGCGCCGTTCCGAGCTTGCACCGCAATTCCGGATGAACCTTTCCCCCTCTGGAACTCTGGAGACCATCCAGGATAAGCGCCGCCAGTTCACCGCGGCCGCGGCTGCCGGCGTTCCCATCCCCCAGACCTTTGCCCCTGCGAATCTCGCGGAGGTCCGGGCAATTGAGCGCGCCCTGGAATACCCGGCATTCGTAAAGGGGGCCTTCGCGCATGTTTTCCAGAGGGCCTTGGGCGCCAAAGGCTTCCTGGTCCAGAGCCCCGACGAGCTGCGCCAGTGCTACGAAAAGGTGTTTGCAGCCGGTGTAGACGCGCTGGTACAGTCTGTCGTGGAAGGCCCGGCTTCCAGCCTCACTTCGGTCTGCGTTTACTACACTGCCGGCGGAGAATTGGCGGCGGACTTTGCCATGCGGAAGGTGCGGCAGTCTCCCCACGGTTTTGGGGTCGGCACCATGGTCGAGACGGTGTGCGATCCCGAGGTCTCGAAACTGGGACGCATGTTTTGCGAGGCGATCGGGTACACAGGCATAGCCGAAATCGAGTTCAAGCGCGGGGCCCGGGACGGCGTTCCGCGGCTCATGGAACTGAATCCCCGTCTCTGGGAACAAGCTGGTCTGGCTACCGCCGCCGGCGTCGACTTCCCTCATCTGCTGTATCTCGATCTGCATGATCGCCCGCTTCCGCCCCTGCAAGCGTACTCCGAGGGAATACGCTGGGCGGACCTTTTCGAAGATCTTTACTGTTTCCGCAAGAATCGACAGGCGTTGTCCCTTTCGCCGGCCGGCTTCCTGCGCTCGTGGCGGAGAGTCCGAGTCGTCAGCGCGCTCAGTTGGGACGACCCGGGCCCGTTCCTGATCCGCTCCCGCAACTACGCCAGGCAAGTTGTTCATGCGGCTTGGCGGAGGCTGCGGCGCGGCCTGACGACGCCCCCCATGCAAACGGAGTCTCTGTAGTCATAGGCCGTCCGGGGTATACGGATTCTGCCGCCGCAACCACCGGAGCCCGCAGGCTGTCTATCGCGTGGCTTTGCGCAAAGCCGGCGAATAAAGTCGTCTCTGCGTGCCGGCTTGCCCGCACGTCTCCGGCGGCTTTTGTCCGGCTCCTCTTGGGATCTCCAACGCTCTGGAGGGTCTACGCCGCTTCCAAGGATGCGCTGCCGGCGCCGTCCCTGGCGGAACATCTTAGCGGTCGGAACTTCAATAGGATAGACCGCCAGGGTGGCGCGTTCACGCCGGTGATTCTCGGATTGATCGACGAACATCTGCGGGCCGGTTACGCGCCCGGCGGCATTTTCCTTCTTTTCGTCGGCGGCAAGCGCGCCCACTTTGCGAGCCTGATCCCGTGGACAGAGCCGCGCTCTCCCGGCATGCGGCTTGGAGAAGCCGAGATGTGCACGTGTTACACGGAACCGGAATTTCGCAGCGCCGGAATCTATCCCGCTATAGTGCGCTTCCTGGCTACGGAGGCGGGGCGACAGGACATCCGCCGGATCTATATGAAAACCGGCGCCGACAACTGCCCCTCACGGCGCGGGATACCGAATGCCGGGCTGCATTACCTCGGCCGCAGGCTGAGTTTTGGCTTCAGTGCTGTAGTCCCCGCGGCGAACTAAACGTTCGGTTTGATCGATTGGGGGAGCACGGATGATGGTCAGCCCGCTGATATGTACGATCGATGGCGACCAGGAAGGCGAAATGGAAATCCTGGCTAATCTGCCTACCCTGCCAGAGGAGATCCTGGAACGATGCTAGTCCCCAGTTTTAGCAGGGCCGTGAGATTCGCAGTTGCCTCCTACCTGAGACGCCGGCACTCGGCTTCCGATCTCGATCCCCGATTCAAAGGCATGGAAGCGGAGATGAACTATGAACTCTGGAGGCGCGCCGCCGCCCGGTTGGGGCTCCATGCCAGCGAATGCGGTCCGCTCCTGATCGTGGAGCATGAGCATAGCGGAAAGCGCCTTGTCCTCATGGATTTCAGCCTGTCGTCCGAAGGCTTGGTTGCGTACCGGGTGTGCGGCGACAAGCCCCTGACTTGTCGGCTTCTCCGCGATGCCCACGTCACAGTCCCAACCGGCATGAGCTTTCCGTCGCACCAACAAGCCGCCGCCGCGGATTACGCGCTAGCGCTCGGGAAGCCGTGCGTCGTCAAGCCTGCCAAGAACACCGCGGCCGGGATTGGAGTGAGCGTGGAGTTGAGATCGCTCAAGAAAATTCAGCGCGCTCTTCGTCTTGCTTCCTTGTTTTGCGACGAGGTCCTTGTCGAGGAGTTTATCCCCGGCGACGATTACCGGTGCTTGGTATACCGCGGTAAGTGCCTCTCCTTACTCCGGCGTGAGATCGCCTCCGTCGCCGGCAACGGCAAAAGCACGGTTCGCGAGTTGGTGGAGCGCGAGAACCAGACCCGGATTAACCTGGATCGCCCCTGGTCCGAAGCGCAGCGCATGTTGGCTCCTCTTGCCACAGGCGTCCAGGCAACGAAGTGCCTGGCGAGGCAGAATCTCGGCTGGGAGAGCGTTCCTCAAGAACACCGGGTAGTCCGCCTTGCGGTACTCGCCAATTTCCAGCACGGGACCTCTTATTCCGAGCTCTTGAACGAAACCAATCGGACGATCATAGAGGCCGTCGAGCGAGCCGCACTCGCGGTTGGGGCGACGCTGGCCGGCGTGGACCTGATCAGCCCCGACATCCGTCTGCCGGAATACTGCGTGCACGAGGTCAATACCACGCCGGGATTGTCCGTGCATTACTCGGTGGACCGAGACTGCCAGGATCCAATGGCCGCCATCCTGAGCAGTGAACTGCGCTGAGGCCCCAACCTCCATCGGAGGATCTCGCCACGCGATCAGCTTGCCGGAGCCCTGGTCCCCGCTGGAAGGCGCATCCGGAAAAGCCGCAGAATCGGCCGAAACACTGGGCCGACGACTGGTGGCTCTATGGCAACGATCCAACCGAGACGGCCGAGTCCCGCCTTCTCGATCCCGCGCCGGGATGTGGCATTACCCCACTGTGTGATCATGAACACACGCCGGGCGCCTTGCGCGCGCGCCACGCGGCAAACGCTTCGAATGGCGAGCGGATATAGTCCCCGGCCCCGATACTCCGGCAGAGTGAGAGCCTTAGCGATTTCCACTTCTCCCGGGCCAAGACGAACGAGCCGGACATCGAGCCGCCGGTCCAGTTCCTCCGTCATCAGCCAGCAAAGACTCGCCAGCTCGCCACCTTTGTAGACCCCGTACGCTGCACTCGCATCCAGGACTTCCATTGCCTCTCTTTGGTACGTGAATTCGGGATATGTCCCGGCAAGTTGATTCAGAGCTCCTTCGGAGACATGCCGGAATTCCACGTCCGGTGTTTCAGGGGGTGAAGCGACGGCCGCGAGTTCGGCAAAGTGGACGATGTAGATGAAGAAATTACCGCGAACGATCCTCAGCAGCCGGCCGCGATCCTCGCGAAGCAGACGCCGAACCGTGTGAACCCTGTGGGCGAATCTCTGTAACATCGGCAACGGCTCACCCGGCAACGAGCGCTGCATCCGGAGCCGGGGCGCCCAGCTCAGAGACCAGAATGGAGCGTAGCGGGTCCTTTCCCCCGCGGTCCATTGCGTAGTGGAGCCAGATTCCCGGCGTGGTGTTCACTTCGTTGACGCAATACTCGCCGGATTGGGGGTCGGGGCAGAGCAGGTCGACGCCCGCCAGCACGGCCCCCGTGGTCCTTGCAGCGAGCTCCGCTGCCGCAATCGCCCGCGGATGCACTTCGTCCATCGCCTCGTGATATGTCGCACCAAACTGGAACTCGCTTTGGGGGTACATCGCGACGCCCCTGCCCTTTTCGAGTACGCTGTCCCACGAGAGCCCTTGGCGGGCCAGCGTCTCTCCCGCTCTAGGGTCGGTCGGGATCGCCATCAGCACTCGCTGGCCCGGCGACCAGGAGTAGTTCCGTATGCGCGTACTGTTCTCGGACTCAACCAGCGCGCGGATCGAGTCCGTGCCGTTGCCGGCGATTCCCGCGATGTCGCGGCGCGTGACGGACAGACACTTGCCGCGAAAAACAAGAAAGCGGTACGGATTACCGGGCACGTATTGCTCCACCATCACTTCATCGCAGAAGAGCGCGGCCGACGCGAAACCGCGGCGGATTTCCTTTTCGGCTTTAAGATCGAGCGATACACCGAAGCTGCTCCCGGTGCCCCGAGCGGGCTTTGTGACACATGGCCGGCCCATGTCCAGTGCATACCGGACAGCCTCGTCCGCCTGAGCGTAAGAAAACGATCTGCCCAGGGGGACGCTGACGCCCGCATCCCGCAGCAGCGTGCTCGTCAGTACTTTGTCTCCGCAGACGTAGTACGCCACAACCGATTCGATGGAAACCGCGTGATCCATCACCCTGATGCACATGCCCTGGGCATCGCCCATCGTCAGTAGCGGTCCGCAGCGCGCCACGGGTAGATGGAGCGATTCCGCGGCCCGCCGCCACAACCCGTGAGCGATCTCGGCTTCGAGGCCCGGGAGCAGCGGGTTCCAGAGCCTTCGATTATACAGGCGGCGCTGGTAGGTTCCGGCGATGAACCGGTGCAACTTGCCGATGGCCGTGCCCGCACGTCGAAGACCCATATTGAAAGTCCTGAAAGGCCTATTATAGACTCGGCCAACGCGACGGGCAATCATCGAATTGGGTCGCTTAAAATGTCACCAGGACCCGACCCGTTGGGTCAAATGAAAATGTAACCCGGAGAAGCGTGGGGCATGACACCAATGAGGAGTGGACATGCACTCGCGGAAGCAGTATCTGGAAGAGCTCCGGAAGGACTACGAGCATGCGGGCCAGCTGCAACGCGGCCGGTTGCTGGACGAAGCGCAGAAACGCACCGGGATGAACCGGAAGTATCTGATCCGGGTGTTGGGCCGGCGGCCGCGGCCCCGGCCGGTGAGACGGGGCAGGCGCGGGCGGCCGCGGGCGTATGGAGCCGCCGTGTTGACGGCCTTGGTCGAGGTTTGGGAGATGTTCGAGTATCCCTGCGGCCAGCGGCTGGCGCCGATTCTACGGCGCCAGGTGGCGCGGCTGCGGCGGCTCGGTGAGCTGCGGTGTACGGAGGAAGTCGCCGGCAGGCTGGGTGCGATTTCGGCCCGAGTGATCGACCGTTTACTGGGGCGGGAGAAGCAGGTCCGGCACCTGAAGCGCGAGCGCAACCCGAGCGTGCACCCGCTGCTGTACCAGCGGATACCGGTCAAGGTGGCCTCGGAGTGGGACACCCACGAGGTGGGCAACCTGCAAGTGGATTACGTGGCGCACTGCGGCCGGTCCACCGGCGGGGAATATGTGGATACGCTCTCGACTGTGGACATCGCGAGCGGCTGGTGGGAGGGCCAGGCGATCGCCGGACGCTCCCAGCGCGCCACCCAGGAAGGGCTGGACCGGATTCGGTCCCGCTGTCCGTTCCGGATTCTAGAAATCCACCCGGACAATGACAGCGGATTGATCAACGACCTGATGTGGCGCTACTGCCGGAAGGCGCGCATTCGGATGTCGCGGTCGCGGCCATACAAGAAGAACGACAACGCTTGGGTGGAGCAGAAGAACTGGACGCACGTGCGCAAGATGGTCGGCTACCGGCGCTACGACACCATGCGGCAGATGGCCCTGCTGAACCAGATCTACGAAGTGGCGCGGCTGTACCAAAACTTCTTCCAACCGGTGATCAAGCTCGAGAGCAAGACGCGGGTGCGCGGCAAGATTCACCGTGTCTACGACCAGCCGCGTACGCCGTATGAGCGACTGCTGGAAAGCGGACAGATCAGCCGGAAAGCGGCGCGGGAACTGCGGGCCACGTACCAGTCCCTCAACCCGGCCGAGTTGCATCGCCAGTTACAGAAGCTGCGCCGCGAGCTGTTCGAGTTGACGGACTCGACCTTGCCGGTGATCCTGCGACGCCGGCCGCGCGGCCCCGACGTGGTCCTGGGCCGGCGTAAGACGGTGGGAATGGCATGAGTGCAAAAGGGACCGGGGGGGGGGGGGGGGGGGGNNCGGGGGCTTCGCCCCTGCGACCCCGCCCCCTTTCCCTCCTCCTCAACGTTTGGGAACGGTCCTCGCCGTCAAGGGTTCGCTTCGCCGCGCAAATACGGCGCGCCCTTGACCGCTCCGGGCCGTTCCAAAAAACCCTTCTGCTGAGAAGAGGGAAAGGGGGCAAAACGGAAAAGCAAAAACCCGGCGGGCCTTCCGTTGGTCGGCCCGAAAAACATACACCTACCCTAAGTGCTGCCCCGCGCCTCGGGTTACATTTTCAAATGACCCAACCGGTGCCGGTTTGGGTTACCTCGATTTTTGGCTTGACAGGTCATGAGCGAATAGCATGAGGGAACAGCAAGGCCCGGCCGGGAATGGCGGTTTCTGCCATTCGTGGGCAGACAGTTTAAGTCCTCTGAGGTCGAAATCGTTTGGTCCGGCGTGGCGCTGCGCCGTTGGTGGATGGCCACGCACTCCGCCCGATGCGCTGGACCCGCGCGTGCAAGACGTATGAGGCACTTGCAGAATTCCTGGAAACCGCTCCCTTACGGTCGCGGCTCGGAAACGGAGCGCTGATTNNCCGAGCCGCGCGCGCCAGCAAGCGTATCTTCTACGAATTCTGCAAGTGCCTCGTGTGGCCGGCTCAGCGTCTACGGCAATTCAGAATGTCTGGTGAGCCGAACCACTGAGGCCCAAGTGCTGAATCAGGATCTCGCGAATCGGGTCCCGGTGATCCGGGTCGGCGTAGTGAATCAGCAACAGCGGCATCGTGTTTACCTCGTTGACGATGTACTCCGGCTTGGTGATGTCTGGTGCGATCGCGTCGACTCCGGAGATGACCGCGCTCACCGCGAGAGCAGCGCGCTCCGAGGCGGCAACTACTTCCGGATGCGCCACAGTCAGGCATTCCGCGTAGGTCGTGCCGTGCTGGTAATTGCAGACACTGGCCAGCGGGATCGAGTCGCCAGCCGCGGGCACCGATTCCCAGGACGCGCCGGAGCGTTGAAGCAGTTGGGCTGTCTCCGGATCGGTCCGGAGGGGACGCAGGAGGGTGTCGCGACGGGCCCGGTTCTCACGCGCAACCAATTCTGCAACGGTACTCCGGCCGTCTCCAATGACCGCCGCCAGTTGGCGCCGGACGATCGAGATACACCTTCCATCGAGGACCAGGGCTCGATAGTTGTCGCCGGCAGCGAATCGTTCGATCAGCACATCTCCGAACAGTTCGGCCCTCGTGAAAGCGCGACGGATCTGCCGTTCCGTTGTGAGGTTCACGGAGACACCTACTCCGAACGCTGCGGCGCGCGGCTTAGCGACACAGGGAGCGATAGAGAGGCCGTATTGAATCGCTTCCTGTTTTTGTTGCCACGAGAAAGCCTGCCCTTCCGGCACGTTTACGCACGCATCGCGCAGCAGGGTGTTCGTAAGCTGTTTGTCGTTCGAGACGATCGCGGCGAAGGCGCTCTCGCTCGAAAACAGGTGGTCCCGAACACGGAGCACGCGGCCGTTAGCTTGTATGGTCAGAATGCCGTGGCCCTCAGTGACGGGAATCCCGAGATGCGCGGCCGCGTCCCTCCACAACTGGCGGCAGGTGTCCTCCTCGAACTTCACCACCGCGGGATCAACGCGATGAATGGGGAGCATTTTGCGGCGGGCGAAGCGGACGCACCGCCTAAACAGATGCGAATTCATGAAGAGCCCATCGTGCCGCCGCACGCCAGTGGCCGCAAGGCGTCGTAGCACGGACTTCCATTTTGGCTCCTGGATTGGCCTAAGCATATCACAGCCCCCCAAGTCTCGATCCCCGAAGCGCAGTTCTTCTACGCAAGCCCTTCTTTTGGCTCGGCCAAGCGCCAATTTCACTCCGTCCGAAGAACCGGAAATCGGGGAGCTGCTTCTTTTCGCCCATTTCGACAAACACCTCTTTGGCCGCCATCCCTGGTCTGCCCGACTTCGCTGGTCTCATCGCTCTTCTGCTACCCCGTTGCCACCGCCAGCGCACCGATCCGCCGCACCATCCCCGAAAAAAGGCGCCTCGTCGGACGGCGCTCGGCCAGCATCAGCCAGTAGTACCGGGCGTGCTTGACCAGCCTAACGCCCGTCTCCACCAGCCGCGGCTGCAAACTGGTCGGCGGACAGCGCTCGATCTTCTTCGGAAGCACCAGCCGCTGCCACTGGTTTCCCAAGTTGTAGGCGATCAGGCTCAGCNNAACCGATGGCAACTCAGCCGCGCGGTCCGAAATGCTCAGGGACGAATGCCGGCGGGCATCGCGAGCCAGAAAGTCAACGGCAGGAGAGCGAAGGACACCAGTGAAAACCCTACCGCTGCGACCTGGGCGCCGACCCCAGTCGTGGCAACCAGCGCGGTGAGTCCTAGCGGATAAGTCGTCAGCGGAGCGGGGATCGTACCGTGAGCCCGCTCCGAGTCAAAATAGACGACCGATGTTTTAATCCCGTTCCCGTGCCGGATGTTCTCGGCGACGCTGAGGTACCGATATCCGTCGTTCCCAAAACCTGGCATTCCGGCGCGGGCAAGCGCCGCAAGGGAAAGGATGAAGGCCAAAACACTCCAGATGAATACCTCGTACCGGGAGGGGCGCCATGAGGTGTCCGGGCCGTTCAAAACGCCCGCGGGTCCCCCAATGTCAGAGGCGTTCATCGGCTGGTTCTTACTTTCCATCGAACGATCTTACTGGGCCGGCGTTTCGCCCGGCCGTGAGTGGGCGTGCGCACCAATAGATGCGGGCCCCTGTCGGCCATTCGATTGACCGTTCATTATAACAGGGGCCCCCGTAGGGCCTTCNNCGCCCGGGCAGCCGCCGCTCGTTGTCGGCCCCCCGGCTGGTGGCCGCTCGACCGTCCGCGACGGCGATGGCTCGCGCTCGCGAAGCCGGGGATCCGGGGGAGGGCGCCAGCCGTGTCCTTGCTGCGTTCTATACTGGTGTCTCGTGGACGCGAGTAGATTCGGCGATTCCTTCCTATGAGTCCGTCTCCTACGCCGCCATCCAATCTCGGAGTCTCGCGAGTTGGTCTCGACGGCCAGCTCGTCTCCGGTGTCGCCTGGACCGCCGTGACCAGGTTGGCCAGCCAGCTTGTTTCCTGGGGCTCCCTGCTGTTCCTCACGCGGCTGTTGTCTCCGGCGGATTTTGGCCTGGTCGGCATGACCGTTCTCCTGACGGGCTTCATCAGCATGCTAAGCGAATTCGGGATAGGCAGCTCGATCGTCATCATCAACGAGCTTCCCCTCGCCAAGATCCGCCAGTTGCATACCGTCTCGTTCATCTTGGGGCTCGCCGCCGCCGGCATTTCCGTGGCTGCCGGCAAGCCCATGGCTCTCTTTTTCAGGAGTCCGCAACTCGGCCTGCTGGTCCCCATCATGGGCCTGGGGTTCGTCCTGTCGGGTCTCCGCATCGTACCGTACTCCATGCTTATCCGGGACCTCCGGTTCAAGCTCGTCTCCCTTCTCGAGACCGCCATCGCCATCGTTCAGGCTCTTGTGACCGTGCTGCTAGCATGGCGGGGGATGCGCTACTGGTCCCTGGTCGTATCCAATCTCTTTGCGAACGCCCTTCTCGCGATTCTGTTCTATAGCCTCTCGCCATCCCGTTTCGCCGTGCCGAAGTTCCGGGACATCCGCAAGGAACTGGCCTTCAGCCAAAAGCTTGTCGTGTCGCGTATCGCGTGGTACCTGTACTCGAATGCCGATTTCGCGGTCGCGGGGCGCGTCCTCGGCAGCGCCGCACTCGGCATCTATACCATGGCCTGGAACCTCGCCTGCATCCCCATGGATAGGCTGCTTTCCCTGATTGTTCGGGTCGTGCCGTCTGTTTTCTCCAAAGTGCAGCACGATCCACCCGAATTGAGGCGCTATCTCCGGATCCTGACGGAGGGGGCCGCGCTCGTAACTCTCCCACTGGCAATTGGCGCTGCTCTGGTTGCCGATTCCGTGGTCGCCGCCGTGTTCGATCCGCGATGGGCGGGACTGGTGGCGCCGCTCCGTCTGCTGGCGTTGAACGTCGCGTATCGCTGCCTCACCGCCCTGCTCTTCGAGGTCCAAAGCTCCATCCGCGACGTGCGGTACAGAATGTGGCAGTCGCTCGTGCTGCTGGCGGTGCTGCCTCCTTCGTTCTGGTACGCCAGCCGCTGGGGTAGTGGTGGAATCGCCGCGGTCTGGCTCTGCGTTTACCCGATCCTATCCGCGCCCGCCCTGCCTCGGATACTCAGGAAAATCGAGATGCCGGTTCGGCAATACCTCGAGGCGATCAGGCCCGCCGCCCTGGCATCGCTCTCCATGGTTGGAGCGGTCCTGGCCGCCCGCTATGCCTGGCCGCATTTCCGGCCCGGCGTCCGTCTCATTCTTCAGTCGGCGACGGGGGCAAGCGCGTATCTGGGTGTCCTGTTCATCTTCTTCCGGCCCCGAGTCGCCGTCTTTGTGCATCTGGCATTCGCGCCGGTGAACCGTGGCGTGGAGGGGTTCTACCGCTGGTTCCGTACTCCTCCGTCAGCCACGCCGGGACCCGCGGGCCCCGGCGGCGATGTTTTGTGATGCCGGTATTGTGGAAACTGCCGGCTGACCGCCGGCGCTCACTGGAGCGCTTCGATCACGCTGTCCAGTCGCTCGCGAAACGCCGCCCAATCCTCGACGCCGAATAGCCGGTCGTGATCCCGGTCGCCAAGATGAAAGGCGGCCATTCGGGCGCCAATCAGGCGCTCCGCCGCCTTTGCGGCCGGCGTGCCGGCTTTCTCTTTTGCGAGCCGGGCCAGCGTCAGCAAGCTGCGGTAGTCGTCCAGGCCCGCGCCGATGCGTATGAATTCCACGGACGGCGCCAGTTGCCTGTCCGGAGTTGCGTTGGCCCACGCGGCATCGTCCTCGCGGCAATCGAGGGCATAGTAGGGGTCGCCGGCGACCAGGTTCCAGTGCCACGCCAGCCGGAATCTGAGGTGGAACTCCTTGGCGGCCTTGTACAGGTAGACGCCGTAAGTCCAGCGGTTGCCGCCGTTGTAGAAGGCCCACTCGCCGCCCCGCCCCTGCAGCAACTTCAGGCCGGCTTCGTCGTGCCCGTTCAAATTGGCGACGTGCACTGTACTGGCCAGCCTGAGCGCCGCATCGTTCTTGTCATTCCCGTGCATGGTCGTGGCTGCCGTGAAGAAAGGCGGTCCGCTGGGAAACGCATCGCGGTAGGCCGTGGCGTTTTCAATCGCTCTCGGGAGCGCGTCGCTGGACGGCTCATCGCCGATATTCCAGTACACCGGCAGCCAGTCCTTGGCCTGCGCGTGTTGCTGAACCGCGGTGTAAAGGGCCTTGATAAAGGCGCTGTAGCTGGTAAAGCCGGCCGCCTTCATCTTCGCGAGGTCCTCGTAGTACGGATCCAGCCCACGAATGCCGGCCCCGTAAGAATTCACCGCCAGGAATCCGAGGGCCTTGGCCTCCCGCATTTGGCGGTCCGCCAGGTCGAAGTCCAGTTCCGGCTTGCCGTTGGTGAAACCCTTATAGACGATCCGCGGGATGCCGCTGAACATCGTGAAGCCGTGCGCGCGCAGGACCCGCAAGCTCTTCCGGGTCATGTCCTCGCCGAACGCGATCGTGTCGAAGTCACCCTCGATCCAAGGCGTGCCGATCTGCCCCCCCCACGGTCCTACGGGAATATCCACGGCGTCCAGCTTGCCCTTTCGAACCGTGACCCGCAGCGGTATCGACGCTGCCAGTCCTCGCTCCGGCTTGATGGTCGCCTGGCCCGCGTAGACTCCGGGACTGGCCCCGGCGGGGATGTGAACCGTCAGCCAGAACTGGCGCGCGATGCCCTTTGGCAGCTCTACCCGGTTTCTGGGGATGATCAGCCGAGGGGAAATGGTGTACACGGCGCCGTCGCCGGTGACGCGGCTGAGACGGTGGGAGACGTACCCAACGTCAATGTCTCGGGCCGATATCACGCCTCCCGGGCCGGTGAGCGAGCTCACGGTGAGGGTGCCCGGGCCCAAGTCCTGGAGGGGAAGCACGGCTAGGCTCAGGGGCGATTCCTGGCCCGCGAACGCGTCCGCCACGAGCGGTCCGCCAGGTTCATCCCGAGTGGGCGTGTCGTTGTAGTAGACGTCCTTCATGAGCTCGCGCTGGAACAACACGTAACCGCGCCGCGCGTCCTCCGCCGTGGGCCGCAGCGGATCGCCGGCCGGGCGGTGCAGCACCCGCTTGAACGCATTATCGTAGTAGAAGCGCCGCTTTTCCCTCACATACTCTAGGAATCGCCCGCCCTCGGCCGCCTTCTCAACCGGGAAGACAATCACCGCCGACACTGAGCAGGCCCAGTTCTCCCCCTTGAATTCCAGGTAGAGCTGTGCGTTGTTCACCACCACGTCGAACACCTTCCCCTGAAAGTGCGCCCGGTCGTACTTTTCGAAGGTGTTGTCGGTGGGCAGGTCCTCCTGGTCCCAAAAGTGGAAGTACCTCTTCTGGAACGACTTAAAATCCTGCTCTTCGACTACCACAGGTTTTCCCTGCGCCAGGATGGACCGCTCCCGATAGGACTGGTACTCACCCCAGAAGCCGGCTGGACTGTCCATGTTGACGAACACCCGATACTTGCCGTTCGGGAGGTCGACCGCCAGGCCGCCGGATTCGATACAGATAAAGTCCTCGTAGAGAGGATCCGGCTGGAGCGCATCCATGGCCCGCCAGATCCTGGCGTTCTTGAGTCCATACCCGCGAGCGGGGCTGTATCGAGTGGCCGGCGTGACGGCGGTGAAGCCCGGCATCACAGGACTGCTTTCCGTGCCGAAATCGAAGGCGTGCAGGCCGTCGAAGAAGGCCTTCCGCCCGGTCAGGTCGCGCTCCAGGCGGACCGCTTCCACAAATAAGGGTGCGGGAGGGGGCTGTTCGAGCGCCAACACCAGGCGTGTGATCCCATTGAGAATCAAGCTGCGGCCGGGACGGCCTTTCTCACCGACATATAGTTGCTTCAACGGCAGGGTCAAGGTGCTCCGGCCCGGCGGCACGACCGTTCTGTAGTTCACGCGGGTCCAGTAATCGCGGGTGCCGGTGTCCCTAATCTCGATCGTGAGCGGCAGCGGGTCCTGCGCATCGGTGTACGTATCCACCTTCAAGTAGTCATAGCCCGACCAATCCTGCCGCGCCAGCATGGCGGCATAGGACCGGTCGATGCGCAGCGCCCTCGATCCGCCCGTAGCGTGCAGCGCCACCACGGTGCCCCCGTTGAACGGGTTGCCCTGCTCGAACGACGCAATGGACTTCACCGGAGGCCCGGCGTCCTCGGCTGGAGCCGCCGCCGCAACCGCGACGCACATCGTCAGAACGAAGGCTAGATGCAACGTGGCCATGGCTGCCTTAGGTCCTTCTATGGGCGGACGCGCAGGGACGCGCCAGAATCACCCGGTTTCCAACCACCGTGCCTTGCGCTCGGAAATAGGCGAGCGTTGCCTCATCGTAGAACCGGAGATCGCCGTACCGTTCACGGTTCTCCACCAGGTCCAGTGCGACGCGGCCGCCCTGGCGCAGACAGCGCAAAGCGTCCTCGGCGAAGAACCGCCATTCCTCCACTCCCCACTCATCAGCCTGCCGGTGCCGGTTGAAGCAGACCCAGAACGCCGTGATGAGGTCATAGGACCCGTCGTCGAAAGGCAGCCGCACGAACCGCTCGACAAACAGCGGCTTGACGCCTTCGCGGCACTTCAAGGCTTGGGTCAAGCCGCCGTAGACCCGCCGCTCCACGGCGCTGAGATGGGATTCCGGCGCGTCGACCCCCTCGCAGTCGTGCCCCAAGGAGCGGGCCACGGCCATGAAGAATCCCGGCCCGCATCCGATATCCAAAATGCGCCGTCTCTGGGCCTCGTGAAGCCCCAGTTCGGCCGCCCGAAGGGTGTTTACAAATAGCCAGAACCGCGGCGCCTCGGCGTACTTGGCCGCGCTGACCGGATCCTTCCGGTAGGCCGGCCGCACCTCGCGCCCGAGACGGCGAATGTCGCCCATTTCGCTGGCTTTCTCAATGGCGGCCGGAAGCTCGTTCAGCGTTCGCGACTGGTACCGGCGTAAGGTCCTCGACAGACGGTAGATCCGAACTCGGCGCAATGCTGCCTCTGGCACAAACGCGTCGATACCCAAGATATTCATCTCCCTTATGCCCTGAAAGCCTCCGAAACTCGGCGATAATACGCCTGCAAATGCTCAATGTAGACATCCATGGAGAAGAGCTCCCGGCATCGTTCGAACCCCAGCCGCCCCATGCTGCGACGCTGGCCCTCGTCGCGGAGAAGCTCGATGATGGGCGCCGCGAACGACTCTGGGGTGCGGTCTCTTGCCAGAAGCCCCGTTTCCCCATGGCGAACGGCTTCGCCGTTGCCGCCCACGTCCGTGGCTACGACGGGCAGGCCGGCCGCCATGTACTCCAGGATCGCATTAGAAAACCCTTCACTCTCCGAGGAGAGGCAACCGATCGACATGCGCCGGAGATAATCCGGAACCGCCCCCTTGCCCGCCGAGAAGAAGACCGAGCCGGCGATTCCGAGCTCGGCGCTGAGCCGAGCCAATTCCCCGTGGCATTCTCCCATCCCCACCAGCAGAAAGACGGCCTCTGGAACTTGGGCGGATACGATCTTCGCAGCGCGGAGGAAAAGCGGGAGGCCCTTCACGGGCCGGTAGTTGGCCACGATACCCACCACTTTGGCGTGGCCCGGAATCCCCAGCTCGCGGGCCCCGATCGACTCGCCGTCTCCACGGGAGAACCGGGCTAGGTCCACTCCCTGGTAAATCACATCGACCTGCTCGGAGGCGGCGTGTTCCACCGCGAGCACGGCCTTCTTCACCTGTTCCGAATTGGCCAGGATGCGTGTCGTGCGCGGGTTCAAATAGTAGCGGAAGAACGCCGTGATTCCGGGCGTGTACCAGTCGGTGCTGAGACGGCTCGTCACCACGGGCACAGACCGCCCGCCCGCGATAACCCCCAGAATTGCCGACTTGGTCATGAATGCGTGGGCTACATGGATCTGCTGCTCCCTCAGGTAGCGGCGGAAGCGCAGAATCTCCTGTAGGCCACGCAGGGAGTTCAAGCGGCGTGCGGGGAAGACAGCGGTCGAGCAGGCAGATTGCAGCTCTTTCAGCCGCGGGCTCGGTTCAAAGCAGCACACGTGCGCCCGGAAGCGCTGCGGGTCGAGACGCTTCGCAATTTCGCAAACCAGCCTCTCCGTACCTGCGTCGAGACCCACTGTATCGACAATGAGGCCCACATTGACCGTATGGGGCTGCGAGAGCATGTCCGCAAGATTCTAGCATCTAGCGCGTCTGGAAGCCACTGCCCAGTTTCGGTCCCCTAGAAAAACGGCTTGACGGGTTGCTGCCGGTTTGGCTGCGCGATAAGATGGTGCTTCGGGCCCCAAAATGAAACCAGCCGAGCGCCGCCGGTGATCCCATCCCCCCCCGGTCCGGGCCCGGCCATTCGCGTCCTCGCCCTGATGGAAGCCCGCTGGGTTACCGGACCTGCCAAGAACCTGATCGCATTCGCCAACCACCTTCGCAGCCCTGCGTGCGCTGGCCCCCCGCGCGTCGATCTTTCGGTTGCCACCTTCTGCCGCCCTTCGACGCCGGCAGGTCCTTTTCTCTCGGCTCTGAACGCGGCCGGAGTGCCGGTTTACTCCGTGCGGGAGCGCCGTGCCGGAGACCCTTTCGTCGTTCCGCGCCTGCTTGCCCTCGTCGCTTCTCTGAAGCCGGATATCATCCAGACCCACAATTCGAAATCGCATTTTCTGCTTCGCGTGACAGGGCTCTCGCGGCGCCTTCCCTGGATCGCCTTTCACCACGGCTTCACCGCCACCGACTTCCGCGACAGACTCCACAACCGTGTGGCCCGCTGGGCTTTGCGCGGCGCGCCTCACATCGTTACCGTTTGCCGCGCCTTTTCCTTCGACCTGTGCCGGCTGGGTATTCCGGCGTCGAGGGTCCTGGTCCGGCACAATATCGTCGGGCCCTTTGTGCCGCCTCCTGCAGAGGATCTCGCCGCTCTGCGCGCCAGCCTTGCGATTTCCCCGGATGCTCGCGTGCTCCTCGCGGTCGGCCGCCTGTCCAGGGAAAAGGGTCACGTTGATTTGCTCGATGCCGTGGCCCTACTACGCGCCGCTGGCCATCCTGCTGCCATCCGGGTCGTGATTGTGGGCGGCGGACCCGAGCGCGGCGAATTGGAAAGCCGCTGCCGCCAGCCCGACCTCTCCGGCTGCGTGACCTTCGCCGGCCAGCAGGAAACGGTTCGGCCGTTTTACGCCATCTCCCAGCTCCTTGTTCTGCCTTCCCACAGCGAAGGTTCCTCCAACGTCGTGCTCGAAGCCATGGCAGCCGGCCTTCCCATCGTGGCCACCGGAGTCGGTGGAACAACCGAGTTGCTTACGGACGGAGAGAACGCCCTGCTGGTTCCCTGCCGCGATCCGCAAGCCCTCAGCCGTGCCATCGCCCTCCTGCTCGACGATCCGGAACTGGCCCGCCGCTTGGGACAAGCTGCGCAGACGGCCTCGCGGAACTATACCCCGGATGCCTACGCAGCGTCCCTCATCGGCCTGTACAGGGCCGTGCTTGACGCCCAAGCAGCGAGGACAACGATTTGAACTCACCGGTTGACTCGGTTACCCAGCACGGCCACGACAGGGTCCTGCGCGTGCTGCACGTGGCGACAATGCTGCGTTCCGGCGGTGTGGAGCGCTGGCTGGTTGACTTGTGCCCCGCGGGCCGCGCCGAGAATCTCTCGATGGATATCGCCGTGCTGGTGGAGACCGACGGACTCTTCGAACGCCTGGCGCGCGAGCGGGGAATTCGAGTATTCCAATGCCCGGGTCTGGGGAGACCGCTCGCCTTCATGCGCAGTCTCTGGCGCCTGATTCGCCAGCACGGCCCCTACGATGCGGTCCACGCGCACCTCCACGCCTTTAGCGGCTTCGCCGTGGCGGTGGCGCGCCTCGCGGGAGTCCCGGCGCGCATTGTGCATTCGCACAACGTCGTCGGCAATTCCTCTCAGTCCCTGGCGCGCCGAACCTATGTCTCACTGGCTCGGGTGCTGATTCGGACCTTCGCAACGGCGGCGGTTGCGCCGGCAGCCCTCCCGGTGCAGGATCTCATGGGAAGCTCCTGGAATCGGGATCCGCGCTGGCGCGTGATGCCGTGCGGGATCGATCTGACTCCGTTTCGAACCCCCGTTGATTCGGTATCCTCCCGTGCCGCGCTCCGCATACCGCCGGGCGCGCTGGTGTTGGGCAGCGTCGGACGCCTCATCCCTGAAAAGAATTCGGAGTTCCTCGTCGATATCCTTGCGGCCGTGCTCCGCCGGGTCGACAACGCGTGCCTGCTGTTGGTCGGGGAAGGTCCGCTGCGCGACAAACTGGAGGCTAAGGCCCGCCTGGGCGGTTTCGGTGACCGGATCATTTTGCCTGGGACACGATCGGACGTGCCGGCGCTGCTCCGCACTGCGATGGATGTCTTTGTCTTTCCGTCTCCACCGCCGCCCCGTGGCAATGAAGCGCTGCCGTTGGCCGTAGTGGAGGCGCAGGCGGCTGGTTTGCCGGGCGTCTTCTCGGACGGAGTCCCGCCCGAGGCGATCATCATTCCCGAACTGATCACGCAGATTCCGGCCGATGCCGGAGCGGATAGGTGGGCGGAAGCCGTGGTGCGTCGGGCGGTTCGCGGAAATGCCGGCCTCGCCGCACACGCCCTCAGTGCCATGGAGCAGTCGGATTTTAACTGCCTCCACAACCTCAAGAAGCTCGCGAAGCTCTATCGTAATCCACAAACTCCCTAGCCTTGCTCTGGCTCGGCCGGCGTTCGCCGTCCTCTCTGCTATCGCCCCTGCCCCACCGGCACCTCGCTCGTCGCCACGACCTTCCCGCTGGCGGACAGGTATTGCAGCAGGAAGAGATAGTCGCCCTGCCGCGCATCGATCTCTACCTCGCAGGGCGAAGCGTTGCAGGTTGTCTGCGCGATTTCTCCGCTGGGCGCGACCGCGCTCACCCGCACGCTTGTGGCTCCCGGCATGCCGTTGTACCCGACCTGCACCGGCCGCCTGTTCTCCGCCAGTGGCCCTCCCGCCCGGTAAGCGG
>PLEM01000412.1 GCA_003137035.1 Bryobacterales bacterium | reverse complement strand
TCCTTCGATGAGAATATGCTCTCGCGGCCGCCGCAGCCGCATTCTGGCCTGTTACCATTTGGGCTGGAACCGAGCCATGTCCAACCGTGCGATTCTGACTGCGCTCTGCTGGCTGGCGCCGCTGGCAAGCGCCGCGACGAAGATCGATCTGAACCAGGATTGGCGCTTCCGGACGGATCCGGACAAGCAGGGCGAGGCGTCGGGCTGGCAGCGCGCGATGCCGGCGGGCACGGAGGCGGTTTCCGTTCCGCATACCTGGAATATCGGGAAGTACGAGGAGTTCCTGGGGCGGGCGTGGTACTTCCAGACGTTTGCCCAGCCGGCGGGCAAGCGCGTGGAGCTGCACTTCGGGGCGACGTTCTATCGCTCGCAAGTGTGGCTCAACGGCGCGCTGCTCGGAAGCCATGAGGGCGGACACACGGCGTACTTCTTCGATGCGACGCCGCATTTGCGGCCGGTGAACTTTCTGGCGGTGGCCATCGACAACGAGCCGGGTGTCGCAACCATTCCCGGGTGGGCCATGCTGGGCCAACAGGGTGGCGAAATCTGGTACGACTGGTGGCACTACGGCGGCATCGTGCGCGATGTCTGGCTGGCAGTGAACCAACCGCTGCTCATTCGCAGGCAGGAGATTCGCACGCGGATCGTGGGAAGCACTGCGGAGGTCGGCGACCGCGTGTTCCTCGAGAACCACACCGGCACGGCGGCGGAGACGCGGCTGCGGTTGAGCGTGCGGGGGCCGGATGGCGCCGTGGTGGCAACATCGGAGCGCGTTGCGAGGATCGCTCCGGGCCGGCAGGACGTCGCCATCCCGTTGCGAATCGATCCGGTGGAGGTGTGGCATTTCGATCGCCCCAGGTTGTATCGGATCGAGGCCGACCTGCTGGACGGCGGCGGCACGTTGCTCGACTCGATTTCCGACAGCTTCGGCGCACGCACCATGGAGATCAAAAACGCCCGGCTGTACCTGAATGGCGAGCCGGTGCGATTGTCGGGGATGACGCGGCACGAGGAATCGCCCTGGGAGGGGCTGGCGGAGACAGCGGGCACCATGAAGCGGGACTACGACGAGATGAAGGAGCTGCAAGTCACGCTGACGCGTCCGGTGCACTATCCGCAGCACCCCTACATCCTGGACTACTGCGACCGCAACGGCATCCTGCTGATTCCCGAGATCCCGATGTGGCAGTTCAGCGAGGAGCAGATGCGGGACCCCAAGGTGATCGCGCTGGCCCGGCAGATGATGACGGAAATGATCGAGCAGGCCTACAATCATCCGAGCATCTTCGCCTGGAGCGTGTGCAACGAGAGCGCCACGGATACGCCCGGCGGGCGCGCCTACTTCCAGAGCCTGTACGAGACAGTGAAGAAGCTGGATCCCGACCGGTACGTGAGCTACGCGGACGACAAGATATCCAAGGGCGCCAATCCGGCCGTCAACGCGGCGTCGATCGCGGACTTCGTGATGATGAACCAGTACTTCGGAAGCTGGCACGGTCCGGAGGCGGGGCTCGTGCCGGCGCTCGAGCGGGTGCGCCGGGAGTACCCGGGCAAACTCGTGCTGATTTCGGAGTTTGGCTTCGCCGGCCCGTTCGCCCCGGACAAACCATCGGCCGATCGAATCCGGGAGCGGATCATCCGCGAACAGATGGATGCGTTCGGCAGTTTCGATTTCGTGGGCGGCGCGATCTTCTGGTGCTACCAGGACTACCGGTCGCACCGGAATCTGCGGCCTGGTCGGCGTTCGGGCTACGTCGAGATGGGCGTGGTGGACGAGAACCGGCAGCGCAACCCATCGTTCCATGCGTGGCAAGATCGGAACGCGCCGGCGCGGATTGCGCTCGAGTGGCTGCCGGGCTCCGGAAGGCCGTCCGGGTTTCGCGCGCGGATCGTGCCGCGCGGCCAGAACGAGATTCCGCACTACACCTTGCGCGGCTATCGCGCGGAATTCGCCGTGCGCGACCACTCCGGCAAGGTGATCGCGGCAGGAGAGAGAGCGCTACCCGATGTCGGCCCGGCGTACCACTTCGAGGTGACTTTTGCCGAGGCTTTGTCACGCGAGTTGACGCTGGAGTTTCGGCTGCTGCGGCCGACGGGATTCATCGCCGCGCGCGACGAGTTGCGATGGCGGGCGCCGGACTCGGGCGGGCGCCCGACCGAAGACACGAAGTGAGGATGGGCGCACTGCCGTAACGAGTTTCCGAAACCACCTGAGCCGTCCCGCAGGCTGGAGCGACGAGGCCGGCCTGGGACCGGCCACCGGATCTACTACTTGAGTCGTTTCGCTACGAATTCCTCGGTGGCAAAGTCGCCCACCTTGCGGACGAACTTGATCTCATCGCCAGACACCTTGCCGGTATACTCGATGCGGATGTCCTGCCCCTCGAATTTCAGCATTTCGACGAACGTGATCTCGTCCCCGTTCACCTTGCCTTCCTGAATCTGGGTTGCCCCGGACTGGTTGGTCGCCGTACCGGTGAGCTTGGCATCGTCGGCTTTGAGGTCGTAGGTGTACTTCTGGACGCCGATGGCTGTGTCAAATTCCGCGGCCCATTTGCCGGTGGGGTCGGCGGCGTAGGCCGAGAGCAGAGTGACGAGCGCAAGAGCGGTCAGAACGAGGAATCTGCGATAGGTCATCAGTGGTCTCCTTTTAGAGTTTCGAACGTCCTCCATTCTACCCCGTCCAGGGTTTCGAAGCATCGCTGGCTGAATATGAAATCTCATAGTTTTCATGGTGATGGAGCCTCCTCCAGATCCTGAAACGAGGATGTATGGATACTGGAATTCGGGAGCGAGGCACCGTGTTGCGTTTTGCAATGCAGCACCTATCAGGAGGAGGCGTAAGCTACCGTAAGAAGTGCGGAAGAATACGCCGTTTTGGCCGGATTGCACTTGACTCCATAGTAGTTTCCCATTAGTCTCATAGAACGAGGATCCTGCGCTACCAAGCGGCAGGTGTTCTTGTCGGTCTCGCAACGGAGTTTGGCTTCGTGATGGGGATGGAAACGCCAGGTTTAGAAGTGCGGCAAGCTACGGGTGAAGTTCACCCCGCATTCCCCCCCCCATCTCGCTGGCTCTTCGTGACTGGGCCCCGGCGTTCGAGTGTGCCGAGGCTTATTTCAGCGAGTCCAGCCGGCGCGATCGCTCCAGTCATGAACGGCACGTTCCCGGAAGAGGAGATAACCGCCTCTGCCGGGAAGCGTGACGGAAGGAGCCTGATGCGAAGTAGTTCCAGTACGCCGAGAGCCGACCATCGAAGCGCGCCGTTGGTTGGTCGGCTCGAATACCCGGCTTTCCGGCAGGGTAGCGCCAGAGGGAACGATGCGCTGGCACCGTTCCGCGCCGGGCAACCCAATTCAGTCAGTAAAAAAGGGGTCCAAATGCATCAAACAGGAAATAGATTCGAGATGGTCTTTGCAGGGCTGCTGATCGTGGCCCTGTTACTGTTTCAAGTGCCCGCTTTCAGCCAGGTGGGAAGCGGCTCGCTAGGTGCGACGGTCGCGGATAAAACCGGCGGCGTAGTGCCTAACGCGAAGGTAGTGCTGAAGAACGAAGCCTCCAACTCGCTCCGTGAATCGGTCACCAACGGGTCGGGCTTCTTCAATTTTTCGGCGGTTCCGCCCGGCACCTACACGGTGACGGTTTCCGCCCCGGGTCTGCAATCCTGGGAGCGGCGGAACATCGTGTTCACGCAGGGCGCCATGCTCACGCTGCCGACCATCGTGCTGCAGGTCCAGGCGACCAAGCAGGAACTGATGGTGGTGGCGGAGTCGGACATGGTGGTTCCGGTCGATTCCGGCCAATCCAGCCAGACGCTGAACAAGGGCATGGTCGAGGATCTTTCGATCGTGGGCCGCGACGCGGCTGAGCTGATCAAGATCATGCCCGGCATGGCCATGGCCGGCGGCTTTGGCCAGAGCATGTGGAGCAGCTACACCACGCAGAGCAACACGGGACCGATCGGCAACTTCTCGGCCAACGGGACCCAGGCCTACGGCGCCATGACCATGACGTCGGACGGCGCGAACCTGCTGGACCCCGGCAACCAGGGCACCCAGGTGGCCAACGTGAACCAGAACCAGGTGGCCGAAGTTTCCATCCTGACGTCCGCCTACGGAGCCGAGTTCGCCAAGGGCCCGATTACGTTCCAGGCGTATGGCAAGAGCGGCAGCGCCCAGTTCCACGGCGGCGCCTACATGTACGCCCGCAACGGCGAGTTCAATGCGGTCGACTCCTACACCAAGAATCAGGGTGGATCGGCTTTGGTCGACAGCTTCTATTATCCCGGCGGCGACATCGGCGGCCCGGTGTTCATCCCCGGCAAGTTCAACAAGAACCGCGACAAGCTCTTCTTCTACGGCGCCTACGAGTACATGAAGCAGCAACCCCAGGGCAGCCTCCAGAACTACTTCATTCCGAC
>PLEM01000065.1 GCA_003137035.1 Bryobacterales bacterium | reverse complement strand
TGGCCGGCCTGCGCCATGGCTTCGAACGTCGTCGCCCCGGCTTCCTGCACCAGCGTCAGGTGCATGCGCCGGAAGGTGTGCCATCCGAACCCGGGAAAGTAGATCCCGAGCTCCTCGGCAACCGGCCGCAGCACCTTCTGCAGCAACTCCTGATCATCGAGCGGTTCGCCCCGCTCGTCGAACACGTAGTCGTCGGCACTGGCGCCCTCTACATCCGCCCCGCGCGGGCTTACCCTGGAGCCGAGGCGTATTGTGCTTTCCCAGCGACAAATCGAGGCCCCCGCCGCAGCGCCCGGCCTTCGATAAGCGGGGCGGCGGCTCGCCTCGTGCGAATGCCAAACGAACCTAGTCCCAGAAATGGGACGAGACCCGGCAAGTCCCGGCCCAGCAATATGATCGCCTGTGAAAAACCGACAAACGCGGCCAGCACCGTGCGGCCAGCGCCAAATCCTGAAACAATGGCAAGTGCCATGACCCGCACAATTCCCCTGTTCCTCGCGGCCGCCGCGCTCCCCGGTTTGGCGCAGCCGCTGCTGAAATCCCCGGAGGTGCACTCGGACCAAAGCGTCACCTTCCGCTTCCGCGCGCTCAACGCCAAGGTGGTCCTGCTCGACCGTGAGGGCGCCAAGCGGGCGCCCATGCAGCAGGACGAGCGCGGCGTCTGGAGCCTCACCACCGATGCGCTCGAGCCCGATCTCTACGGGTACACCTTCGTGGTGGACGGCACCCCCCTCATCGACCCCTCCAATCCGCTCCTGAAGCCCAACCTGCTCAACACCCAGAGCGTGGTGCATGTGCCCGGCGCTGGGCCCTGGGAGGCCGGCGACGTCCCGCACGGTATCCTGCACCGGCATTTCTACAAGTCCGGCGTGGTGGGCGACCAGCGCGACTTCTACGTCTACACGCCGCCCGGCTACAACCCCAATGCCACCCCGCCCTACCCGGTCCTCTATCTCCTGCACGGCTACAGCGACGACGCCAGCGGCTGGACCGCCGTGGGACGCGCGCACGTCATCCTCGACAACCTCATCGCGCAAAGCAAAGCCAAACCCATGCTCATCGTGATGACCCTCGGATACGGCGCGCCGGAGATTCTCTCCAACGGCAGGAGGGGCATCAACGCCCCGGACCTACGCCAGCGGAACTACGACCGCTACCGCGACGCCCTGCTCACCGAGGTCATCCCGCAAGTCGAAAACGCCTACCGGGTCGCGAAGGACCGCAACTCCCGCGCCATCGCCGGGCTGTCCATGGGCGGAGCCGAGTCTCTCTTTGTCGGCCTCAATGCCCTCGACCGTTTCGCCTGGATCGGCGCCTTCAGCTCCGGCGGACTCAACGAGGACTTCAATGCCGCCTACCCCGCGCTCGACGCGAAGGCCAACTCGCAACTGCGCCTGCTCTGGATCGCCTGCGGCAAGGACGACGGTCTCATCGGCGTTAACCGCAAGCTCGACGAGTGGCTGAAGGCCAAGGAGGTCCGGCACGCCTTTACCGAGACCGCGGGAGCGCACACCTGGATGGTCTGGCGCCGCAATCTCGCCCAGTTCGCCTCACTTCTGTTCCAGGCCAAACCGGAATGAAGCGGCGCGCACTCTGGTCGCTGCTCCCCGTGGCCGTGTGCCTGGCTCTCTACTGGCCCGGGCTCACGGCCTGGTTCCACCAGGACGATTTCGGCTGGCTCGGCCTCGGCTGGCAGGTGAGCCACGGAACGCCGCTCATGCAGGCGCTCTTCGCCCCAAAGGTCCAAGGCACCGTCCGGGTGCTCGGCGACCGCCTGCCCTTCGTGCTCTCTTACAGCCTTTTCGGCCTGCACGCCCTGCCCTTCCACCTCGCGGTGTTGGCCACCCAAATCGCCAGCCTGCTTCTGCTCGTCTCTCTCGCTCGCCGGCTTACCGGATCGCACGCCGCCGGCATCTGCGCCGCCATACTCTGGACCCTCAACACCGCCCTCGCCACGCCCCTTAGTTGGTCCTCCGTCTGTTACCAGGTGCTGTGTGCGTTCTTCGTCCTCGCCGCGCTCTGGCTATTGTTCGAGTACCTGGATACCGGCCGCCGCCGGTACTACGCCGCCGCGTGGATCGCTCTGATCTTCGGGTTCGGAGCCTCCGAGTTCATGGTCGTCTATCCCGTCGCGGCCGCAATGTTGGCGCTGGTTCGCTACCGCAAGCTGCCGCGATCCGTGCTCGCCCTGTTCCTGCCCTCCATCGCCTTCGCCGCGCTGCACCTGCTGGTGTTGAAGCATCCGGCCGCCGGCCCCTACGCCACGCATTGGGATGCGCGCATCCTCTCGACCTTCTGGACTTACTGGAGCTGGTCGCTCGGCCCGGGCCAGCTCGAGTGGTTCGAGCAGATGAGCGCGCCACTGGCGGCCTGGCTCACGGTCGCGCTCACCATCCCGATCCTGGCGTTCGCCGCGGTGCAGGCGCGGCGGCGCGAGTTCCTGCCCCTGGCCCTGCTGGTCTGGTACGCGCTCTGGCTCGCGCCCGTGATCGCCCTGCCGGACCACATCATCGAATACTACCCGCTGCTCGGCTCGATCGGGTTGGCGATCCTGGGAAGCTGCGCCGCCCTGTGGTGCTGGCGCGCGGGCAAGGTTTGGACGGTCCTGGCGGCCTGCCTGCTGGCCACCTACGCAGTGACCTCGGCCATCCCCGACTGGCTGGGAACGCGCTGGCACCACGATCAGGGTAGCCACGCGAAGGCGCTGGTCCAGGGCGTCGCTCGCGTGCAGGCCGGCCATCCGGGCAAGACCATCCTGCTTTCCGGAGTGGACCGGCAGCTCTTCTGGAGTGGCGTCTTCGACGATCCCTTCCGCCTGCTCGGTGGCGGCGCGGTGTACCTCACGCCCGATACGCCGGATTATTGGAGCACTCGCCCCGAGCTTGGCGACCTCACTCACAAATACAAGCCGCCAGTGCAGGACGCGGTAATCTACGACGTACGTACCAACCAGGTCTCCGCCGCCCGGCTCCCCGCCGTCGCCGCCGCAAATGCGGAGGTCCTGAGCGTCGGCGGCGAATCGGCCACACCGCGCCTGGGAGAGGGCTGGTATCAGCCCGAGGGCACGCACCGCTGGATGGGGAAGCGCGCCTCGCTCACCATTCCCCAGCCGCGCGCGGCCCCTGCTGCGCTGGGCATCGCGGGCTACGTGCCTGCGTTCCTGGTTGCGAGGGGGCCGGTGCGGCTGAAGGTCGGCGTCGAGGGCGCCCCCGTCGGCGAGACGGAGTTGCGCCAGGCCGACGCGCCCTTCGCCGTCGAGTTCCCCCTCCCCGCCGCGCTGGCTGGCGAAGGCGACCTGCGCATCACGCTCGAAGTCGCCAACGTGGTTCGTCCCCCCGGCGACGGCCGGGATCTGGGGCTGGCGGTGACCCGTGTTACCGTCCGGTGATCCGCCGGATCAGGTTCTCATCGGCGGGGAGCAGGCCGGCGGCCGGCAGGCGCGTCACCAGCTCGGCCCATTTCGGCTCGCGCGCGAACACCTTCTTAAAGAGCGGCAGCGCTTCCTCGACCCGCTTGCCGGTCACCAGCGTGACGGCGTGCCAGAAGACCACCTCCATGTTGTCCGGCTGCATGCGCTCGGCGGCTCCGTATTCGCGCGCCGCGCAATCCCAGTCCTTCCTGGTGGCGCAGGCGTCGCCCGCGTCCATGTGGTCGTAGGCCCGGCGCACGCTTACCAGCCGTTTCAACTCGGCGATGGGGTCCGGATGATCCTCGACGCGCAGATCGACCACCCGGTCCGCCCACGGCCGCCCGGTCGATTTCCCTTTCACCACCAGGATGGCGGCGGACTGCCGCCCGCGGATGTCGCCGCCCTCGCCCTGGGCCGCCTCGAGCGCCGCCAGCAGCCGCTCCGTCAGGTCGCCTTGGGCGGCCTCGAAGGCGTGCGCCATGGCCGGCCAGACGGTGGCCTTCTCCATCAGGTTGGCCTGCACCGAGTAGTTCTTGCCCACGCTGTGCCCGGCCGCGGCGATGCACTTCGTCCCCGTATGCGCCGCCACACGGCCTTGCGCGTCGATCATGGCCACCTGGCGCACCTGCCGGTTCTCGTCGGAGGCCAGCAGGGCGGCCAGCGCCTCGGGCGCGGTCTTGCCGCCGCGCATCAGGTCCAGGCCCAGCGGGCCGTAACTGGTTTCGACGAACGACTGCGTGGCCACGGCGCCCACGCCGGCCTCGGCCCACACCACGTCCGTTCCCACCGAGAACCAGTGCGACTGGACGGCCACGCCCAGCTCGCCGGTGGCCGGGTCGCGCGCCACGATCGAGAAGGTATGGGCGAGTCTCTGAGCCCACGCCCCGGAAGCCAGGGCCAGGCTGACAAGAGCGGAAAGCAAGCGGGTTCGCATGCTCCGATTATGCCGCCGCGCGGCCCCTCAGCGGCGGCCCGCCTCACTGTGCTAGACTCCCAAATCGAGGTTTTCTCAGTTGACACTCGCAACCGTAGACTATCTTGTACTCGCGCTGTACTTCGCATTTGTCCTTGGGATCGGCTGGCTCCTTAAGAAGAAGGTCACCACCAGCTCGGACTTCCTGACCTCTGGCCGCTCCCTGCCGGTCTGGATCACCAGCCTGGCTTTCATTGCCACCAACCTGGGCGCCCAGGAAGTGATCGGGATGTGCGGCTCGGGCGCCAAGTACGGCGTCATGCAGGCCCATTTCTACTGGCTGGGCGCGATCCCCGCCATGCTGTTTGTCGGCCTGTTCATGATGCCGTTCTATTACGGCAGCCGCGCGCGCTCGGTTCCCGAGTACCTGAAGCTGCGGTTCGACGAGAAGACCCGGACCTTCAACGCGGTCAGTTTCGCGGTGATGACCATCTTTTCCTCGGGCGTCTCGATGTATGTGCTGGGGAAACTCCTCCAACTGGTGCTGGGTTGGAACTTTCTGGCCTCGGTGCTTTTCGCCGCCGCGATCGTGCTGGTCTACACCTCTCTGGGCGGCCTGACCAGCGCCATCTACAACGAGGTGCTTCAGTTCTTCCTCATCGTGCTGGGCTTCGCCCCACTGGCGATCCTGGCGGTGATCAAGGCGGGAGGCTGGGGCGGGATCCAGCAGCGCCTGGAACCCAAGTGGACCCACGCCTGGCAGTACATGGGAAACGCCGCGGATAACCCCATGGGTTCGGATATGTTCAGCGTGGTGGTCGGGCTGGGGTTTGTGCTCTCCTTCGGTTACTGGTNNACTGGTGCACGAACTTCCTGGTGGTGCAGCGGGCCATGGCCGCGGACTCGATGTCTTCGGCGCGCCGCACGCCCATCATCGCCGCATTCCCCAAGATGTTCATGCCGCTGATCGTCATTCTGCCCGGCATCGCCGCCCTGGCGCTGTCCCGCATGGCGGGATCCGGGTACTCGCTGCCGATGCTGGACGGCAAGCTGGACGCCGACATGGTCATGATCTCGCTGATGGGCAAGTTCTATCCCGCGGGATTGTTGGGCGTGGGCATTACCGCCCTGATGGCGTCGTTCATGTCGGGCATGGCNNTCTACCAGGGCCACATCCGCAAGGGCGCGCCGGACTCGCACTACCTGATGGTGGGGCGCATTTCCACCGTCGTCGGAACGCTGCTGTCGGTGGCCGCGGCCTACGTGGCGCAGTTCTACAAGAACATCATGGACCTGCTCCAACTGGTCTTCGGAGTGGTGAACGCTCCGTTGTTCGCCACCTTCCTGCTGGGCATGTTCTGGATGCGCGCCACGGGCCTGGGGGCGTTCTCCGGCCTGGTGTCGGGGACCACGGCGGGCCTGCTGACCCTCTCCCTTACGGTGGCCGAAGACAAGGGCGGCTGGCTGGGGAACCTGCACACGTTTCGCTCCACCATGGCCCAGAACTTCTGGATCGCCATGGTGTCCTTTGGTGTCTGCTTCGTGGTGACCGTGCTGCTGAGCGTGGTCGGCAAAGCCAAGCCCGCGGCCGATTTGAAGGGCCTGGTGTGGGGCGCCACGGATATGCCGAAGACCGGCGACGAGCCCTGGCATAAGCGGCCCGTGCCCCTGGCGGTGGTGGCGGCGGTGGTGTGCATCGCGATTAACATTTGGCTCTGGTAAACACGCATATGTGGGATCTAAGATTGCCTGCGGGATTGTTCTTCACCGGACTGGGAATCATTCTGTGCGCTTACGGCCTCCTGTTTCCAGGAATCCGGGCGGAATTGGCCTCGGACATCAACGTGAACCTCTATAGCGGCATCTCGATGGGGGTCTTCGGCATCATCCTGCTGCTGCTGGCCTGGAGGAAACGCGCGTGAGGGAGACCTTCTCGCGCGTCTACGGGCCGGCGCCCGGGCTGCGGGTGTTTCGAGGGCCGGGGCGGGTCAACCTCATCGGAGAACACACCGACTACAACCTCGGGTTTGTGCTCCCCATGGCGCTGGACATGGCCTGCTTCATCGCCACGGCGCCGAACGCGGACGGCAAGCTGCGCGTCCGCTCGGAAGACCTCGATCAGTCGCGCGAATGGGCGGTGGCGGATCTCGCGGCGCTCCAGCCGGCGCACGACTGGGGCGATTACGTGGCCGGCGTGGCCCAGCAAGTGGTGCGCCTGGGCTTCGATGTCGCGCCGGCGAACCTGCTCATCCGGAGCACCGTGCCGGTGGGCTCCGGCCTCAGCTCCTCGGCCGCGCTCGAGACCTCGACCGCGCTGGCGCTGCTGGCGGGCCGTCCTTTGGAGAAGATCGAGCTGGTGAAGCTTTGCCGCCGCGCCGAGAACGAGTTCGTGGGCATGCCCTGCGGCATCATGGACCAATACATCTCGGTGTTCGGCCGCGAGCGCGCCGCCGTCAAGATCGATTGCCGCAGCCTGGGGCACGAGATGGTGCACTTGCCGGAGGGAGTCGAGATCCTCGCGGTGAACACCATGGTGAAGCACGAGCTCGGCCAGTCGGCCTATCGCAACCGCGTGCGCGAGTGCGCGGAGGCGGTGGCGGCCATCGGCTCGGTGGCCAGCCTGCGCGACGTGGACGTGGCGATGTTCGAAGCGGCCGCCGAACGCATCGAACCGGTGGCTCGCAAACGGGCCCGCCACGTGGTGACCGAGGACGCGCGGGTGGAAGACTTCATGGCCGCCTCGAATCGCGGCGACCTGAAGGCCATGGGCGAATTGTTCGTGGCTTCGCACCGCAGCCTGCAGCACGACTACGAAGTCAGTTGCGAGGAGCTGGACTTCCTGGTGGACACGGCGCTGAGCGTTCCCGGAGTATTCGGAGCGCGCATGACCGGCGGCGGCTTCGGCGGCTGCACCGTGAACCTGGTGGCTCCGGAAGCGGTGGCGGCATTCGAAGGCGCGATCCGCGATTCCTACCAGGCGCGTTTCGGAATCACCCCGCAGGTTTACCGCTGCAAGCCCTCCGCCGGCGCGTGCGAAGTCAAGTAGTAGCCTGGTGGCAGGCGAAACCGCCTGCCCCACCCTACAGCCAGTACTGCCATTGGCCCGCGAGGAGCACGTAAGCGGCCAGGCTGGCGTTGGTGACGGCGTGGGCCAGGATGCAATCGGCCAGGCTTTTGGTGCGCACCATCCACCAGTTGTAGACGATGCCGGCGGCCAGCCCCACGTCCCAATATGCGCCGTGCTCGGAGGCGAACAGCAGCGCCGTGATCCAGAAGGCCTGTCTCGCATAGGTTCCCAGCGGGACCTGGTCGAACTGGTGCGCGATCAGCCAGCGCATCAGCCAGGCGCGCCAGAACAGCTCCTCGACGACAGGCACCAGCAATACCGATCCCCCAAGGCGGAACAGCACGAACCACAAGGCGGTCCGGTCCGCGGGAGAGGGAGCGCCGGCGCCCCCGCCGAGCAGGGCGTGGCGGAACATCCAATGGTCGTGGTAACCCGGCCACAGCAGGTCCGGTCCGATCCAGATGACGAACACCGCGACGCCCACCAGGACACTCGGGATGGCGCGGGAGGGGCGGAGGCGGACCACTCCGCGAGAGCACCACAATAGCACGCCGAACGAGACGATGGTGCGTAGCGGATAGCCCCACGTCGCGCCACCGGGGAGCACCCCGCCGAGGCCCAGGATGAGCATGAGCGCGGCGAACGGGCCGACGTAGGGCCAGGACCGCGCACCGGCGGGCGAAGCGGCGGCGCCGTTCACCCCAGCTTACCTATCAGCTCCCGGATCTGGGCTTCCTCTTCCTTAGAGGGCTTCTTCTGCAAGGCAATCTGGAGCTCCTTCCTGGCCTGAACCCGGTCGCCCTTTTGATAGAGCGCCATGCCCAAGTGATAGCGGAACGTCGATCGCTCGGGCTGCTTGGCGATCAGGTCGCGATAGATCTGGATGGCGTTGTCGCTGAGATTCTTCTTGATGTAGATCCAGCCCAGGGTATCGGAGACGTCGGGGTTGTCGGGGAGCTTCTGCTTAGCGCGTTGGGCCATGGACAGCGCCTGGTCGAGATTCTGTCCGTCCTGCGCCATCATGTAGGCCAGGTTGTTGAGAGCCAGCGGGTGGTCCGGATCGAGCTTCAGGATCTGCTCGTAGATCGGGCGCGCCTGCTCGTGTTGCCCTTGCGCATCGAGCAGAACCGCAAGATGAAGCGGCGGGACCGGATCGTTCGGCCGCAACTCCTTGGCCTTGCGGAAGGCCTCGATAGCCGAATTGAAGTCGCCCTTCTTTCGATACACCTCGCCCAACCGGACGTACATGTCGCCGGCGTTGGGGCGGCTCTTGATCAGCGCCCGATAGTGCTCGATGGCCAGGTCGTAGTTCCCGGAGCGGTACGCCAGGTTGCCCAGGGCCAGACTCAGCTCCAGGCGTTGGGGGTGCTTCGCGGCCTCCTGTTGCAGCAGTTGAATCGCCTTCGGGAACTGCTGCTGGGCAGCGTAGGTCTCGGTGAGTCCCATCAATCCGCGGAGGTCGTCGGGGTTTTCCCGGTAGAGTTTGCCGAACGCGGCTTCCGCCTCCTTATAGCGCTTCTCGGCCAGGTCCAGCATAGCGAGCTGGATGCGGGCCTCTCCCGAGTTGGGGTAGGCCTTGATGGTCTCATCGAGGTCCCCGCGGGCCTGTTCGCGATTCCCCACGGCCGCCAGCGCGCTGGAGCGAACCAGCCGGGCGGGCAGGTTGCCGGGTTCCAGTTGCAGCACCTCATTGGCGTACTGCATCGCCTGGCCCCAGTCGCGCTTGTAGAAGTAATACAGTTGGGCCAGCGCGAGGCGGGGCTGAATGTAGTCTCTCTGGAGTCTCGCCGCCTCCTGGAATTGGGTTCTGGCCTGCTCGACCTGGCCGAGTGCGAGCTGCGCCCGTCCCAGGTTGAACCGCAGGACGGCGTTGGTCGGTTTGCGGCTGACCACCGCCTGCAAATCGTTGACCGCGAGCTGGACCTCCTTGGGGTCGCCCGTCTCGACCAGCAGCGAGGCCCGCATCGCCTGCGCCTGATCGTCGTTGGGATTATCCTTCAGCACCGCTTCCAGGATCTTGACCGCTTCCTGCTTCTTCTGCTGAACCACCAGCAACTCGGCCATGGCCTTCTGGTAGACTGCCTTGCGCGCCGAATCCTCCCGCGCGCCTTCCTGGTACTGGCGCAGGGCGTTGTCGAAATCGCGGATTCCCCGGTAGAAAATCCCCACCTTGAGGCGTCCGTCGACAAAGTCCTTCGAGCCCACCTTCTCCAGCACGGCGCGCATCTCGGCGCTGCGCTGCCCGATGTAGTAGTGGCGCGCGAGCTGGAGCCGGAAGTCGGTCGAAGTGGGGTTGTTGGCGATCTTCAGTTGGAGGATGCTCTCGGCATCCGCCGGCCGCTTCGCTCGCATCGCCTGCACGTACAGCAGGTCGTAGATGGGACCGAAGGTCTTCTGCTTGTCGATCAGCGCTCTGGAGAGCTTCTCCGCATCGGCGGTCTGGCCGTCGGAAAACAGCGCCTGCGCGAGAGGGAGCACGATATCCGGCTTGAAAGGAGTCAGGTCGTTCGCCTGCCGGAACGTTGCGATCGCCTCTTTGAGCCGGCCGCCGGTCAGCTCGAGGTATCCCCGCAGCCGCAGACCCGGAGCGGACTTGGGATTCAGTTTCAGCAACTCGTCCGAGAGCGTCTGGATGAGCGGAGTCAGGTTTTGGTAATCGCGGCCGTGGGAGAGGTAGGAAACCAGGTAGAGTTCTCCGAGACCGATCCGGGCGTCCTCGCGCTTCGGGTCGGTATCGATGGCGCGGCGGAGGTCGCGCGAAGCCTCCAACACGCGCCCCATTCTCATCTCGGTGAGCGCGACGCGGTAGTAGGCCTCGCTGTACTTGAGGTCCTTCTTCAAGGCGTTCCGGTACATGATGGAGGCTTCTTTGTACTTGCCCTTCTCAAAGTACCGGTTGCCGTTCTCAAGGTACTTCACCTTGACGACGTTGGGGTCCCGGCTGCACGAAACACCCGTCAGGATCGAAAGCGCAACCAGCGCATGTCCGCACAACTTTAGCGCGTTCCTCATGATTGATACTTACTTCACCATAAAACGGTCCGGGTTGGCAATGCTTCCGGCGGGGGGGCGCGGCCTTCGGCGGGCGGCGGCGACCGGGCGCCCGCCATTTCGGGCATACTAGGAGGTTCGATACCGTGGAGCCACCGCCATGAAGAGACTATTTTTCGTCCTCGCGATGCTGACCGTTCCGGCGCTCGCCGGCGACAACATCGTTCCCAAGCTGCTGCAGCACTGGAAGACCTCCAAGGCTTACACCCTGGCCATCGCCCAGCAGATGCCGGAAGCCGAGTATAACTTCAAGCCCAATCCGGACCAGATGACGTTCAAGGAGCAACTGCTGCACATCGTTGGCATGAACGAGTACTTCTTCTCCAAGATCACGGGGATCAAGCCGCCGGTGAAAAAGCCCGTGACGCTCGACAAGGCGCGGGTGATCCAGGCGCTCACCGAATCGTTCGACGACGCGATCCGGACGGTTGGGAATCTGACGCACGATCAGGCCGACCAGAACATCGAGACCCTGCTGCTGGCGGCGGACCACACCACGCATCACCGGGGGCAGTGTGTGGTCTATCTGCGCGCCCGGGGCATCAAGCCCGCCGAGTACCAGTATTGAGCCTAGCTACAGCCCCTAGCGCAGGGCCGCCAGGAGCTCCCCGGTCTGCCTCAGCAGGCTGAGCCGCGCCTTCTCCAGATTGGCGCCGGTATCGTAGAAGGCGATCCATTTGTCGGTCTCCGCGGTGCGCGCCTCCTCGACCTGGCGGAAGGAAGCCCGGCCCTCCTGCATCTGCGCCAGCAGCACCGAGACCTGCTCGCGCGCCACGTCCAGATCCAGCCGGGCGAGGTCCCGGGCGGCCTCGGCCTGCCGGATGTCGTCGCAGGCCTGGCGCGTGCCGTCCTCGATGCGGCGGCGGGCACTCTGGAACTGAATCCTCAATTGCGCCGCCTCGGCCTCAGCCTGGGCGCTGGCGGCGGAGATCCCCGGCCCGCTGAACACCGGCACCTGGAAGGAAATGCCGAGCTGCACATTGTTGCGCTGGAACTTGCGGAAGAAGTCCGCGTAGTGGTTAAACTCCGCCAGCAGACCATACTGGGCCACCAGGTCGAAGGTGGGAAGCCGGCCGGCGCGCTGGGCCCGGATGTCGAGGCCCTTGGCCAGCAGCTTGGATTGAAGCGCCCGCAGTTCTTTGCTGTTGGCCAGGGCGCTCTTGACGGCCGCGTCGGCGGACTCCGGCAAGGGGGGCGCGGGGGACTCCGCGTCTACCGGCCGGGGCGGCTCAGCCGGGTCCATCCCCAGGACGGCGCCCAACGCACTCCGCGCCGCGCGCAGGTTGTAGTCCAGCGTTTGGGAGCGGTAACGCGCCCGTGCCAGGTTGAGCTCGGCCTTGCGCGATTCGATGGGCAGTTCCCGGCCCTCGGCCACACGGGCGCGCACCGACTCCAGCACGCCCTCCAGCGATTTCACCTCGGAGCGGGCGGCCTCCGCCATTCGGGAGGTCTTCTGTGCGTCCAGGAACAACTCCGCGGTGCGGTAGACGATTTCGTCCTGCCTGGCGGCGGTATCCAGGGCCGCACCCCGGCGGTTCTCCTTGGCTGCGGCTACACGATAGCTTTGGGGGCGGTTGAAGACATAGGCGATGGCGCGCGCCTGCATGATCGAGGGGGTCGCCCCCTCGATGCTCATGGGGAACCCGCTACTGTAAGCCAAGCCGCTGCCCACCACGACCTTGGGGATGAACGGGTCGCGCGCCAGGCGCACCGCTTCCTCGGCCTTCTGCTGGTCCAGTCGCGCCAGCAGAACGTCCGGGTTCTGGGTGAGCGCCAGGTCAACCGCCTCGCGCAGAGTGAGCGTGCGCACCTCCGCCGCGGAGGCGCACAGGCCCAGGAACAGCAGCATTGCAGATCGGCACATAGCTACAGCTTAGACCAGCCGTAGGTGCGGGCACCAATCCTGCACGGGGCGGCCTTGTGGCCCGCCCCTATTGCCGAGAGTGAGAACTAATCGTTCTTCTGCAGCAGCTCCGCGCGCACACCCAGAACCGCAAGCGTGGGAGCCCACAACCCGATGATGATCCCGAGGGCATGGGCGTCTTCCACGGCGTAGCCGGCGCGAGGTCCGATCAAGAAAACACAGAACGACAGGAGAATGCAAAACACCATCACCAGGTACCAGCGGTTCGGGTTCTGCTTGCGAACTTGCATATTCACCTCAGGGTCGAGTATATCGACAGATGTTCTCTAACCCTAGGGGAAATATAGGGTGATAGGGGCATTAAGTACTAGAACTATGGTTTCAGTACCTGAAATTCGTGCCGGATTGGGCTGCTTGAGAAACCCGCGGGAGCCCCGGCACCTTGCTTATGAATGTCCGCTCCGAACGACCCGGCCGGAGCCCATGGGGCCATTGTGCGCTTCCTCGAACGCGGGCGGGCGCCGACCCTGCTCGAACCCGGGGAGGACGAATTCGCCCTGCGCCCGGGCAGCTACGCGCTGGAGTGGCGCAACGGCCGGCTCACCATTCAGGTGTGGGATGAACGGCGCAATCTGGCCCGGCGGATCGTCGGCCTGGCGGGGGAGAAAAGCGGGCAGCTCGAGCTGAGGGTCGAGCGGTTTGGCAAGCGCCAGGGCTCGATCTACCTGCTGGACGGAGCGCGAAGGCGGCCGGAGACCGAGCGCCGGAGCGCGCGCCTGGTGTTCCGGGAACAGTTCCGGCGATCGCTCTCGCGGCAGTTCCCAGATTGGAAGATCGCGGAACTGAGCACCGAGGCCAACCTGGAAGAGAGCCTGTCGCCGGCCCACCCGCGCGCGCTGCTCAGCAAAGGGGCGACAGGCGTCGCCGCGCTGGCCGCGAGTTCCGAGCCCGGTTCCGCCGCGGCCTCGCTGAGCTTCGCGCTGATCTGGATGGACTACCTGCGGCGCCGGGAACGGCGGCTGAGCATCGAGAGCCTGGCGGTGTTCCTGCCCGAGCGGGAAGCGCGGCCCGCCTGCCACCGGCTGCGGTTTCTGAATCCCGAGGCAGTGCGCCTTCAGGTGTTCGTCTACTCGGAGGATGGGTACGAGGAGCGGTTGGAGCCGCGCGACTACGGCAACCTCGACACGCGGCTGGATGCCTGTTCAACGATTCGTTGCGCCACCGCACCACACGTTGCAGCGTGGGCGGAGCGGCTCGGCCGTTTGCCGCACGTCCAGGCGCTGGATCGGGCGGACGGCACGCTGAGTCTGCGCGTACGGGGTCTGGAGTTCGCGCGCGTTACCCGCGGCGAGCTGCTGTTCGGGATGGAGTGCAAGGCGGCGGCGCGGGAGTCGAACCTGGAGGAAATCGAACAACTGGCCAGGGAACTCGCGCGGCTGCGCGCGCCCACGGCGGCGGATCGCGAGAACCCTTTGTACCGTTCGCACCCCGAAGCCTGGCTGGAGTCCGAAGTGCGGGCGCACATCGAGCAACTCGACGCCGCGCTGATGCCCGAGCCGGTATACGACCAGGTCCCGGCGATCGCGGGGGGAGAACGCGGCGTCCTGGATCTGCTGGCGGTGGACCGCTCCGGACGGCTGGCCGTGCTGGAGTTGAAAGCCTCCGAAGACATCCACCTGCCGCTTCAGGCGCTGGACTACTGGATGCGGGTGTTGTGGCACCTGGAGCGCGGCGAATTCGGCGAGCGCGGATACTTCCCGGGCGCCGCGCTGAGCCGCGAGTGGCCGCGCCTGCTGCTGATCGCGCCGTCGCTGGCCTTCCACCCGAAGACCGAGGTTATTCTTCGTTACTTCTCGCCGGCCATCGATGTGGAGCGGATCGGTCTGGGAGTAGAATGGCGACAGGGGCCTAGCGTGATGTTTCGGATTCCAGGGGCCCAGCGTCCATTGTGAGGGCGACATATGGCCACGGAGATCTACGGAGGGATCCGGACTGCCTTTCGGAACCTGAAGCCGCGGGAGGTGCGCGAGCGCGCCGAGCGGCCGCTCGCGGTCGGGCTGATCGCCTCCAGCCACGAGCGCTACGCCGAAATGGCGAACGCGCTGGCGCCGCCGGGCGCCTCACACGCGCGGCGTCTGGAACTGGCGCGAGTGCTGGATCGCGCGGACGGACCCGGCGCGTTCGAGCAATTCGATCTCCTGCTCTGCGATGAGGAGCTGCTCTGTCCGCCGGGGGCGTTCCGCTTCTACTCGTCGGACTTGAGGCGCACGGTGCGCGAAGTTCTGGCGTCCCGCGACGATCTGGAGCTGTCGCTGGCGCGCCATCTCGACCCTTTCCGCAGACCGGCGATCGCGAAGATCATTCGAAGAATCGCCATCGAGAATGCGGGCTTCTCCTTGCTCACGGCCCTGCCGGACGTGATCCCCAGCCTGGCGGAGCTTCCGTGGGCGGTGGGGGAGTTCGCCTCCGACACCGCGTTCCTCACCATGAACCAGGTGCGGATGGCGTTCTTGATCGCGGCGGCGAGCGACCAGGCAGTGGGCTACCGGGAGCAGCGGGCGCAGATTGCCGCCATTGTGGGCGGCGCGGTGGGGTGGCGCGCTCTGGCGCGGGAACTGGTGGGCAAGATCCCCTTCGGCGGCGGCCTGATCCCCAAGGCGGCCATCGCGTTCGCCGGCACGTACACGGTGGGGGTGGGACTGGAACAGTTCTACCGCATCGGCCGCGAACTCACGCGCCGGGAACGGCGCGAGATCTACGAGCGGGCGCTCGAGCGCGGCAAGGAGATCGTCGGGGCGCTGCTGGAATTGCGGCGGAGCGCGCGTGAGCGGGTAGGGTGAGATGCAATCGTGAATACCTCTCTTCTTCTGGCCATGCTCGCTCCCGCGTTTACGCTCGGGGCGGCACAGCGGCTGGTCGAGGGGAACGCTTCGAGCGCGGCGCGGGTGATCGTCTACGAGGACTTGCAGTGCCCGGATTGCGCCGACTTCCGGAAGATGCTCGACGAGAAGCTGCTGCCCAAGTACGGGGGGAAGGTGGCCTTCGAGCATCGCGATTTCCCGCTGGCCAAGCACGCCTGGGCGCGAAAGGCGGCCATTGCGGCGCGTTTCTTCCAGGAGACCAGCGCCGAGCTGGCGGTGAAGTATCGCAGACACTCGCTGGCGAACATCCAGGAAACCACGGCGGCCAATTTCAACGAGCGTCTGACGGAATTCGCCAAGAGCAACGGGGCCGATCCGGCGGCGGCGGTCGCGGCGCTGGACGACCCGCGGTACGCGGCGGCTGTCGAGAAGGATTTCCAGGAGGGCGTGGCGCGCGGGGTGGCGCACACGCCCACGGCGTTCGTAAATGGTGTGGCGTTCGTCGAGACCATCACATTCGAGGAGATTTCGAAGGCCATCGACGCGGCGCTCGCAGAAGGCAAGCCATGAAACCGGTGGCCATCGTCACCGGCGCCAGCCGCGGTATCGGCCGTGGAGTCGCGCTGGAGTTGGCGCGCACGCATTCGGTGATCGGAACATACCGGGGGCGGCGCGACGCGGCCGAATCCCTACGCGCCGAGACCGGCTGCGAGATTCTCCAGTGCGACGTGAGCTCGGGCGCGGACCGGGAAGGCCTGATCGGATTTGCGCGCGAGCGCTTCGGACGCCTCGACCTGCTGGTCAACAACGCGGGCATGGCGCCGCGCGTGCGCCGCGACATCCTCGAGGCCACCGAAGAGAGCTTCGACGAGCTGATCTCAGTCAACCTGAAAGGCCCGTATTTCCTCACGCAACTGGCGGCGCGCTGGATGGCGGAGCAAGGCGCGGGCCGCATCGTTTTCGTCTCTTCGATTTCCGCATACACGGCTTCGGTGAACCGGGGCGAGTATTGCATTTCGAAGGCGGGTCTGAGCATGGCGGCGGCGCTGTGGGCGACGCGGCTGGCCGCCTGCGGCGTGAAAGTGTTCGAGATCCGCCCGGGGGTCGTGCGGACCGACATGATCGCGGCGGTGGAGAAGATCTACGAGGAGCGGATCGCGGGCGGGCTGCTGCCGCAGGGGCGGATGGGTGAGGCCAGGGACGTGGCGCTGGCGGTGCGGGCCATCGCCGACGGTTTGCTCGATTACTCGACCGGCCAGGTGCTCAATGTCGACGGCGGATTCCACCTGCGCAGCCTGTAGCTGGCGGGACTGAAAGTCCCGCGCGGACTGAAGTCCGCCCTACATGATATAAGTAGGGGTTGCCTTCACCGACAAGGGTGTTCTACGGCTGGTGGGTGGTGGCCGCGGCCTTCGTCACCTTCGGCCTTTCGGTCGGGCTGCCCTACTACAACATTCCGTTTTTCTACGACTACTTTGAGGCGGCCTATCAATGGCGGCGCGTGGACATCACGCGCGGGTTCTTCTATGCCACGCTGCTGACCCTCTGGGTAGGCCCGGTCCTGATTCCGCGCTTCAGCCCCCGCAAACTGATTCTGGCGGGCACCGCGCTGACCGCGATCGCCTTCCTGTGTTGGGGAAACATGGGTCGGAGCATTTGGGCCTACTGGGGAATCTGGGTCATCTACGCGACGGGTTACTTCCTGTCCGGGCCGATCCCGCACCAGATCATCCTCTCGAACTGGTTCCGGAAGAACCGCGGCAAGGCGATGGGGGTGCTGTACGTCGGGGTGGGCGTGGTGGGGTCGCTAGGCGCCAGGCTGGTGCGGCCGCTCACCGAGTCGCTGGATTTCCACAAGGCGCTCATGATCATGGGCGGCATGGTTCTGCTGGCTTGGCCGCTGGTGCTGCTGGTGCTGCGCGACAAGCCGGCCGAAAAGGGCCTCTATCCGGACGGAGCCGCGACGCCGCCCGCGGAGATTTCCGCCCAGCCGCGCAGCTTCCGGGACCTGACCAGCCGGTATTCGTTCTGGCTGCTGGTGATCGGCAGCATGTGCTCGATCGGCTCGATCGGGGCGGTGAATTTCCTCATGAAGTTCGTCTTTAAGGGGAACATGGACCCGCACCTGGGCAACGCGCAGGGGCTGCTCGATTCGACCTGGGAATTCGCCCAGGCGGCCATCCTGCTCTCGAGCATCGGGGGGCGGCTGCTGATCGGCGGACTCTCGGACCAGTTCGCGAAGAAGTGGGTGATGACGATCAGCTACTTCCTTTCCGCCATCACGATTCCCTTGCTGCTCGCGGTGCACCCACCGGCACATCCGTGGGTGTTTGCGATTCTGTTCGGCTTCGCGATGGGGGCCGACTACATGCTGATCCCGCTGATGGCGGCCGAGCAGTTCGGAGTGAACTCGCTGCCGCGCGCGATGGCCATCATCCTGCCGGCGAACACCATCAGCCAGACGGGATTCCCGGTGCTCACTTCGCTGCTTCAGGAGTACTTCCACAGCTACACCGTGCCGATGTACATCGTGTTCGCGGTGGGCATCCTGAGCGGTGTGTCGATCGCGTTGCTGCCGAAGAGAGAGCTGCGGGACTGAAGTCCCACGCGGGCTGAAGCCCGCCCCCCTAGGATCGCGACCAGGAGTCCAGCGGGTCTTCCCTGAACGGGACAAATCGCGGTAGAGCCAGGTTGAGTGCCAGCAGCACGACCGCTCCGGCTAGGGCGGGGGTGAAGCCGCGCATGGAGAAGCCGGGCACCAGCAAGGCCGACATCCGAAAAAGCAGCGTGTCGACGATCAACAAAAAGATCGATGAGAGGACCAGGCTGGCCGCTCCGCGGGCATTCTTTAGCAGGGAGCCCAGGCCGGCGCTGATCAGTCCGACGACGCCGGTGGCTATCAGCGCGGACTCGAACTCCAGGATTTGGACCCCCGGAACCAGGCTGGCCACCGCGAGCAGGCTGAGAACGCTCGAGACCCAATTTACGATCAAGTAAACCATGGAATCTTCACGACGCTTTCCAGGGTGTGTGGAGGCACGTTCCGTGCCAATTTCGATTTATTGAAAAGAAGCGACTTCTGGGGCGCGCGGCGCTCCGGGCAGTACATTCTTACTTGGTGGGGCGACGTTTCTTGCGTTCAGAACTTCTCGAGGGCGCGAAGCATGGAAGCGGTGCTGGCGCCGTTGGGGAGATCGACGTAGTGGATGACGCGCCAGTTGCCGTCGAGCGCGCCGATGTAACGGGCGTTGTTGCGGTCGGTGCCCAGCAGAATCACGAAATAGTGGCGTTGGGGGTACCCCAGGGCTCGGTATTGCAGCTCGCCGCCCTTTTCGCGCCAGCGATCCTCGGCGGGTGGGCCGAGCTTGCGAACCACCGCGAAGTAGTCGTCGTTGCGGGAGAGGGTCAGGAAATCCTGGTCGGTGGCGGTGAACTGCACGGTTCTCAGCGGTCCGACGCGGAAGACGAACACGGCCAGGCAGCACACCAGCAAGCCCACCCCCAACACCATAGCCACCAGGCGTCCGACGCGCGATTCGGCGCCGTTTCCGCCGCGGGTGGCGTGGGCGGGGCGGGCGCCAGCCGCTGTGGGGGCGGAGTCCAGGGGGCGATCGGCGGCGTGCGGCGCGGAGGGCATCTCGATCACTCGCCGTTCGTGCGGCCACACCGCGCCCGCCTTGTATTCCAGCTCCTTGTTCAGGCCGACGATCATCACCGGCTCGTCGACGCTGGAGACGTCCCCGAGAAGCCGGCGCGGAATCCAGACTTCGAGATCGCTCTTGGCGTTTACGACGAGGATCTCCGACCAAGCGGTCTTGCGCAGCCGCCACTCGTTGTGTTCCACGTTCAGGATGGGGGGAAAGAACGAGAAGGTTCGCCGGGACATCTGCTCGATGAAAGGCGGGGTGGGCGGCGCGGACATGTGCCGCTAATATGTTAGCGCAGCCGGATCACGATAGCTTGGGGTTCATTCTCGACCTCCGCGCCGGTGAACAGGAGCTTCACCCCGGGCGTCGCGATCGAGATCCGGTTGCCGGTCCGCTTTACCTCCGGCGGAGCTTCCAGCCCGGTCACGATCCACTTCCGCACGCCGCCGAAGAGCGGGTGCGCCCCGGCCGCGGTGGTCATCGAGCCGTGGTTGAGAATCTCCAGGGAGCCGGCGTCGTTGCCGAGTTGGAGCATGCGCTTGTGGAGGATTTCCCGCTCCGAGAGACGCTCGACGTTGAGTGGGTCGAAGCTCTTGAGGAGCAGCGGCTTGCCATCCGCCGCCTGGACCACGATGCGCCAGCCGGGCTGTGTCTCGAACATGCGGCGCAGCTCCGCGCGCCTTTGCCGGAGCGCGTCCAGGCCGGACTGCGCTTCCCGGAGGGCGGCCTGCCGTTCTTCGCCGGTGAAATCGCAGTTCGCGCCGGCAGGTTCGGGCAGCAGCGCGTCCAGGGAGCGCTCCACCTTCAGCTTCCAGCCGGGCGCCGCCCGGTCCAGGAGCCGGGCTAGCGCTTCGCCCGAGAGGTACCCGCGCTGGCGCACCTCCGAGGGTCCAAAAACGCGGAACTGCAGCTCCTTACGCCCGGCGGCGAGCCCCTCGACGTACTGGGCCAACCCCTCGTTCAGTTCGGTGCCGCGCTCGTAGGCGACGGCGTCGGCAGGCAGACGGGCGAACCGCTGCCGCCGTATCTTGAGCGCGCGGCCGGTCCAGCAAGCGGCATCTCCGGCGAGCGCCCGGCGCAGGGCCTCCAGCTCCAGCCGGGAAAGCGCAAGACCTTCGAGATCCTCGACCGGATAAGTGAACAGGGTGGCTTCATTGGGCGCCCAGGAAGGATGCCGCTGCCGCTGGAATACGTGAAAACACTCGTGAACCAGGATGGCGGCCTGATTCCGGCCCGCAGCGTCGAGGGTGACGGTCGCCGTGGTTATGCCGCCGATGCCGGTGGAGGTGTTGGCCAGCATCGAAGGATGCCGCCCGGCGAACACAAAGATCCCCGGGTGGTCTTCGAGCGGCTGGAACTCCTTGGGGGGCGCGGGGTGGCGGCACAGGTAGGTGTTGAAGCCGTCATAGAGGGCCACCGGGATCTGGCGCGGCTCGAAGCCCGGCCAGAGCGGTTGGGCGGCGATCCGGTCGAACTCCTCCAGGACGCCGAACACTGGCGATTGACCGGCCCCCAGGCTGGCGAAGAGAAGAAGCACGGCGGCGATTCGGGTGGGCATCAGTCCAACTCCAGTGTCTCAAGAATACTTTCGGCGTCGGCGCGCCGCACGAGCACTTCCAGCTTCATCCGCGTGGGGTCCGGGCGTTCGTCGAAGGCCTGGAACAGCGCCATTTTGGCGATGGCGTAGCGCTCGGCGGCCTGGAGCACGTGGTGCGCGTCCTCCCAGGGCGCGATGGACGACTCGGCCAGAAAAACCGAGACCGGGAAGAAGGATTTGCGGTCCCAGGAAACCGCGAAGACGAACTGAGCGCCCCTTTCCGAGCCGCGTTCGGCCGCCCGGCTGCCCTCGTAGTAGTAGATGTAGACGTAGCCGCTTTCAGCCGAATAGGTTTTCCGGCGGCGGACCAGGGGAGCGCCCGTGAGCGGCGGCAGTTTCTTCGCACCCAGTTTTCGGAGCCACTCCAGCATAGATGGAGACCGGATTCTAGCACGGCCTGGAGGACCGGGGCTGAGGCTCGTCGTAGCCAGACGTTGGGGGATGCCGCTACGGGAAATCGGTGATTGAGTGTACTGTCACTGGTTTTCAGGCCAGGGCGGTTACGATTCGGTTGGCGAGGAAGGCTCCGCACCAGGCGAGCGTGGTCATGTACGAGAACTGCACCAGGGGCCACTTCCAGCTTCCGGTCTCGCGGCGCACCACGGCGATGGTGGACATGCATTGCATGGCGAAGGCGAAGAAGACCAGCAAGGCCACGGCGCCGCCCGGAGTGAGGTCGCTCCGCAGGGCGGCCTGAAGGCCTCGAGACTTGGCGTCCGGCTCCATCCCGTAGATGGTTCCCAGGGTGCCGACAATCACTTCGCGGGCGGCCAGCGAGGTGATCAGCCCGACGCCGATCTTCCAGTTGAAGCCCAGCGGGCGAATGACCGGCTCGACCGTGCGGCCGAGCGTGCCGGCCAGGCTGCGCTCGATAGGGGGAACCTTGCCTGCTGACAGCGGCAGGTGGGCTACGATCCAAAGCACCACGGCCATGGCCAGAATGACCGTGCCGGCGCGGCGCAGGAAGATCTTGGCGCGGTCAAGCAACCGCAGGCCGAGGGAGGCCAAAGTGGGCCGGCGGTAGGGCGGCATTTCCAGCACGAAGGGCGTTCTCTCGCTTTTCAGGATGGAGGATTTGAGCACGCGGGCGGTGGCGAAGGCGGCCAGAAATCCGAGCGCGTACAGGCCCAGCATGGCGGCGGCGCGCGTGCCCAGCAGCGGGCCGAGCACCGGGCGCTCGGGCAGGAACGCCGCGATGATGAGGGTGTAGACGGGCAGACGGGCCGCGCAGGTCATGAAGGGGGCGACCAGAATCGTGGCGATGCGGTCGCGCTGGTTCTCGATGGTGCGCGTGGCGAGCACCGCCGGAACCGCGCAGGCGTATGCCGAAAGCAGCGGGATGAACGACTTGCCTTGCAGGCCCACCCGGGCCATGGTGCGGTCGGCGATCAGGGCCGCCCGCGCCAGGTAGCCGGAATCCTCCAGAATCCCGATGAACAGGAACAGCAGGAGAATCTGCGGCAGGAACACCAGCACCGAGCCGACACCGGTCCAGACGCCATCGACCAGCAGGGAGCGCGCCCAGGTGTTGGGCACGAGGCTGCCGACCCACGCGCCGGACCAGGCGATCAGCCATTGCACGCCGTTCATGAGCGGCCGCGCCCAGGAGAAGATCGACTGGAAGACCACCACGACCACTAGGCAGAAGATGACCGGACCCCAGAGCGCGTGCAGGAGGATGGAGTCGAGCCGCCGGGTCCAGATGGGAGGCGCCGGAGGCTGATAGGCGGCGTGACGCCCGAGGCGCGCGGCCCAGGCGTGGCAACGAGGAACGTCCTGAAGCGCCGGCAGATCGACCGGGGAGGGCGCGGCGCCGCACTCGGTGAGAAACCTCCAGACCGGCTCGAGCCCTTGGTCCTGCGCGGCGCTGGCCAGCACGACGGGCGCGCCCAGTTGTTTGGTGAGCGACTCAGCATCGACCTCGCCGCCGCGTTTGCGGAGGTCGTCGGCCATGTTCAGGACGATCATGGTGGGCAGCCCCAGCGCCAGGATGGGGGCGGCCAGCATGAGGTGGCGGCCGAGGTTGGTGGAGTCCAGGATCAGCAGCACGGCGTCGGGGCGGGGGAAGTCCGGCATCGTGCCCGCCAGGACGTCGTGGGCGACCTGCTCGTCTTCGGAGCGGGGAGAGAGGCTGTAGATGCCCGGCAAGTCGACCAGCGCGACTTCGTGGCCGTCCTCGAGACGCGCGCGGCCCAGCCGCTTTTCGACCGTCACGCCGGGGTAGTTGGCGACCTTTTGCCGCAGCCCGGTGAGGCGGTTAAAAAGAGTGGATTTCCCGGAGTTGGGCGGGCCGACGATGGCTATCAGGCGCGGGCGGCCGGGGTCCGCGGTAGGCGCCGGCGGGAGCACGCCAGCGAGGGCGCATTGGTCGCAACCACTCATGCTAGTTCGCGGCGGCGGAGGCAGCGGGGCGGAGTTTGAGACGCACCGCGGTGTCATGCCGCAGGGCGATCTCCGAGCCGTCCACGCGGAACACGCGGGGGTCGCCTCCGGGAGCGCTCAAGGCGGCGACGACCGGGCTGCCCGGGACAAAGCCGAGCTCCATCAACCGCCGGGAGACGTCCTCGGGCAGGTCGAGGCGGTCCAGGATGCCCTGTTCCCCCTTGCGCAGCTCCGCGAGGCTGGCGGGCGCACGGCGTCTGATGACATTCGCTTGCATCAAGCCCCAGTATCGAACGAGGTACGGCGGCGTGTCAAGGCAGCCAGTGCAAGAGGGCGCGCGACATAGGCGTGGAGATTCCCGCCGCCGTGGCCGTTTGGAGGGCGGCCTTTGAGTCCGCGCGGGGCTTCAGACCCGCGGCGCGGCGGGGCTCAAGCCCCTCGCGGGTTGAAACCCGCCCCCCGATTCTGTCTGGCGCTCAGGGCGTAGTGGTACGCTCAGATCTTCCAGGCTGCTTGGGGATTCGTGATCGACTTCCATTTCTATGTCGCGCGCCCAGTGCAAGAGAGTTGCAGGTAAGGCCGGGCCTACTTGCCCTGGGCGGTTTCTGGTACAATTCTCCGCAATGCTGGCGGGGCCGCCAAAGCAATCTTATTCGCGGGAAGAGGCGCTGCGGGTCGTGGGCGTCTCGGAGCGGCAACTGCGGAGCTGGGAGAAGCAGGAACTGGTTCCGCGCCTCGACCAGTTTGCGTTTTCCGACTTGATCGCGTTGCGCTCGTTGCAGAAGCTTCGGCATGACCGTGTGCGGCCGGCGCGCATCCGGCAAGCGGTGCGGGCGCTGCGCGAGAAACTCGACGGGGTGGCGGAGCCCCTGAAGGAACTGAAGATCGTCCTCGAGGGCAAGAAGATCGCGGTGCTGCTGGAGGGGCAGAAGATGGAAGCTGTCTCGGGGCAGCTTCTGATGGATTTCGATCGCGAGGAGTTGAGGAGTCTGCTGGAGTTCCCCGGGGAGCGGGCGCCGGCATCGCGGGCTACGCGGCAGCGAGAGGCCGAAGCTTGGTTCGAGAAGGGGCTGGATCTGGAGCAGACCGGGGCGCCGCTTCCGGAGATCATTGAGGCCTACGAGAAGTCGCTCGAACTGGACCCGCACTCGGCCGGGGCGCTGGTGAACCTGGGGACGATCCACTATCACCTGCGCAAGTGGGACGACGCGGAGCGCTGTTACCGCCAGGCGTTGGAGGTGGATGGGGACTACGCCCTGGCGCACTTCAACCTGGCCAACCTGTTCGACGAGACCGGCAACCGGCCGCGCGCGCTGGCGCACTACCAAGCGGCGCTGCGGGCGAACCCCAACTACGCCGATGCCCACTACAACGCCGCGCTGATCTACCAGAGCCAGGGCGAACCGATGCGGGCGGTGCGGCACTGGAAGGCGTATCTCAAGCTGGACCCGGCGAGCACCTGGGCGTCCATCGCCCGGCGCGAGTTGGACAAGCTGTGCCGGGCGGCCGTGGTGCGCGGCTCCAGGAGCGGGGAAGACTCCAGCGTGAGGAGTGTATCCTAGGGATTGACGAATTACGATTGTTTCATTGACGATTGAAGAACCCTAGCGCGACACGGGGTTTCAATCGTCAATGAGAAAATCATCAATCGTCAATGGATTGGGGGTTCCCTTGCAGCGCCTGGCACTGGCATTCCGTTGTTTCTTCTGTATTCTGTCTCGCGGCGCGCTGAGCGACGAGCTGCGGGCGGCGCTTGGGCTGAAGGAGCCGGACCCGCCGGCGGCGGACTTCGTCGACGGCGCCGTGGAGATCGTGTCCTTCCTGCAGCGCGACTCGCGGCTGGTGGATTTCCTCATGGAGGACGTCTCGGCCTACGACGATGAGCAGATCGGCGCGGCGGTGCGCACGGTGCACGATCAGTGCCGCGACTCGCTGAAGCGGTACTTCGATCTGGTCCCGGTAATCGACGGGGTGGAAGGTACATTCACCAGCCTCGGCGGGACGGCGGTGGCGCAGAATCCGGCGCTGGTGAAGTTCCTGGGCAATGTGCCCGCGGGAGTGCCGCAGGGTGGCCTGCTGCGGCACAAAGGATGGGTGGCGAAGAAAGTGGATCTTCCGGTTCCAGCGCGCGGCTTGGGCGTGATCGCGCCGGCTGAAATCGAGATTGAGTGAGCCGACCTTGCAACCACAGTATGTCATTGGAATCGACTTAGGGACCACGAACTCGGCGCTGGCGTTCGCTTCGCTCGCGTCCGTCGCGGACCCACACCAGTTGCCGGGCGCGAGCCTGTTCCCGATCCCGCAGGTGGCGAACCCCGGCGAGGTCCGCGAGGAACCGCTGCTGCCTTCGTTCCTGTACCTGCCCGGGGCGGTGGATTTCCCGGTCGGATCGCTGGCGCTGCCCTGGGACGCCGGCGCGAGTTACGTGGTGGGGCTCCTGGCGCAGAAACGCGGGGTGGAGAACCCGGGCCGGCTGGTGGCCTCGGCGAAGTCGTGGCTGAGCCACGCCGGGGTCGATCGGACGGCGGCGCTGCTTCCGGTGACCGCGCCTGAGGGCGTGCGGAAGGTTTCCCCGGTCGAAGCGTCGCGCAGCTATCTCGAGCACCTGCGGCGCGCCTGGACGCACAAGAACCCCGATGCGCCGCTCGAAGCGCAGGAAGTGTTCCTGACCGTTCCGGCTTCCTTCGACGCGGTGGCGCGCGAGTTGACCGAGCGCGCGGCGGAGCAGGCGGGATACCGCGACGTGGTCCTGATTGAAGAACCGCAAGCCGCGTTCTACGCGTGGATTGAGCGGCACCCGGACTGGCGCGAACGCGTCGCGGTCGGCGACCTCATCCTGGTGATCGACATCGGCGGCGGCACCACCGATTTCACGCTGATCGCGGTGACCGAGCGGGCGGGGGAACTGGAGCTGGAGCGCGTCGCGGTGGGCGAACACATCCTGCTGGGCGGCGACAACATCGACCTGGCGCTGGCGCGCTCTGTCGAACAGCAACTGGCCGCGAAGAACGTCAAGCTCGACACCATGCAACTGCATGCGTTGTGGCAGAACTGCCGCGTGGGCAAGGAGAAGCTGCTGGAGGAAGGCGCGGATCTCAAGGAGACGCCGGTCACCATCCTGGGCAAGGGAACGGGGCTGATCGGGGGCACGATCAAAGCCAAATTGCAGCGCGCGGATGTCGACCGCATCCTGCTGGACGGTTTCTTTCCGGCGGTATCGAGCCAGGAAGAGCCGCAGCGCGGGCGGCGCGCCGGGTTGCAGGAACTGGGGCTGCCGTACGCGGCCGACGCAGCCGTCACGCGGCACCTGGCGCGGTTCCTGCGGCAAAGCGCGGCGGTGCGGCGCGGGCCGAGCGGCCTGGCGTGCCCGACGCACGTGCTGTTCAACGGTGGAGTGCTGAGGGCCGGATTGATCCGGGAGCGGCTGACGGCGGTGCTCGACGGCTGGCTGGCGGAAGAGGGATTCCCGGCGGTGGTTGCCCTCACGGGCGAGGATCTGATGCACGCGGTGGCGCGCGGGGCGGCCTACTACGGGCTGGCGCGGCGCGGCCACGGCGTTCGCATCCGCGGCGGCGTGGCGCGCACCTACTACGTGGGAATCGAGAGCGCCATGCCCGCGGTGCCCGGCGTTCCGGCGCCGTTCAAGGCGCTCACCGTGGCGCCCTTCGGCATGGAAGAAGGCAGCGCGGCGCGCATTCCGGACCGCGAGTTCGGGCTGGTGGTGGGCCAGCCGGCCGAGTTCCGCTTCTTCTCGTCGCCGAGCCGCAAGGACGACGCGGTGGGCTCGATGATCGAGGACTTCGGCGAGGAGCTTCAGGAACTGGCGCCGATGGAGGTGGAGCTGCCTGCCGACGGCGGCAATCCCGGCGAGGTGGTGGCGGTCGCGCTTGAGAGCGTGGTCACGGAGACCGGCCAGTTGCAGTTGTGGTGCGTAGCCCGCGACGGCCGGCGGTGGAAGCTCGAGTTCAACGTGCGCGAGCGTGTGGCTCCATGAAGATTGGTATCGACCTGGGAACCACCAACTCGGCGGTCGCCTATATCGACCCGCGCGAGGCGGAAGACACCGATTTCCCGCCGGTACATGTCTTGCCGATCCCGCAGCACGTAGCGGCGGAGCGGATCGAGCCGCTGCAAGTGCTGCCCTCTTTCCTGTATCTGGCGAATACCGAGTACGTGGGCGCGTTCGCGCGGGACCAGGGGGCGCTGGTGCCGACGCGGCTGGTGCACTCGGTGAAATCCTGGCTGTCGAACCCGGAGGTGGACCGCACGGCGAAGATTCTGCCGTGGGATTCGCAGGAGACCGGGCGGGTGCTCTCTCCCGTGGAAGTCTCGGCGCGGTTTCTGGCGCACATGCGCGAAGCCTGGGACCGGGCGCACGCCGAGCCGATGGCGGAGCAGGAAGTGGTGCTCACGGTGCCGGCGTCGTTCGACGAGGAAGCTCGCGAACTCACGGTGCAGGCGGCCGCCGAGGCGGGCCTCCCCAAACTCACGCTGCTCGAAGAGCCGGCCGCGGCATTCTATTCCTGGATCGCCAACCACCTGGCGGAATCGCGCAAGAGCCTGTTCGACGGCCAGGTGGTGCTGGTGTGCGACGTGGGCGGGGGCACCTCGGACTTCACGCTGATCCGGGTGACGCGGGAGGGCGACCGGGTGGAGTTCACGCGCACGGCGGTGGGCCGCCACCTGCTGCTGGGTGGCGACAACCTGGACCTCACGCTGGCCTGGCTGGTGGAGAGCAAGCTGGGCGCGCCGCTCTCCATCCGGCAGCGTAACGCCGTGCGGCGGCAATGCACGGCGGCCAAGGAGCGCCTGCTCGCCGACCCCAAACTGGCCAGCGTCGAGGTGACGGTGGTGGGGGCGGGGACGGCGCTGGTGGGCGGCGTGCGCAAGACCGAGATCCTGCGCGAGGAAGCGCTGGAGCTGACGCTCGAAGGATTCCTGCCGTTCTGCAACCTCGGCGACCAGCCCACGGAAGAGAAGCGCAGCCTGTTCCGCGAGTTGGGGCTGCCCTACGTCTCCGATCCGGCCGTCACGCGCCACCTGGCGGCGTTCCTGACGGGCGCGGCCGAGCAGGCTCCCTCGGGGGTCGACGCGATTCTGTTCAACGGCGGGTTCTTCATCCCGGAGGTCTGCCGCGCGCGGGTGGCGGATGTGATCGCAAGCTGGTACGGGCGGCGCCCGGTGGTGTTCGAGAACCGCGACCTGGACCTGGCGGTGGCGGTGGGCGCGGCGTACTACTCCTACGCGCGCTCGACCGGCAGCGGCGTGATGGTGCGGGGCGGGCTGCCGCGGGCTTACTACATCGGCATCGGGGAGCGCGCCGTGTGCCTGGTGCCGCGCGGGACGGAAGAAGGCTCGACGCTGGAACTGGATCTGGAGAACCTGCAACTGGTAGCCAACCGCCCGGTCTCCTTCCGGCTCCACAGCTCGCTCACGCGCACCGAAGACGTGCTAGGGCAGGTGGTCGAGCTCACGCCCGAGCAGATGGAGGCCGATCTGCATTTGCACGCGCCGCTCAACGCGGTGATCCGCTTCGGCAGGCGCACCGGCGAGCGGCTGATCCCGGTGAAGCTGGGCGCGCGGCTGACGGAGATCGGGACGCTGGAAATCTGGTGCGAGTCGAAGGTGAGCGAGCACCGCTGGCGGCTCCAATTCCAACTGCGGAAGAAGGTGGCGGCGGCGGAAGCGCCCAGGCGGCCGGTGGCGGTGATCAGCGAAGAGGGGCTGGAACGGGCCAAGGGGCTGATCCGCGCGGTGTTCGGCGCGGAACGCGCGTTCGCGCCGGAGGAATTGCCCGGCAAACTCGAGGGCGCGCTGGGTTTGGGAAAGAACTCCTGGCCGCTGGGAACCATTCGCCAACTGGCGGACGTGCTGCTCGAGCTGGCGGATGGCCGCAAGCTCGCGCCCGGCTACGAGCAGCGCTGGCTGAACCTGTGCGGCTTCTGCCTGCGCCCCGGCTTCGGCTATCCCGGCGACGATTTCCGCATTGAGCAGACGCGCCGCATCTATTCCGCCGGCCTCACCCACGGCAACCAGGTGCAATGCGAAGTGGAGTGGTGGATCTTCTGGGGACGCCTGGCCGGCGGCCTGAACCGCAACCAGC
>PLEM01000140.1 GCA_003137035.1 Bryobacterales bacterium | reverse complement strand
CTGGTGATGGTCTACAGCGCCTCGTCGGTGGTGGCGCGGCTGAGGTTCGGCTACTCAGGCTACTACATCGTGCGCCAGTTCGGCTGGGCAATCCTCGCGGTGGCCGTGATGATGCTGCTCAAGCGCACCGATTACCGCAAGCTGAACACTGCGGGGTGGGCCTTCGCCGCGCTGGCGGTGGTGATCGTGCTGCTGGTGATCGTCTATTTCGTGGATGCGCGCTCGCACCGCTGGCTGCGGATCGGCCCGGTGGGCATCCAGCCTTCCGAGTTCGCCAAGCCCGCCCTGATCCTGTTCCTGGCTTACTTCGTCACGCTGCGCGCCAAGGCCATCAACAACCGCTACACGCTGCTGCCGGCCCTGATTACGGTGGGGCTGCTGGCGGTTGCCGTGGTGCTGGCCGACCTGGGCACCGCTCTGGTCCTGGTGATTTCGGCGGCGGTGGTGTTCTACGTCGCGGGCCTGGATTCCCGCTACATCCGGATTGCGATTGCCGTCGGCCTGGTGGCGGTGGGAATCGCCGTGGCCGCCAAGCCGTACCGCCTGGTTCGCGTGTTCGGCTTCTTCGACCCGGAATACAAAACCTTGGACCGGTTCGCCTGGGGGAACAAGGTCAAGGAGTACATGCGGCGCTCGGAGTTCAACCGTGATCCGGGCTATCACGTGCGCCAATCCAAGATCGCGGTGGCGAGCGGCGGCGTGATTGGCCAGGGGCTCATGGAGGGCAAGCAGAAACTGTTCTACCTGCCCGAGGCGCACACGGATTTCATCTACGCGGTAGTGGGCGAGGAACTGGGCCTGATGGGTTGCGTCGCGGTGCTGGCGGCGTTTCTAGTGTTGCTCTGGAGAGGGCTGCGGCTGGTGCGCTCGACCCCCGACGACTTTGGACGCTACCTGGCGCTGGGGGTCACCACCATGCTGGTGGTGCAGGCGCTTATGAACATGAGTGTGGTGCTGGACCTGGCGCCCACCAAGGGCATCCCGCTTCCGCTGGTCAGCTACGGCGGGAGTTCTCTGCTCAGCAGCATGATCTCGCTGGGCATGTTGCTGAGCGTGAGCGAGCAGTCGGGATGAAGTTTCTCATGGCTGGCGGCGGCACCGGAGGGCACGTCATCCCCGCGCTGGCGGTCGCGCGGGAACTGGAGAGGCGCGGGCACGAGGTGTTTTTCGTTGGGACGCGGGAGGGCATCGAGGCCCGGCTGGTTCCGGCGGCCGGGTTCCCCATCGAGTGGATCGAGATCGGCGGGCTGAAGCGGGTCGGGGTGGCGCGAAGCGTGCGCACACTCGGGCAACTCGCGCTCGGCACGCTGAGGATGACCCGGGCGCTAGGCCGCTGGCGGCCGGCGGGGGTATTCAGCATGGGCGGTTACGTCGCGGGTCCGGTGGTGCTCGCGGCCGCTCTGCGCCGCATCCCGATGGTCTTGATGGAACCTAATGCGGCGCCCGGCATGACCAATCGCTGGATGGGGCGGGTGGCGGCACGCACTCTGATCGGCTTCCCCGAGACGGCCCGGCATTTCCCGAAAGGTAAGACGGAGCTGACGGGCCTGCCGGTCCGCGCCGAGTTCTTTGCGCTCGCTCCCAAACCGCGCGAGGAGGCTCTGAGCGTGCTCATCACCGGGGGCAGCCGTGGCTCGCGCACGCTGAACCAGGCCGCCCGCCAGAGTTGGCCGCTGTTCCGCGAGGCGGGCTTCCCCGTCCGGCTCACGCTCCAGGCGGGTCGCGAGGCTCACGCCGAGCTGGCCCGGGATTTCGCCGCCACCGGCCTCGCGGGCGAGGTGGTTCCTTTCATTGACGACATGCCAGCGGCCTTCGCCGCAGCCGATCTGGTGGTCTGCCGTTCCGGCGCGGGCGCGGTGGCAGAATTGGCCGCCTCGGGGAGGCCGGCGATCCTTGTGCCATTTCCGTTCGCCGCCGACGACCATCAGCGGCGCAACGCCGAGGCGCTGGTCGGCGCCGGAGCCGCCCGCCTGGTCCCGGACCGCGAATTCACGGGCCAAAGGTTACTCGAAGAGGTGCGGTCGATGGAGCACGAGACCGGCCTCCTGGAGCGCATGGGAGAGGCCGCCCGCCGCTTCGCCCACCCGCGCGCCGCCGAGCGCGCCGCGGAGTTGCTGGAGCAAGCGGCGGCGGGAGCAAGATTTTGATTGACAAGGGGCGCGGAAGCCGAAACAATAGCGTAGAGAAATGTTCTTCTGCCGCGGATCGGGAAAGCGGTGGCGGCGGCGCTTGCGGCGCGTCTTCCGGCTCCGTCCCTCCCGCCGGCGCGAGCGTAGCCAGAATGTTCCTTAAGCCACAGCACCTGCACTTCACCGGCATCGGCGGCATCGGCATGAGCGGCATCGCCGAGGTGCTGCTCGACCTGGGCTTCCCGATCAGCGGCTCGGACCTCAAGCTCACCCCCATCACCGAGCGCCTGGCCCGTCTGGGCGCGACCATCCACGAGGGGCACGCGGCGTCGCAGGTCGGCTTGGCCCGCGCCGTGGTGGTCAGCTCGGCGGTCTCGGAGGACAACCCCGAGGTGCAGGAAGCCCGCCGTCTGCAGATCCCGGTCATTCCGCGCGGGGAACTGCTGGCCGAGTTGATGCGGATGAAGTTCGGCATCGCGGTGGCGGGCAGCCACGGCAAAACCTCCACGACTTCGATGCTGGCCACGATGCTGGGCCACGCGGGCCAGGATCCCACCGTGGTGGTGGGCGGCCGCCTGCAATCCATCGGCGGCTCGAACGCTCGGCTGGGGCACAGCGAGTTCCTGGTGGTGGAGTCGGACGAAAGCGACGGCTCGTTTCTCAAGCTCTCTCCGATCCTGGCGATCGTCACCAACATCGACCGGGAGCACCTGGACCACTACGCCTCGATCGAAGAAATCCGCGCGGCCTTCGTCGAGTTCGTCAACAAGGTTCCGTTCTACGGCGCGGCCATCCTCTGTCTCGACGACGAGAACGTCCAGCGCATCCTGCCGGAAGTGAGGCGGCGCACCATCACCTACGGCACGCGGGCCCAGGCGGACCTGGTGATCAGCGAATGCTCCGCAGCCCACTTCTCGAGCGTGTTCCGGCTGCACGCCCGCGGGAAGGACCTGGGCGAGTTCCGGCTGCAGGTTCCCGGCGCGCACCACGTTCTGAACGCCACGGCGGCGGTGGCGGTCGGCCTGGAACTCGACCTCCCGGTGGACGCCCTTCGCGAAGGGCTGGCGGCGTACAGCGGCGTGGACCGGCGCTTTCAGGTCCGGGGCGTCGAGCGCGGGGTGACGGTTATCGACGACTACGGCCACCATCCCACCGAGATCCGCGCGACGCTGGCGGCCGCCCGCCAGTGCCGCTACCGCCGCGTTCACGTCATTTTTCAGCCGCACCGTTACACGCGCACCTTTCACCTGATGGACGATTTCGCCCGCTGCTTCTACCAGGCCGACTCGGTCTTTGTGCTGGACATCTACGCCGCCTCCGAGAAGCCCATCGAAGGCGTCACCGCCCAGGCGCTGGCCGAGCGCATTCGCGATTTCGGCCACCGCGGCGTGGAATACGTGGGAACCATCGATCGCGCGGTGGATGCCGTGCTGGCTGTGGCCCAGGACGGCGACGCGGTCGTGACTCAGGGCGCCGGAAACGTCTGGCAGGCCGGCGACCGCATCCTGGAGCGGCTCCGCGGAGGCTGACCATGGCTCGCCGACAGACTGCCCAACTCGACCTGGAACTCGCCGAGGATCCTCCCATGGAGCCGCCGCAAACCCCCACGCCGCTGCGCCGCCCGCGGGGCAAGCCGGATTCCCGGCCGCGCTGGAGTGATCGGGCCCGTCCGTGGCTGCTCGCGGGCCTGGCGGTCCTGCTGGCGCTGGGCGCGATTGCGGCGGTGTATCGATTGGACCTGTTCCTGGCCAGCAACTCGCGCTTCATCCTTTCCGGCAGCCCGGACGCGCATCCCAACCTGTCGATTCAAGGCCTCCAACACGCCTCCCCCGCCCAGGTGGCGGGCGGCTTCGCGCCGGACTTCGGCCGCAGCATCTACCTGCTGCCGGTGGCCGAGCGGCGCCGCGCACTGCTGGGCATCCACTGGGTGCGCGAGGCGGTGGTCTCGCGCCGCTGGCCGAACCGTGTTGAGGTCCGAATCGCGGAGCACGTCCCGGTGGCCTTCGCCATGCTGCCGCTGCCTGGGGCGGCTTACTACGAGGTCGCGCTGATCGACGAGGATGGGGTGATCCTGGAACCCCCGCCGCGGGCCCGCTTTGACGTGCCCGTGCTCTACGGCCTCTCCCGGGCGCAGTCCGTCGCGGGAAGGCGCGACCGCCTCCGTGAGGTGTTGGAGATGATCCGGCAGGTGAGAGCCTACAGCGGCCAGATTTCGGAGATCAACGCCGCCGATCCCGACAACCTGGGCATCACTTACAGCATCCAGGGACGGGTGGTGCGCCTGATGCTGGGCAACCAGGATTACTTGCCGCGCTTGCAGTACTTCCTCGACCACTACGCCGAAATCAGTCGCCTGCCGGCAGGCGCGGCGCACGCCTTCGACCTGCGCCTGGATCACCGCATCATTGCCCTGGAGGGAGCGTCAAATGGCAAATAGACCGCTCGCTCGAGGGACTGTGAGAGAAGCGCTGGGCAGTAGGACATGCTTCAGCTTGTCCTCGTCGGAGCCCGGAGGTGCGGATGCCAACTAAGGTCAAGCCGGTTCTCGCGGTTGGGGTCGACGCGGGCAGTCACTGGACGCGCTGCGCCATCCTACTGCTCGAGCAGGCCCGGGTTCGCTTCCTGGGCTATGCCGAAACGGCCTCGGAGGGCTGGCACAAGGGCCGCATTGCCGACCAGAAAGCGGTTGCGGGGTCCGTTCTGCGCACCGTTCGGGAAGCCGAGAAACGCGCCCAGTCGGGAGTGGGTTCGGCGGTGTTCGGCATGGGGGGCAACAGCGTGTGCGGGACGCACGGCCGGGGCGGTTACGAGATCGGCTTCCCCCGCGAGATCGGTCAGAACGACCTGAACCGCGTGGTGGAGCGTGCCTGCCGCATCCAGTTTCAGGAAGACGAGATGCTCCTGCACCTGTTCCCGCAGGATTTCACCGTGGACGGCCGCCCCGGGCATCGCAATCCGCGCGGCATGATCGGCTCCCGGGTCGAGGTGTACGTGCACCTGGTCACCGGCTCTCAGCAGGAGCACCAGGCGCTGGTCGGCGCCGCCAACGAGGCCCACCTCATGGTGGAAGAGACAGTGTTCGAGCCGCTGGCCGCCGCCTACGCCGCGCTGCGGACCGAGGACCGCCGGGATGGCTACTTCGTGGCCGACATCGGCGCCCACTCCACCGATGTGGCGGTGTATTACGGCGATACCCTGCTATCTTCCATCAGCTTGCCGGTCTGCGGCGACCATTTCACCAGCGACGTGGCGCAGGGACTCAATGTCAGCCAGGACGACGCCGCCTGGATCAAGGAGCAGCACGGATGCGCCCTGGCGGATCTCAGCGCCGCCAACAGCTTCGTCGAGCTGCCCTCGCCCCCCGGCCGCCCCTCGCGCGAGGCATCGCGGCGCGAACTCAACCTGATCCTCGAGGCCCGCGCCGTCGAGCTGTTCGACTTCGTGCAACGCGAGCTGCAACGCATCGGCATGGACCAGGCGCTGGTGAGTTGCGTGCTGATTGGCGGCGGCGCCCGCCTGCCGGCCCTGTGCGACGTCGCCGAAAAGGTTATCCGGTGTCAGGCCTGCATCGGCCTGCCGGTGGGCATCCAGGATTGGCCGGCGGAAATTGACGATCCGGCCTGGACCACCGCGGCCGGCCTGGCTATGTATTCCGCCCGGCTCAAGCTGCGCGCGGAGCTGGATCGGTTAAGCAGCGGATTCTTCGCGAAGGTTATGGGAGGCTGAGCTATGGCTGTCCTCGATCACTTGAAATACGAAATGCAGGAGGATGTCCGCGCCGCGGCCAACATCAAGATCATCGGGGTGGGCGGCGGCGGCTCCAACGCGGTGGCCCACATGATGGCCGGGGGGCTCGAAGGCGTCGAGTTCTACGTGATCAATACCGACGTGCAGGCGCTCCAGGCGTCGCCGGTCCCCAACAAGCTCGCCATCGGCGGGAAGATCACGCATGGGCGCGGGGCGGGGGCCGATCCGGCGATCGGACGGCAGGCGGCGCTGGAGGACACGGCGCGCATCTGCGAAATCCTGCAAGGGGCCGACATGGTGTTCATCGCTGCCGGACTGGGCTGCGGCACCGGCACCGGCGCCGCTCCGGTGGTCGCCTCGATCGCCAAGGAACTCAATGCCCTGACGGTCGCGGTGGTGACCAAACCGTTCACCTTCGAGGGCAAGCGGCGCATGCAGCAGGCCGAGAAGGGACTCGAGGAACTGGCCGCTTTCGTCGACACGGTGATCGCCATCCCCAACGACCGGCTGCTGGCTCTGGCGCCACGCGGTACCGGCGTGTTCGACGCCTTACGGATGGGCCACGATTTTCTGCGCCAGACGGTCGCCGACCAGGTAGAGATCATGACCCTGCCAGGCGTCGTCAACCGCGATTTCTCCGACCTGCGTTCGACCATGTTCGGCATGGGATGCGCGCTGCTGGGCACGGCCACCGCCCAAGGCGAGAACGCCGCCGTGGAAGCCGCGCGACAGGCCATCGGGTGCCCGCTGCACGAGGACTCCGGCATCCGAGGCGCGCGCAACGTCCTGCTCAACCTCACCGGGTCCAGCCGCCTCGGCCTGCACGAGGTCAACCAGGCCTGCCAGTTGATCCGCGACGCCACCGAGTGCGACGACGTCGAGTTGAACTTCGGCATCACCCTCAACGAGGCCATGGAGGACACCGTCAAGGTAACCGTGATCGCCACGGGCTTTTCGGGGCCGCGCGCCGCTCCTGTTCTTGAGCAGGAGCCGTCGGTTTCGCGGACGGCGTGGCTTTCCGAGTCCCAGGACGAGCCTGCCGCGGCGGCCGAGCCGCTAGCGCATGGGGAGCCCCCGGCCGCGCCAGTGGCCAAGCCCGGCAACGGCGCCCCGCCGCTTCCGCCGCCCGAGGACCTCGACGACATCGACAAGCCGGCTTACCTGCGGCCGAGAAGAATGCTGCACTAAGGGCCTGTCGGGAAGCAACAGATCCAGTACTTGCCGCGAATGAACGCGAATCGACGCGAATGAGGGCGAATACGCATCGCCGTTCATTCGCGGCAGATAGCGCTTTTGTCTGCTTTTCTGAGCGCCCTCTCGCACTCGGCCAGATGTCCTCCCGCGTTCTTGCGGTCGCCCAAGATTGGAATGGTTATTTGCCGACGAGTACTATGGGCGAGACTTCAAATGCCGAGCTTCGTAACCGTCCGGTCTTCGCCCGGCGGGCGTTGGGCGTGCGCCTCCGCGAATGCGCTGGCGAAAGCCACTATCCAGACCAGCTTGGCGAGCAGCGCTCCGATCCCGGCTTGAACGCCCCAGGAATTGGAGACCAGGAGCACCGTGTCGGCGGCCAGAATCGCGATCAACGCCGCGAAGCCCGCCAGCGGGAACCGTAAGGCGACTGCGCCCAGCACCAGAACCAAGATGCCGCACACCACCGGAGCGCCGTTGCCGCGTTCGAGGGACTCGCGGGCCGGGGACCACGATTCGAAGCTCTCCGGCAGACTCCATCCAACCGAGAACGCCCGGTACAGACCGTGGAACGCGTGGCTCTTGTGATACAGCGAGTAGTCCCCCAGCAACCCGATAAGCAGGCTGGCCGTTCCGAGCAGCATCGCCGCGATGGCGGCTGGTATTCGTTTAGCCCCCGGGCTTAGACCCGCAAGCGGAACGCCATCCCGTAAGACCTCCAGATCCCAATCCCAGTTCTTCCACGAACTCCGGACCAGCCCGATGGCCAAGGTGGAGCCGTCGGGCAGGGGTACAAGCTCCTGCTTGGCGCGCAAAGCGCCGGGATCGGGGAAACTGGCGAGGAGCTTGTCGTCCAAAACCACATTGAAGTTGCGGTAGCCGGCGTCCCAGGTGAATCGCAACCCGGCGAGAGCGGGCTCGTTGAGTTTGAATCGGCGCGTCATGCTGCTGGGCACTCTCAACCCGGAACCGTCGTATTGGGCGTCCGGGCACTCAGCAGTATACACCACCCGGTTCCTGGCCAGCCGCTCCGGGGAGCCGCGCTACTCCTGGCCGGGCTGGTTCAATTCCGCAATGAGGAAGACTCTCTTGCGGCCGGTAACGGCCACGTGGCCGCGGTACTTCAGCTTGCCATTCACCAGGAAATCGACTGGCCGATCGACCGGGTAATCGAACGTCAGCACGTCGCCGATGGTCAGCCGCAGCAGGTCGTCTATTTGCACGGTGGGCCCCTGCAAGCGGGCGTCGAGCTGGAACAGCGAGGGCTGCAAGATCCTCAGCATACGCCCCTGCTCGTCGAGCGTGGACTGGCTGCGCCGCACCGACCATTGCTGGTCGAACTTCTGGCGCAGCATCTTAATGACGATCGACGGCATGCCGATGTTGATCACCCCGGAGCATTCCGCGAACCGCACCTCCAGCCCGATCGCCACCACGGACTCGTTCGGCGCCATGATCTGCAATAGCTGGAGTTCGGTCTCGCGCCCCTCGATGGTGAATTCGATCGGAGCGATGGAGAGCCAGGCCTGCTGGAGGTCGTTCAGGATGATGCGGTACAGGCCGTCCAGCACCACCTGCTCGATTTCGGTGACTTCCCGGGCGATCTTCGCGCTGGCCTTCCCGCTGCCTCCCAGCAGCTTCTCCAGGATGGGGAACGCCAGCGACGAGTTGATCTCCAGCACCGCGTTGCCTTCGTAGGGCTTCATCGCCAGCGACACCAGGCAGGTGGGGGAAGCCAGGCACTGGGAGAACTCCGCAAACGAAAGTTGCTCCACCGACACCAGGTTCACCACGACGTAGGCCCGCAAGAATGCGGACAGACTGGAGGCCAGGTTGCGCGCGAAGTTTTCGTGGAGCAGGTGGATGGCGCGGAGTTGGTCCTCGGCGATGCGGTCCGGGCGCCGGAAGTCGTAGGCCACCGCGTTCTTGCCGGGATCATCGGGCGCTTGGCCCTGTACCGGGTTGAATACGCCGTCGATTTCCTCTTGCGAAAGCGAGCGATCCAAGGGTGGCGGTCTCCCTGTTGGGGAATCGGCAGGTGGAAGGGGAAGCTGTAGAGGGCTTGTGGCTTGTGGCCTCTATAATCAATGAAGTGGCTTTCTCCTTCTTCATCCAGAACTTCGGATGCCGCGCTACCCAGGCGGATGGCGCTGCGCTGGCGGCGTCCCTGGTGGAAAAGGGGTTCGAAGCCGCCGGGCGGCGCAACGCCGGCCTGGTGGTTCTGAATACTTGCACGGTGACCTCCTCGGCTGACCAGGACGTGCGCCAGGAGGTCCGCCGGATCCGCCGCGAGAATCCCTCGGCGCGCATTCTGGTCACCGGCTGCTACGCCCAGCGCGCCCCCGAGGAAGTCGCCGCGCTGCCGGGCGTGGATTGGGTGGTTGGCAATTCCCACAAGGCGCAAATCCCCGAGTTGGTCGCCCAGGGCGCTAACTGCCACGGCCAGATCCAGGTCGGCGACATCTTCGCCCAGCGCGAATTCCTGACCGCGGTAGTCGAGGACGCTACGGGCGACCGCACCCGCCCCAACCTGAAGATCCAGGACGGCTGCGGCAACCGCTGCTCATTCTGCATCATCCCCTTTGTCCGCGGGCGGAGCCGCAGCGCGCAGCCCGATTGGGTGGTGGAGCAGGTCCGCCACCTCAGCCTGCGCTACCGCGAGGTGGTGCTGAGCGGCATCAACCTGGGCCGCTGGGGCCGGGACCTGGAGGATGGCCGGCTGCGTCTGGCCGGTCTGTTGCGCCGCCTGCTCGAGGAAACCGAAATCCAGCGCCTGCGGCTGAGTTCGGTCGAGCCGATGGATCTCTCCGACGAGCTGCTGGGCCTCGTCGCGGCATCTCCGCGCATCGCCAGGCACATCCACGCGCCACTTCAGACCGGCTCGGACAGCGTGCTGCGCCGCATGCGGCGTTGGTACCGGGCGCGGCACTACGCGGACCGCATCCGCAAGATCCGCGCCACCATGCCGGAGGCCGCCATCGGGGCCGACGTCATGGTCGGATTTCCTGGGGAAACGGACCAGGAGTTCGAAGAGAACCGGGCGTTCATCGAGGGGCTTCCGTTCACTTACCTCCACGTTTTCACGTACTCGGAACGCCCGGGCACGCCCGCGGCCACCGCGCCGGGCCGGGTCCCCAAGCCCATCCGCAAGCAGCGCAACCGGATACTGCGCGAGCTGGCAGCCGTTAAGAACCTCGAATTCCGCCGGCGCATGTTAGGGAAGACGCTTTCGGTGGTCACCCTGGAGCAGCCCGGCGTGGCGCTCAGCGACAACTACTTGAAGGTCGCACTGGCCGCTCCCCGTGAGCCTAACTGCCTGTGCGACATAGAGATCGGGGGACTCAGTGCAGCCGGCCTGCGGGAGCGGGCTTCCTTCCCGCTGCTGGGCTGAACTCCGCGGCCCCAGCACTCGTATCCCTTTTTGGAGTAGAATTGCACACAGCCGGAGGAACGAATGGGACTTCGTGATTTTCTTGCCAAGCAGTTCATCGATGTCATCCACTGGACCGAGTCCGAGGAGGGCGTCCTCGCCTACCGTTTCCCCATGCAGGACATGGAGATACAGAACGGCGGCAAACTCACTGTCCGGGAGTCGCAGTTGGCGGTTTTTGTGAACGAAGGCAGAGTCGCCGACGTGTTCGCCCCGGGTCTTTATACCCTGGAGACGCACACGCTGCCGATTCTCACGTACTTGCAGAACTGGGACAAGGCATTCAAGTCACCCTTCAAGTCCGACGTTTACTTCTTCTCGACGCGGCTGCAAACCAACCAGCGCTGGGGCACGGCCATGCCCATCACCATCCGGGACAAGGAGTTCGGCGCGGTTCGCCTGCGCGCCTTCGGCATTTACTCTTACCGAATCAGCGACGCCAAGGTCTTCTACACCAAGGTGAGCGGCACGCGGGAGCTTTACAACGTGGCCGACCTGGAAGGCCAGCTCCGCAACACCATCATCGGCCGGATGGCCGATACTTTCGGCCAGAGCAACGTGCCCTTCCTGGATATGGCCGCCAACCAGACCGAGCTGGCCCAAAGAATGTCGGCGCAGTTGCAGCCGATCTTCAACGATCTCGGCCTGTCGCTGGATACCTTTGTGGTGGAGAGCCTGTCGCTGCCCGACGAGCTTCAGAAAATGCTCGACCAGCGCATCAGCATGAACATGGTGGGCGATATGCAGCGCTACACCCAGTTCCAGGTGGCGCAATCCATGCCCATCGCCGCGGCCAACGAAGGCGGCGGCGGAGTGGCGGGCATCGGAGTGGGCTTGGGCGCCGGTCTCACCATGGCTCAGCAGATGATGCAGTCCATGAATCAGCCGCCCGCTCCGGCGCCAGCGCCTCCCGCGCCGGCTCCGGCCGCTGCGGCTCCGCCCGCTGCCGGCGGCGCGCCCGCGGCTGGAACGAAGTTCTGCATGGGCTGCGGCAAGCCTATTCCCCGGCCGGCGAAGTTCTGCCCCGAGTGCGGCGCGGGCCAGTAACGAGATGAGCGGGCAAGAGTGGGTGGTGGAGGCCTACGGCTGCGATGCCGCCGCGCTGGCGGATCTCGGGAAGCTGCGCGCACTCTTCGCCCGCATGATCGAGGAGCTGTCTTTGCACCCGGTTGGCGAGGCGGTGTGGCACAAGTTCCCCACCACCGGCGGCATCACGGGCCTGTGCCTGCTTGCCGAATCCCATCTGGCCTGCCATACTTTTCCTGAATACGGTTCTTTGTGTCTGAATCTGTTCTGCTGCAAGACGCGGCCCGAATGGGGTTTCACGGCGTACCTGGAACGCGAGTTCGCCGCCCGTTCGGTCCGCATCCGCCGACTGGAGCGGCCATACCAAACCGATGAGCACAGCCGCGAATTGCCCGAACTGCGGCGCTCCGATCCGCTTCCGCTGGTCTAGCGCCGTCCAGACCGTGTGCGAGTTTTGCCGGTCGATCCTGGTGCGCCGCGATGTCAACCTCGAGAAAGTCGGCACGGTAGCCGACCTGCCCGAGGACGCCTCGCCCATCCAGATCGCCACCGAGGGGACCTTTCACAACCGCCCGTTCGTGGCCATCGGCCGCATTCTCTATGAATACGAGCAGGGCGGCTGGAACGAGTGGCACGTGGTGTTCAGCGACGGGGTGAGCGGATGGCTTTCCGACGCCCAGTTGCAGTACGCCGTCTCCTTCCTGGTTCCGATGCAGGGCCTGCCGCCCTCCGAGAGCCTCTCGAGGGGCCAGGAGTTCCGCTGGAACAACGGGCTGTACGAGGTCACCTGCCTGACCCGCGCGCACTATCGCGGCGTGGAGGGCGAGCTGCCCTTCGAGTACTGGGACAAGGCGGACGTGCTGTTCGCCGACCTCGGAACCCACGGCGTCGGATTCGCGACGCTGGATTACAGCGATCCGGAACCGCTGCTGTTCCTCGGCGAGGCCGTCGATTTCGACGCGCTGCACCTGAAGAACCTGCGCCAGTTCGAGGGGTGGTAACCATGAGCGCTCCCCATCCGCCCCAGGTCAAAGCGCTCAACTGTCCCGGTTGTGGCGCGCCGCTTACCATCCGCGGCATGGCCCACACCCTCACGGTGGTCTGCCCGAACTGCCTCTCGGTGCTGGACGCCAAAGACCCGAACCTCCAGGTGTTGCAGCAATTCGAGGCGCAGCAGCGCTTCGAGCCGCTGATTCCGCTGGGCACGCGCGGCAAGTGGCATGGAGACCCCTACGAGGTAATCGGCTTCCAGATTCGTGGCATCGAGGTGGACGGCGCCGTCTACACCTGGGCCGAGTACCTGCTGTTCAACCCATACAAGGGCTTCCGGTACCTCACCGAGTACCAGGGCCACTGGAACGACGTTACGGTGCTGCGCACGATGCCCGAGGTCACAGCCATGGGCCCGCGCCCGGTGGCCAGGTACTTCGGTGAGGTTTACAAGCACTTTCAGACCGCCGAGGCCGAGACCAGGTTCGTACTGGGCGAGTTTCCCTGGCAGGTGCGCGTCGGCGAGAAGGTGACGGCGATGGATTTCGTCGCGCCGCCGCGAATGCTGTCGAGCGAGACCACGGCGGAGGAGACCACCTGGTCGCAGGGCGAATACACACCCGCCGCGAAGATCTGGGAAGCCTTCAAGCTGCCTGGGAAACCCGCGGCCCCGGTGGGCGTCTTCGAGAACCAGCCCTCGCCCTACAGAGGTGGCCCGAAGCACGTCTGGCTGATGTTCCTGATCCTGCTGGCGGCTCTGTTCGTCGTGGCCATGTTCACTAGCGCCATCGCTGCCAAGCAAGTGGTCCTGCAGGGCGACTACTCGTTCACGCCCGGCAACACCGGCGAGCCTTCCTTTGTCACCCCGCCGTTCGAGATGAAGGGGCGGCCCTGCAACGTGGAACTCTCGATTCGCACCGACCTGAGCAATAACTGGGCGTATTTCCACCTCGCACTGATCAACGCCGACACCGGCGACGCCGCGGATTTCGGGCGGGAGATCAGCTACTATTCCGGGAGCGACAGCGACGGCTCCTGGAGCGAGGGCGGGCCTACCGACAACGTTCTTATCCCCACGGTGGCCGCCGGCCACTATTACTTGCGCGTCGAGCCGGAGATGGATGCCACCGGCGCTCCGATGCACTACTCGATCCAGTTGCGGCGGGACGTTCCCTCCATGAGTTACTTCTGGATCGCCGCGTTGCTGCTGCTCATCCCGCCCATCTTCACGACCTTCCGCTCGATCATCTTCGAGTCGCGGCGCTGGGCGGAGAGCGACTACGCACCTTCGAGCGACTGATGAGACACCCTTTCTATCTCGGATACGGTTTGCTGCTCCTTTCGCTGTGCGGGCTGGCCGAGTACCGCGGCTGGAGCTTTCTCAGCGTGAGCGAGGTCAAGAACATCCCCAAGTCGATGCGCGACAACCCCGGCGCGTACCGCTCGTCCTACGGTTACTATTCGCGCCACGTTGGAGGGAAATAGCATGAACGATTTCCATATCGGCTACCTGCTGAATGCGGTGGTTTACTCCATCCTCGGCATCCTGATCTTCATCGGGACCTTCGCCCTGGTGGACAAGCTGACTCCTTACGCCCTGTGGAAGGAGATCGTGGAGGACAAAAACGTGGCCTTGGCGATCATGGTCGGAGCCATGTCCATCGGCATGTGCGTCATCATCGCGGCGGCCGTGCACGGGTGAGGAGCGGACGCGCGCCTCGCCCGCAACAGCGCCCGGCCGCTCACTGGCCGGTGAACCTCTCGAGCAGAGCTGCGGCCACGTCGCCGGTCGTCGCTTTGGCGGCTTCTCCCCGCCTCCTCACCAGGCGCTATCGATGGTGCGGATCTGCGCGACAAGCCAGACCTCCCCTTGACGCGGCTAGCGGCGGACGCTGGCCACCAAGTCCACTCTTCCCGGTCGAACGCGCTGGTGATCGTACCCGTCGGGTGAACCGATTTCCTCACTGACATTTTTCAACGAGCACGAAGGTGATGTCGTCGGTTTGCGGCATGCCCTGAGTGAACTCCTCAATGGCTTTCAAGAACCTCCGCTCGATCGCCTGACCTCCCGAGGGGGCCTCTTGTCGAATAATTTGCAGCAGTCTTTCCTCTCCGAACATTTCTTCCTGCTGGTTTTGTGCGTCCGTCAGGCCGTCGGAATACACCACCAGAATGTCTCCTTTGCAGAGGTGGAACGTGCGGGATTGGTACGAGGCGAAATCGAACAACCCCAGCATAAAGGCGTCGGAGGTCATCTCTTCGATCTTTCCGGAGGCGGAACGGAACAAATAGGCTGTATTGTGTCCAGCGCTGATGAATCTCCCGATGCCATCCGGGTTCAGAACAAAGAGAAAAAGAGTAACGAACTGGAAGGGAAGAGATTTTTCGTAAAGGAGAAGGTTGACCCGGTTCAATACCTCGTGCGATTGAGTCCGTGAGCGAAACTCCATGTTGAGAGCGCCCAGCACCATCGAGCTTAACAGCGCTGCGGACATTCCCTTGCCGGAAACGTCTGCCAGCACCCCCATCCATTCCCCTGAACTAAGTTGCAGGAAATCGTAGAAATCCCCTCCCACATAACGTGTGGGAGTGTTGAAAGCATGGATGCGAAAATTCTCGAACTGGGGCAGGAAACGGGGGAGCAGGCTTTCCTGAGTTTTTTGCGCTAAGGCTAATTCCTGCTCGCTCCTCTTTCGCTCCTCCAGGCTTTTCAGACGAATCACTTCGCGGCTTGCCTCCAGTTCCCGTACCGTCTCCTCCAGCACTTTGCTGTACTTCTTGGTTTCCAGGTGCAACAGGCGCACCTCCAGAATGTTGTGAACGCGCGCCCGCAGCTCGGCCAGATCGAACGGTTTGCTGACGAAATCCTTAGCGCCGGCCTGTAGCGCGCGCAGCTTCTGATCCGGCTGCGCCGTGATCACGAGCACCGGAAGATAGCCGTCCTTTTCGATTTCCTTCAGGCCTTCCATCACCTGGAATCCGTCCATGCCCGGCATTTGGAGATCCAGCAGGATCAGGGCGTAACGCTTCTTGCGGTGAAGTTCGCACACCTCGGTCGGATCGGTCGTAGACTCGATGGAAACGTAGCCGGCGATGCGTAGCATGCCCTCGAGCAGAGAGACATTGGCTTCCTTGTCGTCAACCACCAGGATTCTGGCGTTCAGAATATCGGCTGAGCTGACCATGACCTTCGTCCCGGTTCACTTGCCCTGATCGACCTCTTGTCCCGCGAATTCCAGTGCTTCGTCCAGCGTTTCCATGAACTCATTGACCTTGATTGGCTTGGTGAGATACCGGAAGAATCCTGCGTGCAGGCCCTTCTTGATGTCGCGTGGCATTGCGTTTGCACTCAGGGCAACCACGGGGATGTGCGCCGTTGCCGGGTCCTCGCGAAGGATGTTCAGGGCTTCGATACCGCTGATGCCAGGCAGATTGATGTCCATCAGGATCACATGCGGCCGCTTGGAGCGCGCAAGCTGGATGCCCACATTTCCGTCTCTCGCACTCAGCAGGCGCATATCCGGGCGGCGCGCGATGAGTTGCTCGACCAGCTTCAGGTTGGCCGGGTTGTCCTCTACATAGAGCAAAGTGCGCAGCCGCGCGTCGGGCGGAACCTCCGCTGGTGCAATTGCCGCGGGTTCGGCTCTCTCAACTGCAAGTTGTGGTGCGGCAGCCGAGTTCAGTTCGAACCAGAACACGCTTCCTAACCCGACCGTGCTTTCCACGCCCATCACGCCTCCCATCAATTCAACCACCCGCTTGCTCATCACCAGGCCGATGCCTGTGCCTTCCTCCGTGCTCCCCTCTTGTCCCAGACGGTTGAACGGCTGAAAAAGCTGCATCAGCATGTCCGGGGGCAATCCCGCGCCGGTGTCCTTGACGCTGACGCGAATGCGTTCCGGGGTGCGCGTGGTGCACTCCACGACGACCGTTCCATTCGGCTGGTTGTATTTGATCGCGTTGGAAAGAAGGTTGATGAGAACCTGCTTCAACCGGGTCCGATCGGCCTTGACAAAGCGAGAAATGTCGAACTGGGGAAAGGTCATTCTGATACCGCGCTTTTGCGCCTGCGGCTCGATCATGGCCTGGCATTCGAACATGACTTCGGCCAGCGACATCGGTTCCAGGGACAGCGCCAGCCTTCCGGACTCGATCTGCGCGAGATCCAGGATTTCGTTGATCAGCTTCAGTAGATACCATCCCGCGTGGAGAATCTGGTCGATGCTTTCCATCTGGGAGGGCGTTGGCGGCGGGGCATCGGAATTCATGAGCTGGGCGAAACCGAGGATCGCATTGAGCGGCGAGCGAAGCTCATGGCTCATGCTGGAAAGGAAATCCGATTTCGCGAGGTTGGCTTTTTCCGCCGCCGCCGTGGCTCTCTCAAACTCGAGGTTCTTCTCCTGCAGCGCCTGGTCGAGACGTTTGCGCTCCGTGACGTCGCGCGCGACGGCGCACACGCCCTGCAGCTTCCTGTCGCGGTCGTAGAAGGTGGTGGCGTTGTAGGACACCACGGTTGTCTTGCCGTCTCTGGCGCGGGCGGTGAGTTCGTAGTTGCTGACCTTTTTCTCGCGCAGCACCAGCTTGATGGCCGCCTCGGCCCGCGCCGGATCGGTGAAGTAGTTCTT
>PLEM01000103.1 GCA_003137035.1 Bryobacterales bacterium | reverse complement strand
ATCATGATCGGCCGGAAGCGGATCAGGCAGCCCTGGTAGATGGCCTTGAGCGGCGGCATGCCCTGGTTGCGCTCGGCGTCCAGCGCGAAGTCGATCTGCATGATGGCGTTCTTCTCGACGATGCCGATCAGCATGATCAGGCCGACAAACGCGTAAATGTTCAGGTCCATGCGGAAGATCAGCAGCGTCAGCAGGGCGCCGAAACCGGCCGAGGGCAGCCCCGAGAGAATGGTCAGCGGGTGGATGTAGCTTTCGTAGAGAATCCCCAGGACGATGTAGACCACCAGGATGGCGACCACCAGCAGCAGCCAGAGATTGGTGAGCGAGCTCTGAAAGGCCTTGGCGGCTCCCTGGAAGGTGGTGCTGATGGTGTCCGGCAGGGAGCGGCGGGCAATCTCATTGATGCTGGCGACGGTTGTGCCGAGCGAGACGCCGGGTTTGAGATTGAACGAGACGGTCACGGCGGGCAACTGGCCGAAATGGTTGATGGCCTGCGGTCCGGATTCCGACGTCACCCGCGCCAGCGTGTCGAGCGGAATGAGCTGGTTGGCGCTGGACTTAAAGTACAGCAGCGAGAGCGCCCGGGGGTCGGCCTGATACTCGGGCAGCAGTTCGAGCAGCACCTTGTACTCGTTGGTGGCAGCGTAGATGGTGGACACCCAGCGCGGCCCGTAGGCGTCGTAGAGCGCGTTCTCGATTTGCTGCGCGTTCACCTGCATGGCGGCCGACTTGTCGCGGTCGATGGTGACGTTCACCTGCGGCGTCTGGATGGCCAGGTTGCTGGTGACGTCCTGCACCCCGGGCAGCGCGTCGACGGCCTTCTCCAGCTTCTGCGCCGCCGCGTACAACTCGTCCTTGTCGGGGGATTGCATCGAGAACTGGTACTGGCTCTTGGTGACCTGTCCGCCGATCTGGATGGTCGGAGGATTCTGCAGATAGACGCGCATGCCCGGAAATACCGACAGCTTCGGGCGAAGCTCGTTCAGGATGTCGCCGACCAGCAGCGGACGCTGGCTGCGCGGCTTGAGGTGTACGATGATCTGGCCGAAGTTCGGCCCGCCGAGCGTGGACGCCGTGGCGCCGCCGACGCTCGAGACCAGCGAATCCACGTTGGGATCCTGCCGGATCACGTCCGCGATCGCATGTTGGTACTCGACCATCTGGTAGTAGGAGACGCCCTGGGCCGCCTCGGTGATGGCCAGCATCTGGTCGGTGTCCTGATCGGGAATGAAGCCCTTGGGGACGATGATGAACATGTACCCCGTGGCCACCAGCAGAATCACGAAGATCCCTACGGTGACCGGCCGGTACCGGAGCACCCATTGCAGGCTGACGTCGTAGGCGTGCAGCATTCCGTCGAAGAAACGCTCGGTGATCCGGTAGAACCAGGACCGGCGCTGCGCGTGCGCCTCGCGCAGGAAACGGCTGCACAGCATCGGGGTCAGGGTAACCGAAACCACGCCCGAGATCAGGATGGCGACGCAGATGGTGACCGCGAACTCCTTGAACAGCCGGCCCAGAACGCCGCCCATGAACAGTACCGGGATGAACACGGCGGCCAGCGACAGGGTCATCGACACGATCGTGAAGCCGATCTCGCGCGAGGCCGCCAGCGCGGCCGGGAGCGGCTTCTCGCCCATTTCGATGTGCCGGACGATGTTCTCNNCAGGAACAGGAAGATCACCATCACCACCAGGCCCAGCGTCATCAGCATGGTGAACTGGACGTCGTGGTAGGACTCGCGGATGGTCTCCGAGCGGTCGTAGAAGACTCCCATGTCCACCGAGGGCGGCAACTCGGACTTGAACAGCGGCAACAGGCGCTTCACGCCGTCGGTAACCTCGATGGTGTTGGTTCCCGGCTGGCGCTGGATGGCCAGCACAATGGCCCGCCGTCCGGCGCTCATCTTGTAGAACCAGGAGGCGGTCTTGTCGTCCTCGACGCTGTCGATCACCTTGCCCAGCTCCTCGAGACGCACGGGAGACCCTTTGCGATAGGCGACCACCAGCGGTCGATAGGCCGCGGCGGTCATCAGTTGCCCGGTCGCCTGCAGCGTGAAGGAGCGTTGCGGACCCACGATGGAGCCGGTGGGGAGGTTGACGTTCCAGCCGCGCAGGGAGGCTTCCACCTCGTTGATGCCGATCTGGCGCGAGGCCAGGGCGTGGGGGTCCATTTGCACGTGGACGGCGTACTTCTGCGCGCCGAGCACCTGCACCTGCGCCACGCCGCTCACCATCGAGATGCGTTGCGCGATGCGGGTCTCGGCGTATTCGTCCAAGGTCCACAACGGCAGCGCGGAGGAAGTGAGGGCGATGTACAGGATGGGCTGATCGGCCGGATTCACCTTGGTGAAGGTGGGCGGCGTGGGCATGCCCGCGGGCAGCAGCCGCGAGGCCTGGGTGATGGCGGCCTGCACATCCACGGAGGCGCCGTCCAGGTTGCGGTCCAGGGCGAACTCGAGCGTGATCTGCGTCGAGCCGAGCGAGTTCACCGAAGTCATCGAGTCCAGGCCCGCGATCATCGAGAACTGGTTCTCAAGCGGCGTGGCCACCGCGGAAGCCATGGTTTCCGGATTCGCGCCGGGAAGGCTCGCCGTGACCAGCAGGGTGGGGAAATCCACGTTGGGCAGGTCGCTCACCGGCAACGCCCGGTAAGCCACGAAGCCGAACAGCGCGATGGCCGCCATGAGCAGGCTGGTGGCGATCGGCCGGCGAATGAAGGTTTCGGAAATGTTCATCCTGCGCTCCCGTCCAGCGCCGGGACGGGCTCCGCATGGCCGCCGGCATTCAGCTTGCGCCAGCGCACCAGGATCGCCGCCATGTAGGTGTAGACCACCGGCGTCAGGTACAGTGTGATCAACTGCGAGAACAGCAGCCCGCCGGCGACGGCGAGTCCCAGCGGCCGCCGCGCTTCGCCGCCCGCGCCCCAGCCGAGCGCAATCGGCAGCGCGCCGAGCAGCGCCGACATGGTGGTCATCATGATCGGCCGGAAGCGCGTGAGGCAGCCTTCGTGGATCGCCTCCGCGGGGCTCTTGCCTTCCCGCCGCTCGGCCTCCAGCGCGAAGTCGATCTGCATGATCGCGTTCTTCTGCACGATGCCGATCAGCATCATCAGGCCCACGAAGGCATAAATGTTCAGATCCACGCGGAACACCATGAGCGTCAGCAGCGCCCCGAAACCCGCCGCGGGCAGCCCGGAGAGAATGGTCAGCGGGTGGACATAACTCTCATACAACACGCCGAGCACGATATAGACCACCATGATCGCTACCGTGAGCAGGATGCCCAGGTTGCGCAGCGAGTCCTGAAACGCTTTGGCGGTCCCCTGGAAACTGGTGGTGATGGTGGCCGGCAGGACTCTCTCCGCGGTGTCCTGGAGTTGAGTAACGGCGTCCCCCAGCGCCACGCCCGGTTTCAGGTTGAACGACAGCGTCACCGAGGGAAGCTGGTTGGAGTGGTTGACAGTGAGTGGCCCTGCATCGTAAGTCAGCTTGCCGAACGAGTCGAACGGCACAAGGTGGCCGTCGGAAGACCTGAAGTAGAGCTTGGAAACGGAGTCCGGGTGCGACTGGTATTCCGGCAGCAGCTCCAGCAGCACGCGGTTCTGGCTGATGGGCGAGTAGATGGTGGAGGACCAGCGCGGCCCGAACCCCGAGTAGAGCGCGGATTCGATCTGCGCCACGTTCAACTGGAGTGCGGCGGCCTTGTCGCGGTCGATGGCGACGTTCACCCGGGGATTCTTGAGTTGCAGGTCGGTGGTGACGTCCTGCAATCCGGGTAGCTTCGCCGCCTCGCTCTCCAGCCGCTGCGCCTGTTTGTAGAGCTCGTCGGTGTCCGGACCCTGCAAGGTGAAATCGTAGGAGCTCTTGGACATCCTGCCGCCGATGCGAATGGACGGCGGCACGGTGGCGAAGACGCGCACTCCCGGAAAGCCCGAGATCTTCGGCCGCAGGCGATTGACGACTTCAAAGACCGTGAGATCGCGCTGGCGGCGGGGTTTGAGCTGCACCATCATGCGGCCGGAGTTCGCGCCGGCGTTGAACGAGCCGCCGGCGGTGACCATGATGGTGTCGATATTGGGGTCGCGCCGCACAATCCCGGCCACCGCCTGCATGTATTTCACCATCTGGAAATACGAGGAGCCCTGGGCCGCCTCGATGGTGATGTTCATCTGGTCGTTGTCCGTCTCGGGGATGAAGCCCTTGGGCACTTTGACGAAAAGAACGGCCGTCGCCGTCAATACGGCGAAGAAGACGCCCAGCATTACCGGACGGTGGCGCAGGACCCAACTCAGGCTGCCGTCGTAGGTGTTCCGCATCCCGCGGAAGAATCCTTCCGTGACGCGATAGAAACGGCTCCGCGTCCCCTCGCCCGGCGGGCGCAGGAAGCGGCTGGCCAGCATCGGCGTCAGCGAAATCGAGACCATCCCGGAGATCAGGATGGCGACGCAGATGGTCACCGCGAACTCGCGGAACAGACGCCCCAGTATCCCCGCCATGAACAGCACCGGGATGAACACCGCCGCCAGCGACAAGGTCATTGAGACGATGGTGAAACCGATCTCCCGCGACCCGTTGAGCGCGGCTTCCATCGGCGGCTCGCCCTTTTCCATATGGCGGACTATGTTCTCCAGCATCACGATGGCATCGTCGACGACAAAGCCGACCGACAGGATGAGCGCCATCAGCGAGAGGTTGTCGAGGCTGTAGTCGAACAGGTACATCACCGCGAACGTGCCGACGATCGAGAACGGCAGCGCCATGCTGGGGATGGCGGTTGCCGAAACGTTGCGCAGGAACAGGAAGATCACCATCACCACCAGCGCCAGGGACAGCGCCATGGTGGTTTGAATATCGTGGAAGGCCTCCCGGATGTTCTTCGAGCGGTCGCCGCGGACCACGAGCTGGGCGGAAGGCGGCAACTGCGCCTGAAAGGTGGGGATGAGCTGCTTGATCGCGTCGGTTACCTCGATGGTGTTGGTGCCCGGCTGGCGCATCACCATCAGGTTGATGGCGCGGTCGGCGCTCGCGGAGTTGATGAGCATCGAGGTGGTCTTGTCGTCCTCGACGCTGTCGATCACCAGGGCGACGTCCCGGAGCCGCACGGGCGCCCCGTTGCGCCAGGCCACCACCAGCGGGCGGTATTGCCAGGCCCGCATGAGCTGGCCGCTCGCCTGAATATTGAAGGCCGTGTGCGGGCCGTAGAGCGTGCCGGTCGGCAGGTTTACGTTCCAGCCCTGAATGGCGCTATCGACCTCGTTCAGCCCGAGCTGCCGCGCGGCCAGTTTCTCCGGGTCCACCTGCACCCGCACGGCGTACTTCTGCGATCCGTAGACTCCCACCTGCGCGACCCCGGTGACCATCGAAAGCCGCTGCGCGATGCGCGTTTCCGCGTACTCGTCGAGTTGCCACATGGGCAGCGTCTTGGAGGTCAAGCCCAGAAAGATGATGGGAGAGTCGGCCGGGTTGAACTTGCGGAACGAAGGCGGGCTGGGCATTCCCGGCGGCAGCAGGGGCATGACCTCGGCGATGGCGGTCTGAACGTCTACGGCCGCCCCGTCGATCTCGCGGCTCAGATCGAACTGGAGGGTGATCTGGGTGTTGCCCATCGAGTTCACCGAGATCATCGAGTCCAGCCCCGAGATGCCGGTGAACTGCCGCTCCAGTGGTGTGGCGACAGCCGAGGCCATCGTGTCCGGGTTGCCGCCCGGCAGGCTGGCCGAGACCACCAGCGTGGGGAAATCGACGTTGGGGAGATCCGAGACCGGCAAGGCCCGGTAGGCCAGCACCCCGAACAGCGCCACTGCAAACATCAGGAGGCTGGTGGCGATTGGCCGGCGGATGAAGGTTTCGGAAATATTCACGGCGGGCTCCGTTACTTACCGGGCGCGCGCCTCGCCCCTGCCGGGGGGCCCTGCCGCCCCTCCCGGGTTTGCACCTTCATGCCAGGCGCCAGCCGCAACTGCCCCTCGGTTACGACCGTCTCTCCGGGTTGGAGCCCGGTCTCGACCACGATCACCTGATCCACTCTGGACCCGGTCACTACCGGCCGGGACTCAACGGTCTGGTCGGACTTTACCACGTAGACGAACGAGCCATCCTGGCCCGTCTGCACCGCCTGATCGGGTACCACCAGCGCGCTGGCCTGGGTGGTCAGCCTGAGCCTCACCCGCACGAATTCGCCCGGCCAGAGCTTGCGGTTCTGGTTGGGAAAGGTTCCCTTCAACTTGATGGTGCCGGTGGCCGGATCGACGGTGTTATCGACGAACGTGAGAACGCCGGTTTCTTCCTCGCCCGGAGGCGCGTTCTGCGAGGCCGCCATCACCTGCAGCTTGCCGCCCGCCATGTACTGTTTGATGGCTGCCAGGTTCGCTTCCGGTACCGGAAACGTGACATAGATCGGCTGGACCTGGTTGATGGTGATCAAGTCCATCGAGTTCGCCGTGACCAGGTTGCCGGCTTTGACTGCCAGATTGCCGGTGCGGCCGTCGATGGCGGAGCGGATGGTGGTGTAGCCCAACTGGATCTTCAGGTTGGCGAGCGTCGCCCGGGCCGTCACCGCGCTCGCCCGCGCGCTTCGGATGGACGCTTCGTCGGCCCGGAGGTTCTCCCCCATGGCATCCGCGCTGGCCTGCTGCTGTTCGGTTTGATCCTTCGACAAAACGCCGTCGTGGAAAAGCTGCGTATACCTCGCCGCTTGCGCCTGGGCGTACTTTTGCTGCACCACGTCCCGCTTCAGGTTCGCTTCCGCCTGGCCTAACATCGCTTCGTTGCGGGCCAGTTCGGCCTCCGCCCCGGCCACCTGGGCCTCGAACGGGCTCGGGTCGATGGTGAAGAGCAGATCGCCTCGCTTGACGGAGTCGCCTTCCTGGAAGTGCACCCGCAGTATCGGGCCGGTGACCTGGCTCCGCGCGGTGACCGTCGAGTAGGCCTCGACGTTCCCGATGACCTGAACCTCAAGCGGCACGTCCCTCTTGCCAACCGTAGCGACCACCACGGGCACGCCGTCGCTCCTGCGCGCGGGCTGTTGGGCAGGGGAGTTGCCCGCCCCACACCCGGTCGCCAGAAGCGCGCTCGCGCCAGCCCACAAAGCCGCCACAAATATCGAACTTGGAGTACGAAAAGGAATAAGCTTCATTCTACCGTGCCAATCCGGCCTGTTCGGGCACACCACCATCTTCTGGATATGGCGTTGTCGACCGCTCCAAAGTTACGCGGTCACATTCCAATTTCCCGCAACAACCGGTCGGCGTGGTAGACGCGCCGCAGGGCCTCGACGATGGCCTGGCTGGACACGTGGACCGAGCGCGCCTGGGCCTCCGTGTACACGAACCGGTTGGGAAGGCCCTCGATGTTCCCGTCGAACAGAATCCCCACGATCTCCCCCTTGCCGTTCACGGTGGGGCTGCCGGAGTTGCCGCCGTGGGTGTCGGCGGTGGAGACGAAATTGAACGGGGTCGACAGCTTCAGCGCGGATTTCGCCTGCACCCAGCGCGGTGGGAGCCGATAGGGGTCCTGGCCGGTGGCGCGTGGGTAGACGCCTGCAAAATCGGTGGTGTAGGGGACCCAAGCGCCCGCCGGGGTGCGATATCCCTGGACGCTTGCGTAGCTCAGCCGCAGCGTGAAGGTGGCGTCCGGATACTCGCTGGCTCCGTACACGGCGAAGCGGGCCTGTGCGATCTTGCCGGAGCTCGCAGCCAGCACCGCCTCGATCCGGTCTTCGTATTCCTTACGCAGGCGGCGCGCCGGCCCGTCGATGATCTTCACCAGGGTAATCATGCCGTCCTCGGAGGTCTTCAACGCCTCGGGGTTCTGGGCCAGCCGCTTGCGCTCCGCGACGTCCTGGAGCTTGCTGGTGTTCACGTAGCCGGCGGCGGCCTGCTCAGGCGTCTGCCCGTTAAAAAGCGCCTTGACCGTCTCGTCCTCCGCGCCCAGTTGCTGGCGCAGAAAGCCCAGGTAGTTGGCCAGGACGGCGATCTCGAGCGAAGCGGTCAGCGGCGCCGGAGAATACATCTCCTGCTCGAGACCGGGCAGGCGGGCATCTGCGTACTCGCGCAGCCGCTGCTCGTTTGGCTTTTGGGTTTCCTCGGAGAAACGTACGACTTCGCGAGCGATGTTGAACAGGTCGGATCCGAGCCCCGCGTTCCTCTCGAAAAGGGAGAGAGGTTTGTAGAGGCTGCGATAGTCCTGGAAAGCCCCGGCCACCTCCGTCCAGACGCCGCCGAATTCCTTTTTCCTCTGCGCATCGCTGTCGACAGCCGCCCGCAGGCTTGCCTCCTGTTTCCGTTTCTCGGCCATCAGCGCGGGATCGCGCAGACCGCCCAGAAAACCGGTGTAGGCCTTGTAGCTGTTCTGGACCGAAAACAGGTTGTCGCGCGCCACCCGGCGATTCTCGGCGCTTTGGCCGCTGTAAGCCTCCAGGGTTTGTATCAGGGAGGCCAGGCGGGCGTCCACCAGCGGGTAGGCAACGTCCCGGAAGAACTCCAGTCCGGCCACCGTGGTGAGCCGATCGGTGGACCCAGGGTGCCCGGTGACAAAGACCAGCTCCTTGTCCTTTACGCCCTCGTGGCTCCAACGCAGATACTCTTTCGCCTCCACGGGCTTATCGTTTTCGTAGGCCCGGAACAGGGAGAAATCCAGGTCGTAGCGCGGGTAGGTGAAGTTGTCGGGATCCCCGCCAAAAGCGGCGATGTCAACCTCCGGGGCGAACACCAGCCGGATATCGGTGTACTTCTTGTACTGATAGAGCTGATACTCGCCGCCGGAGTACAGCGTCACCACGTCGCAGCGGTTCCCGGTCTTGGTCGAGCATTCCTTCTCCAGCCGCGAAATCGCCCCCTTGCGCTGCTGGTTGGCCTGGGCGGTGGTCGCGCCCGCCTGGACCGCGCCTTTCACCTGCGCCGTGATGTCCTCCATGCGGAGCAGTACGTTCACCTCCAGGTCCGGGCACTTCTGCTCTTCCGCTTCCGTGGCGGCCATAAAGCCGTTCGCCATGTAGTCGTGCTCGGCCGAACTGACCTTCTGAATACAGTCCGCGCCCACGTGATGGTTGGTGAACAGCAACCCGTGGGGCGAGATAAACGACCCCGATCCGCCGTTGTTGAAGCGCACCGAAGCCAGCCGCAGGTGATCCAGGAAGGCGTCGGTGACCTGGTAGCCGTACTTCTTGGCCACCGCCTCTTTGGGGAAGTGGTTGAACAGCCACAGACCCTCGTCGGCCCTCAGGCAGGCGACGGCGGTCAGGAGGAGCAGAAACGATCGGAGACGCATGATTTCACTGTAACCGAACGGTGGCGTGCGCGGCGTTTCCCGGCTTGGTGGAGGCCGGGTTCTTTCCTGCTACACTCGCGGTTGTGAAAACGATAATCGAGCCATTCCGCATCAAGAGCGTGGAGCCGCTGCGGCAGACCACGCGCGACGAGCGCGAGCGGTTCCTGGAAGAGGCGGGGTACAACCTTTTCCTGATCGACGCCCGGAACATCCTCATCGACCTGCTGACGGATTCGGGCACCAGCGCCATGTCCACCGAGCAGTGGGCGGCCATGATGCGCGGCGACGAATCCTACGCCGGCAGCGAGAGTTTCTACCGGCTGAAGCGGGCGGTCCAGGATTTGACCGGGTTTCGCCACGTGATTCCGACCCACCAGGGGCGGGCCGCCGAGCGCATCCTCTTCTCGGTGATGTGCAGGCCCGGCCAGACCGTTCCCAATAACACGCACTTCGATACCACCCGCGCCAACATCGAGTTTCGCGGCGCGCGCGCGGCCGACCTTCCGTGCCCCGAGGCCGCCGACACCCAGGCGCGGCTGCCTTTCAAGGGCAACATGGACGTGGCCGCCCTCGAGCGGCTCATCCAGGCGGAGGGCGCCTCCCGCATCCCGCTGGTCATGCTCACGGTGACCAACAATTCCGGCGGAGGACAGCCGGTCTCGCTCGCGAACATCGAGCAGGTGAAGCTCGCCGCTGCCCGGCATGGTATTCCGCTCTATCTGGACGCTTGCCGGTTCGCCGAGAACGCCTGGTTCATCCGGCAGCGCGAGCCTGGATACGCGGACTGGACGCCCAAGCAGATAGCTCAGAAGATGTTCTCGCTGGCCGACGGCTGCACCTTCTCCGCCAAGA
>PLEM01000267.1 GCA_003137035.1 Bryobacterales bacterium | reverse complement strand
ATCTTGCATGAGACAAGAGTGAAGCCCGCCCTCCAAGGCGGTCGATGTATAATCCGGGGAGGCCGGGAACCGACAATACAAATCCTGGCTGGGAGAACTATGCGAGAGATCGTTCTGGAAGAGCCGCGGCGGCTGGTGGGGCACATCGTGCCGCCGGTGGAGAGAAAACCCGGTGAGGCCCTGGTGCGCATCCATCGGATCGCCATTTGCGGCAGCGATTGGCACGCCTACGACGGCAACCAGCCCAATTACAGTTACCCGCGCATCATCGGACATGAGTTGAGCTGCGAAGTGCTCGAGGCTCCCGAGAACAGTCGCGGCATCAAGCCCGGCGACCGTTGCGCCATCGAGCCTCACTTCAGTTGCGGAACGTGCCGGCCTTGTCTTCTCAATCGTCCGAACTGCTGCGAAGACATGAAGGTGTTCGGGGTGCACGTGGATGGCGGGATGCGCGGTCTGGCGGCCGTCCCGGTGGAGCGCCTGTTCAAATCCGAGACGCTCTCGTACGACCAGTTGGCGCTGGTGGAGTTCCTGACCATCGGCGCGCATGCCGTGGTGCGCAGCGGCCTGACGGCGGGTGAAGACGTTCTAGTCGTGGGCGGCGGACCGATTGGCCTGTCGGTGCTCCAGTTCGCCCTTCTGATGGGCGCCTCGGCCCGCATCGTCGAGAAGGTGGAATACCGCCGCGAATTCGCCCGGCGCTTCGGCATTGAAGTGCTGGCGGAATACGATGGCCGCCCCACCCCCGTGGTTTTCGACGCTACCGGAGACGAGGAAGCCATCCGGGCGAGCTTCTCTCGCGTAGCCGCGGCCGGCAGACTGGTGCTGGTGGGCCAGTTCCTGGGGATGATTCCTTTCGATCACACGCTTCTCATGAGACGCGAGATGACGGTTTCGATGAGCCGCAACAGCCATCACCACTTCCCGCGCATCATCGGGATGATGGAACGAGGCGAACTCGACGTGGCCCCATGGATCACCTGCCGCGGGCCGCTGGCCGAGGTGCCGGAGGTGTTCCACGGCCTGACCAGCCACAAGAACTACATCAAGGCCGTGTTCGAGGTTCAGGACTCGGATATTTGAAGCGCCGCAGGGCCCCGCGGACTTCCTCGATCTTGAGCAGCGCGGCGGCGGCGAAGTAGACCACAACATACGGCCCCAGGATCAGCGCGGCGGCCAGGACCGGATGCCGCGGGCCGATGGCCAGCTTCATCGCCCACCCGGCGGCGGCCGCGGCGCCTGCGGCGAGCCACAACCGCGCCACGAACCCGATGGGAAGCCCGGTCGTCCCGATGCGCCGGTTCAGCGTGCGGCGCAGCAACGCGAACTCGACCCAGCCAGCGATTCCCGCAGAGGCGGTCAGCCCGGCCACTCCCCAGCGCTGCTCGATGCCCAGGATGCGCGGCAGCGGCAGGGCGCAGAAATATCCGAGGGCGCTGGTCAGCGCGACGCGGATCAGCGCATAGCGCAGCGGCGTGCGCGTGTCGATGAGCGCGTAGTAGGTGGAGGAATACAGCCGGCCCAGCGTGGTGGCCAGCAGGCCCACCGTCGAGCCCGCCAGGATGCCCCAGACGTAGATCGCGTCGGCGTGGCGGAACAAGCCGGTCTGGAAGAGCGCCGCCGCAATGACGTCGCCCAGCGCCAGGAACGCCATGGCGGCGGGCACGATGAAGAACGCGATCCGGCGCAGGCCCGCATCCAGCCGCCGCCGAAGGTCGCCCGACACGTCCGTCTGGCTGGCCACCGCGCCCGACATGGCGGGCAGCTCCGCCGCCGATACGGACATGCCGAACAGACTCACCGGCAGGGTGTATAGAAGTTGCGCGTTGGAGAGCGCGGCCACCGCGCCGGTGGGCAGCAGGCTCGCCAGCAGCGTATCCACATAAGCGCTGATCTGCACCACCCCGCGGCTGATGAAGACCGGAACGAAGCTGCTCAACACGGTGCGCACGCTGCTCGAGCGCAGGCTGAGGGAGGGACGCAGCCGCCGGACGAGCCGGAACACCCAGGGAAGCTGCACGCCGAATTGCAGCGCGCTGCCAACCACCGATCCCCAGGCCAGCGCCACCGCCAGCGGGAACTGCTCCACTCGCCCGCCGTAAAGAACCAGCGTCCCGATCATGGCCAGGTTCCAGATCACCGGCGCGGTGTAGGAAAGGAAAAATCGCCGGTGGCTGTTGAGAATTCCGAGGCACCAGGCCGAGAGCACCAGCAGCCCCGCGCCGGGGAACAGGATGCGCACCAGCCGGATAGTCAGCTCCCGCTTGGCGCCGCTGAAGCCGGGCGCGATGCCGTCGATCAGGTAAGGCGTCGCGAGCACTCCGGCCAGCACCAGGACCGACGTGACCAGAGCCAGAATCGCGGCCACGGCGCCCGCCACGTGGCCCGCCTCCTGGTCGTCCTCGCGCGCCAGCAGGCCGGAATAGACCGGGATGAAGGATGCGGAAAGCACCCCTTCGCCAAACAGGTTTTGCAGAAAGTTGGGAATGCGGAAGGCGGCGTTGAAGGCGTCGGCGGCGTCGGAAACCTGCCCGAAGTAGTGCGCGAAGACGCGCTGGCGGACCAGCCCGACCAGGCGGCTGAGCAGGATGCCGGCGGCCACCAGGAACGCCAGGCGGCCGGTGCCGGTCTCGCGGCGCGCAGAACCTCGCATCTCCGTAAGGATACCCTGCCTGGCCGAGACCGCGTTACAATAGACGGTTTCATTTCAAGGAGTGTGTTCCGTGTCTGAAACCACCAAGTACGTGCTTCAGGACGACCAGATCCCATCGGCGTGGATTAACGTTCTGCCTTATTTGAAAGAGCCGCTCGATCCGCCGCTCAACCCGGCCACGCGCCAGCCCATCGGGCCCGAGGCGCTCGCACCGATTTTCCCGATGTCGCTGATCGAGCAGGAGTTCTCGCCCCTTCCAGCCATCGACATCCCCGGCGAAGTGCTCGACATCTACAAGTTGTGGCGGCCGACGCCGCTGTATCGCGCGCGGCGGCTGGAGAAGGCGCTGGACACGCCGGCCCGCATCTATTACAAGTACGAGGGCGTGAGCCCGGCGGGCAGCCACAAGCCCAACACCGCGGTTGCGCAGGCTTACTACAACAAGCAGGCGGGCATCAAGCGGTTGGCCACCGAAACCGGCGCGGGGCAATGGGGCAGCGCGCTGGCGCTGGCCAGCCGGATGTTCGGCCTGGAGTGCACGGTCTACATGGTGCGGTGCAGTTACGATCAGAAGCCCTACCGCCGCATGATGATGCATACCTGGGGGGCGGAAGTTTTCCCAAGCCCCAGTGCGCACACCCATTCCGGAGCGGCGGTGCTGGCGGCGCATCCGGATTCCCCCGGCAGCCTGGGCATCGCCATCAGCGAAGCGGTCGAGGACGCCGCCACGCACAGCGACACGAACTATTCGCTGGGCAGCGTGCTGAACCACGTCCTGCTGCACCAGACGGTCATCGGACAGGAAGCCAGGGCGCAGATGACGCTGGCCGGGGACCAGCCCGATGTGGTGATCGGCTGCTTCGGCGGCGGCAGCAACTTCGGCGGCATCGCGCTGCCTTACGTGCCCGAGAAGATCAAGGGATCGCAGGTGCGGCTGCTGGCGGTGGAGCCCGCGGCCTGCCCCAGCCTGACTCGCGGCGCCTACGCCTACGATTTCGGCGACCTCGCCAAGCTGACTCCGCTCCTCAAGATGTACACGCTGGGCCACGATTTCGTGCCGCCCGGCATCCACGCCGGCG
>PLEM01000461.1 GCA_003137035.1 Bryobacterales bacterium | reverse complement strand
AGCAGGAAACCCAAGTCACACAGGCGAGGGCCGTCGAGATCCAAATAAACCATAACGTTGCCAAACGGCAAAGTAATGCCTTAACTCACACACTGTGAATTCAGGGACATGGAGGGAACCTTGAGGAACTTAGCGCGCCTCAAACTCGGCTACTACCCCCTTGCGATCAAAGAAGCGGAGCGGTTTCGGCGGTTCCTGCACTTCCCGGACTCTGCGGAATGCGAGGTCCTGGATCCGTGCGCGGGGTGTGGCACAGCGCTCCTGGAAATCACCAAAGACTCCCGCGCGGCTCGGTACGGGATCGAACTCGATGCGTACCGGGCGGAGCAGGCCCGCCGGGCGCTTCTTCAGGTGATCCAGGGCAATTGCTTCGATGTCCACTGCCCGGTGGAGTCGTTTTCGCTGCTCTACCTGAACCCGCCGTACGACTTCGAGGTCGGCGAGAGCCGGAACCCGCGGATGGAGCAAGTCTTCCTGGAATATACATTCCGTTGGCTAAAACCCGGCGGCGTTCTGATCCTGGTGATCCCCACCCAGAGGCTGAACGCCTGCGCCGACGTGCTCGCGGTCCACTTCCGCGACAAGACGCTCTACAGGCTGACCGAACCGGAGGCCGTCCGCTACCAGCAGATTGTGGTGTTTGGGGTCCGCCGGTCGCACCGGGAGCGCAGCCAGGTAAAGGACTGGGATGTCAGCCAGGCCAAGCGGAAGCTGTTCGAATACGCGCGCCAGTATGAACAACTGCCTAGACTGCCCGACGTGCCGGACCGAGTCTACGCGGTGCCGCAGAGTGGCGCGGTGCAGTGGGCGTACCGCGGGATTCCGCTGGACAGCGTCGAGGATTCCCTACCCAATTCCGCTGCCTACCGCCAGGCGGCGCGCGTCCTGTTTGCGCCCGAGGCCCGTGCGACGGGTCGGCCGCTCACGCCCCTTCACGGCGGCCATGTCGGTCTNNCAGCGGCATGTATCCTGCTGGGAATCCAACAAGACCACGGATCGATTCGAGGAAGTGGAAGACGGGGTCACCACGATCCGCGAGCGGGAGCGGTTCACGCAGAGCCTGACGCTCGCGTACTGGGATGGCCGGACAGCCATCCTGACCGATGGGAGTCGAAACCATGAAGAACGCCCACCTGCGGATGGGAACGCTGCAGTTTCACAAAGTGACAAGGGACACGACGATTGATGTGCGGCTTTGGATGGACCGGCTCATCGCCGAGCTCGAGGACGGCGCCGGCAGACGCGCGAAAGCGCATCTGATCTCGGTGTTCGGAGGCGATCAGGAGATTGCTGCTATCAGTGCGGCGATCTCGGAGGAGAGTTGCTTCCAGGTGCAAGGGACGGGCATCTCGGCGCTGACGGTGTCGTTGGGCGCCGATGCGGAAACGTTCCGGGCCTCCATATCCGTACCTGGGCGCAAGCGCCCGGTCCGTCATCTTGTCGCGATCTCAAGAGAACTCGCACTGACGCGCGCGGGAGGCGACCCCAAGGCTAGGCGCACCGTCCTCTGTTCCGACACGCCCGGCTTCATTCTGTACCGCCTCGCCGTGCGGTTCGGCCTTCCGGTCTTGCCGGAGTGGAGCGAGTGGTTCCACAAAGAACTCACGCGCCGGCGCGCGATCCGACCACTGATCGGACTTGGCTGCGAGCCCGTTCTCGTCAGCGGCACGAAGAAGCGATTTCTGGCATGGATTGGCCATGGGCTCAAGCGGGGTCAGATCGAGATCCCAGACGGCGTTGAGACACCGCAGTGGGACATCCAGGCCCGGTTCGATCCACCTGGGGAAGCCGCCGGCCAAGCGGCGTAGCAGCCCATCCCTCACAACCGACAACCCCTGAAGGAGCAGTGCATGGAATCTCTGCCAACCGACACGAGCGAATACTTACGCCTCTACTCCGACGAGCTCGGAGCAAGAATTCTCGCGCAGTTCCCCGCGCTACACCAGCCCGGAGACCAAGTGCATCCCGGCGTTGCCCGGCTGCGCCGCAAGCCTTTCCCCGCCCAGGAACTGGCGATCATGGGCATCGTCCGGCAGTGGGAGCGCTCGAACGCCGCCGCGGCCATCGCGGAATGCGGTACCGGAAAGACCCTGATTTCCCTGGGCGCGGTCCACTGCGCAGCGAACCAGCGGCCGTACACGGCGCTCGCCATGGTGCCGCCCCAATTGGTCGAGAAGTGGGCGCGCGAGTGCTTCCAGACCTTGCCGCGCGTCCGGGTCTTCGTCATCGACGGCATCCGGAACGGTGTGGGATCGAACGGCTACACGGGTGTCAATGAGGTCAGATTTCGCAACGGGCGGATCGTCCGTGAGGGGCTGCGAACCACCCTGAGCGACCTGCGGCTCCGCAAGGACGCGCGATCGCCACGGTCCCGCTGGCAGTCGATCTGCGGATCACCCGCCGTCTTCATCGTCAGCCGCGAGCGCGCGAAGCTCGGGTACTTCTGGCGGCACGTCTTCGGAACGCCGCGCAGCGGGCCGTTCAACGGTTGCGTCGTGAATCCGGACACCGGCCGCCCGGTCCTCACCGGGACGGACCAGCTTCGCCGGGCTGACTTCCGGAAGGCGAAGCACAGCGAATTGGTCGCCGGTGACGACCCCACATTGGCCGGCAAGGCGAGGAAGCCCTTTCACAGCGCACTGTGGCAGTCGGACGGATCGAAGGTGCGGCGCTACGCCCCAATCGACTTCATCGGCCGCTACATGGACGGCTTCTTCGACTACGCCATCGCCGACGAAGTCCATGAGCTGAAGGGCGATACCGCCCAGGGCAACGCACTGGGCACTCTCGCCAGTTCGGCCGAACGGATCGTCATCCTCACGGGAACGCTGCTCGGCGGCTACGCGGACGAACTGTTCAACATCCTGTTCCGGTTGAACCCGCGCAAGATGCTGGCCGAGGGCTTCGTGCCCGGCGAGGTCGGCTTGCGCGCGTTTTCGGAAGCGTATGGCGTGCTTGAGAAGGTCACAGTCATCGAGCCCAAAGACAACATGTGCTCCGAGGCGCGGGTGACGAAGCGCGTCAAGCGCCGCCCGGGCGCATCCCCGCTCCTGTTCGGGCGGTTCCTGCTGGAACTCGGCGCGTTCGTGTCGCTGGAGGACATCTCCGACGCGCTGCCGCCGTACCAGGAGGAAGTGATCCCGATCGAGATGGACGCTCCGCTGGCCAGTGCCTATGCGGACCTGGAGCGTGACATCAAGGATGCGCTTCAGGCTCACCCCGGAAACCAGTCCGTGATCAGCACGGGCATGAACGCCCTGCTGGTTTACCCGGACCGGCCGTTCGGGCTGGGCGACCTGATCGGCTACGCCGTAAACGAGGACACCGGCGAGCGGGAGCGGTTCGTGATCTCAAGCCCGCCGGACTTGGAAGAGTCTGTTGCCTACGCGAAGGAGCGCCGGCTGGTCGAGGAGGTCAAAGCCGAACTCGCCGCCGGCCGGCGCTGCCAAGTCTACGCCGTGTACACCAAGAAGCGCGACGTGACGCAGCGCTGGAAGCAGTTGCTCGTCCGCGAGGGAATTCGAGTCGAGGTCCTAACGACGGATGTTCCACCCGAGGCACGCGAGACCTGGTACGAGCGGCAACATTAGAACGGCATGCAGGTGTGCATCTGCCACCCAAAGCTGGTCCAAACCGGCCTGGACCTGCTCTCTTTCCCGACCATCATCTTCGGGGAGACCGGCTACTCGATCTACGTGTTGCGCCAGGCGAGCCGCAGAAGCTGGCGCATCGGCCAGAAGCAACCGGTCCGCGTGAAGTTCCTGCACTACGCCGAGACCATGCAGGAGAGCTGTCTGCGCCTGATGGGAAAGAAGTTGCTTGTCTCGCTCGCCTTGGAGGGAAAGTTCGCAAACGACGGCCTTCACTCGTTCGAGGATGACGACGACATGCTCACCGACATGGCCCGCGAGCTGGTGACCCAGAAGGGAGTTGGGGAAAGGGCCGACAATGTGTGGCGTCAACTCCAACAGCAAACGACAGCGCTTGTGGCACCCGCCGAGGTCGCTAAATCGGTGCCCTTGGAGGAGTTCGCCCTGCCTGCTGTTGCTCCGGCACCACTGCCGCCTTGTCCGGCGTCGCCACTCACCCTCGCCGACTTCGCATTGCCGGTGATGAGAATCGTCCGCCGGCCGGTGCTACAGCCCGATGAAAACCAACTCTCGCTGGCCTTCTGACGGCGGTGTACTTAGCGCAAGATCTCCGGACACACTGGCGTGCTCCCTATGCACGGGGGGACGCCGGTGACGACAGGGGATGAGCCTGGGGACCGTATTCGCCAAATTCGG
>PLEM01000083.1 GCA_003137035.1 Bryobacterales bacterium | reverse complement strand
GGGCAGCCCGCAACCGCTCGATGGGATCGGGAAGCTGCGCGTCTGCCCCGCCAACAGATCCGGCCCGCCCAGAGGCCCCGCCGCCAGGCGTGTGTCCACCACCCGGCACGGAGTCACCGGATAGAACACCAGCGCGCTGGGATCCGTCGCGTCCACGAAGTACCCGTTGATGTCCAGCACCACGCCCGTGTCGTTGGTCGAATACACCGAAATCGCTCCGCCCAGCCCCGCCGGCACGATGGCCGCGTTGGACTTGATGCGCCCGTCCAGCGAGTTCAGCGTCGCCACCACCGGCCGGGTCTGCCCGGCGGGCCACACCGTCAGGTAGCCCAGCGGCCCGGAAGGAACTACCGCCACGTTGAGCGAAAACGCCCGCGCCGTGGCGGGAACGCCGCACGCGCTGTCGGAAATCACGAAATCCCGGCTGCCGCCCGGAGTAAGCGCTGGTCCGCCCAGCGGGCCGTCGGCCCGGCGGGTGTCCACCACGCGGCAGGGCGTGATTGGCACGAACCTGGCCGACGGGCTCTGTGTCACCGTGAACTGCCGGTTGTCCAGCGTGATATGCGCAGTCCGGACGGCCCCGGTAGTATTCGCCTGAACCGTGTAGGAGAACGTGCCCGAGCCGTATGTCCAATTGCCCGGGACGCTGAGCCACGCGGCGTCCGACTGGACCCCCCAATAGCATCCCGCCAGATTGGCGGTGACGCTGAACGAACCGGATTGCGCCTCCGGGCCCAGCGTGAGCGGCGAAAGCGAATAATTGCACACGTTCGCTTCCTGAATAGTGGCAGTCTGCGGGCCCACTTGCACGGTCGGACTGTTCCACTGTACGCCGTCGTTCGCCGCAAGCGAGAGGGTGACGGCGCCATTCCCAGTCCCGGAGCCGCCCGAGACCACGGACATCAGCGCGCTGCCTGGCAGCACGTTCCAGGGACAGCCGGCTGGGGCGGTGACGGAAACCTGCACGGTCCCACCCGTGGAAGGAAGGTTGGCGGGCGTGCCAATCGAGTAAGTGCAGCTCGAATCCGCCTGGGTGATGGCAAAAGACTGGCCGTTGACGCTGACGCTTCCCGTGCGGGTCGAGCCGGTGGTATTGGCCGTCAGCGTTACCGAGACAACGCCCGCGCCCGTGCCCGTGGCGCCGCTCTGCACGCTGATCCAACTGCCATCCGAGGGCGTCGCCGTCCAGGCACAGCCGCTCGGCGCCATGACCGCGAAACTCGTGGATTGGGCTCCGTAGGAAACCAGGGACGAGGGGCTAAGCGTGTAAGTACAGGCCGCCGTGGCATCCGAGATGCGGGCGAGAAACACCGCGCCGCCGTAGGGACTCGAACTGTAAGCGTTGGCGGTGATGGGCAGGTCGGTCGAACTGGTGTCGCCCGCGATCCACACATCGCCCGAAGGCTCTGCGGCCACCCCAGCCAGGTAAGCTCCGCTGCTGCCGGTGTAAAACGTGGACCAGAGCAGCGTCTGGCCGTTGGAGCTGAGCTTGGCCGCAAACCCGTTGGAGATGGCACTGCCTGCGGCGGCCCAGATGGCCGTGGGATCCGAAGGGCTTACCGCGAGCGCCCAAATGCTTCCCGGCACGCTGGCCGGGCTCGACCAGGTTGTCCCGCCGTCCGTGGACACAGTCACCTGGCCGCCGAAGGATCCCGCATAGACGACTTGGGGATTGGAGGGGGAGACCACCAGCGAGCCCTGGTAAAAGTCCACACCGGGGGAGGTAACCAGGTTCCAGTGCGCTCCGGCGTCGGTGGTCTTATAGAGCTCGCTCGTCCATGCGGCGCCCGCGTAGACCACCGATGGGTTACTGGCGCTGACCACGACGGATCCCATCCCCGTCCACAAAGGGATGCCATTGGCGGGCGTCCAGGTGGTTCCGAAATCCGTGCTCCTGGAAATGCCCTGGTAGGTTGCCGCATAGACCGAGCCGTCTGAGCTGCTGGCCACCGCCGCGGGGGATTCCCAGGTCCACCCTGAGGGGAGGCTGGTGACCGGGATGAAGCTCGCACCTCCGTTCGTGGACCGGAAGACCGCGCCGCTAGTGGTGACCTCGAGGATCGTGTTTGCATCTGTCGCGCTGACGGCTATCCCCATCAACGAGTCGCCGGAGGCGGCGGGCGGGGAGGCCAGCACCCGCCAGGTGGCGCCGCCGTCGTTGGAGCCAAAAGCCATCAAGTTAGAGCTGTGGTTCGGAGGCGCGCCTTCGCCAGAACTTTCAGGAAAACAGAAGTAAACGACTGCGGGATTGGACGGACTCCATACGAACTGGCCGCCAGCGTAGTGCCACCAGAGAGCCAGGGAGGACGCTCCACTGCGCGTCCAGGAAGCTCCGCCGTTGGTGGTCCGGTACCAGTTGAAACTGGAGCCGGAAGCGGCCAGCAGCGTGCCCGGATGGGACGGATCAAAAGAAATCGCACCGATCCATCCCGGCAAACCGGTATCGGCCGCCGACCAGCTCGCACCGGAGTTGGCGCTTGCGGATAGAGACGTGGTCACGCCCATAAACGCGGGTTGAATGGCGTTCGCGGTGGGGAAATTGGTCGAGTTAGTCGAGCCGGCCACCACGAGCTGGCCGGCAGGCGTGAGCGCCATGCCCTGGATCGCATCGTCTTTGCCGCCGCCCAGGTAGGTCACAAAGCCGAACGACATGCCGTCCGGGTCGATCGAGGCGACAAACCCCTGCTTCGGGCCGTTGGATGCCGGCTGGATCACTCCCGCCGTGGTGGGAAGGTCCGTCGAGGTGGTATAGCCCGCCACGTATAGCTTGCCGGAAGCGCTGTCGCGCACGAGGGCGGTGGGAATGTCGTCGCCCGTACCGCCCAGGAACGTCAGCCAGGTAACCGCGCTGCCGTCCGCATTGAGTTTTGCCACAAAGGTGTCCAAACCGCCGGCATTGGCGGTGACCGCCCCGGGCGGGTTGTTTGGGAACGAGGTGGAAGCGGTCCTGCCGGCGATGTATGCATTGCCCGACGAATCTACGGCGATTGCCGAGGCGTAGTCCAACTCCGCGCCTCCCACCAGGGTGGAGTACACCAATGCGCCGCTGGGACCGAGCTTCACCACGAATGCGTCCGACCAGCCGCCTCCATAGGCGCTCTGGTAGGCCCCCGGCGTCGTCGCAAAACCTCCATCGGCTTCGCCGGTGACATAGGCGCTGCCAGCGGCATCCGTGGCCACGGCCCATCCCGCCGCCCCCTCAGGAGGGTTGCCGCCTAGGTATGTCGAATACACGAAGGCGCTGCCCGAGGCATTGAGCTTGAATGCGAAGGGGAGACAATAATTGCTATCGGTAGTTCCTTGCGATTGCACGGCGTTGACGAGCGGAAAATCAGTCGAGTAGGTAAGGCCGATGGCGATGATCTCCCCGCTGGCGGTGACGGCGAGGCTGGATTGCGTTACCAGCGTATCGGTTCGGGAACCGCCGATGTAGGTAGAGTAGAGCAGCACCGTGCCCGTGGGATCGAACTTGGCTAGCCACACGTCTGAAAGCCCCAATTGGCCGGCCTGCAGGGGGTTCATCACGGGCAGTCCGGCGCTGGCGTACCCGCCGATGTAGACGTTGCCCAGGGTGTCGGTGGTGATGGCCGTTACGCCCAGCCCATTGCCGCCAAAGTAGGTTCCGTAGACCAGCGTGGGGTCGATTACCAGAGGCTTGGAGCGGTCGTAGCCCGCCAGTTCGAAGCCCACCTCGTTGGCCGCCCGCAGCACGTAGCGGCCTTGCACCCGCTTCCGCACACCCGCGATCTCCTGATACACCTCCGGCAAGCGCAGCTTCATCAACCCGGCCGCGGTCTCGATCCGCACATCTCCGGCCGAGTCGAGCACCAGGTTCCGCGCTCCCTCGAAGCGCACCCGGATGCGGTTCGGTTCGGCGCCCGGTTGCACCAGGAAATCGTACTCGAGCTGCCCCTGGTTGCCGTACCACGCCACATCGATTCCGTCATAAACGTTCTGGTACTCGATGCGGCTGTAAGTCGCCAGGTTTTGGATCCAGCGCTTCGGGTCCCGGCCCACCAGGTAGTTGGTCTTGCCCGCCAACGGTTCCAGCGGTTTCGCGGTTGCCGTCGGCCGGGCGTTCAGAAACTGCATCCGGACTACGTCGGTACGGCCCGACGCGGCTGGAACGATCGTCGCACCGGAGGCGCCGAGCTCCAGGCTGTAGCCGTTCGCGCGTCCCACCCAGGCGGCGGACTGGTCCGCCCCCTGGCCCACGTTTCGCTCAAAAGAGAGCGGCAGCCGAGCCAGAATCGCTGAAACCGCATCGCGATCCGGAACGCTGGCTGCAAAAAGACCGCTCGCGCACGCCAAGACCAACAGACCCGATTTGCAGAACATGTGTATGCCTCCGAAAGGAACCAAAGCGTGTAGTGTATCATTAATCTTTACCAACCCACGGGGTGGACCGCTCACGCCCGCGGAAGCGTTACGGCGCGAAGTACCCGAAAATGTCCAGCACCAGGTGCGTGGGGTTGGACGGATACGCGCTGATCGATCCGTTCGTCGTGGGCACGATCGCCATGTTGTTGGTGATCGCCCCGTCCATCGCATTCAGCGTCGAAACCAGGGGCTTGGTCTGCCCCTGCGGCCACAGCGTCAGGTACCCCAGGGTCGCCTCCGGGATCACCGTCGCGTTGAACACGTATGCCTGCGCCCCGCTCGGAGCCCCGCATGCGCTTCCGGTCACGTCCACGTCCCGCGTCCCGCTGAACGCCGGAGTACCGGTGGGCTTCCGCGAATCCAGCACGCGGCACGGCGTTAGATCGTACAGCGACAATCCTCCGCTC
>PLEM01000177.1 GCA_003137035.1 Bryobacterales bacterium | reverse complement strand
TTTGCGCAAGATCTACGGATAGGCCCGAGCCGCCGGGTCGCCACGCCCGGCGCGACCACCTTGGCATGCTCGCGCGGAGTTCCTCACCGCGACGCATGCTGGGACAATCTCGGGCTTGCGCCCGGCACATCCGATCCGCTCCGCACAAGACCGGCAGGCGGGGCGATTCCCGAAGCGCTTGCGAATGCCTTCGGATAGAAGCTATGATGATCCGTTACTCCGGGAGGGAACTCATGATTGCGACTGCTCAAAGAGCCACCGCGCGATTTCATCCGGTGAGCGCGCCGGATTACTTGCCCGTTCCGCAAATGCGGGACTTGCAGCTTGGCAGGCTTCAAACCACGGTCCGCCGGGCGTTCGAGAACGTTAAGCTGCTTCGGGAGCGGATGCAGGCGCGGGGCCTGCAGCCCGAGNNACGGGCAAGCCGATCGTGGTGGCTTACACACAGGAGGACCTGGGGGTGTGGGCCTCGGTGATGGCGCGCGCGCTGGCCTCCTACGGAATCCACCGCGGCGACGTCTTCCAGAACGCGCACGGGTACGGGCTGTTCACCGGAGGGCTGGGATTTCATTACGGTTTGGAAGCGATTGGCGCGACGGTGATTCCCATTTCGGGCGGGAACACCGACCGGCAGGTCATGATCATGAAGGATTTCAAGGTCACCGCGATCTGCGCCACGCCGAGCTACTTCCTGCACCTGCTGGAGCGGGCTTCGGAGATGGGAGTGGACGTGCGGGAGCTGCCGCTGCGAGCGGGTGGTTTTGGCGCGGAGCCGTGGAGCGAGTCGATGCGGCAACGCATACAGGCCATGGCGGGCATCAAGGCTTACGATTGCTACGGGCTGACCGAGATTACGGGCCCGGGCGTCGGCGCGGAGTGCTGGTTCCAGGGCGGGCTGCACGTCCACGAAGACCACTTTTATCCCGAGGTCATCGACCCAGAGACCGGCGAGAGGGTCGCGGACGGAGTCGAAGGGGAACTGGTGATCACCACCCTGAGCAAGCAGGCCATGCCGATGATTCGCTATCGAACCCGCGACATCACGGCCATGATTACGGAGCCCTGCCCGTGCGGGCGAACCCTGCGCCGCATCCGCAGGATCGGACGGCGGAGCGACGACATGTTGATCCTTCGAGGCGTCAACGTGTACCCGTCGCAGGTGGAAGCCGCGCTGCTGGCGGTGGAGGGGACGCTGCCGCATTACCAGATCGTGCTGACGCGCGAGAAGGGCCTGGACCAGATGGAGGTGCAGGTCGAGGTGACGCCGGAAGTGTTCGGAGACCGGATCGTAGCGCTGGTGGAGTTGAACGAGAAGCTGGCGTATGCGATGGAGCATACCCTGGGCATACGGGTGCAGGTGAGCCTGGTCGGGCCGCACACCATCCAGCGGAGCGAGGGGAAGGCGAAGCGGGTCATCGACAAGCGCAAGGACTGACCCGCTCCGCAACGACTCAGATTGCCGCGGGCTCGCGCGGGGGCCGCAGGGCGAGAACGAGTACGGCGGCCACCAGCGCCATGCCGGCGAGGATCAAGTAGACCTGGTTATATCCGGCGGCGATGTTGCCAGCAGCTTTGGCTTTGTCCACGATGCCCGCGAAGTAGGGCGGCACGAAGAAGCCGGAAACTCCGAACGCGGTGAACACCAGGCCGTAATTCGCGCCCACGTGCTTCGGCCCGTAGTAGTCCGCGGTCACAGAGGGCATCAGCGCCAGGTAACCGCCGAAGGCGAAGACGCCGAGGCTGAGTCCCGCAACCAGTTGCCAGACGTTGGTCGCGCCGCGCACGACGGCGCCGCAGGCGATGGCCGCGCAGAGGCCCATAACGAGCATGGTGCGTACGCGGCCCAGTTTATCCGAGACGCTGCCCCAGGCTAGACGGCCGACTCCGTTGAAGACGGCGACGACGCCGACCCAGGCGGCGACTGAGATCAGGAGATCGGCCTTTGGTATCGTCACCGCCAACAGCGGCGCGACCTGGCTGATGGCGGTCAGGCCGACTGAGGCTCCGAGGAGATAGACCACCCACAGCACATAGAACTGCCAGGTGGCCAGCATGGCGCCGGGTCCGCGCTGCTCACCCGAGGCGGCGGATCTTGTGCTGGGCTCCCATCCGGCCGGCTTCCAGCCAGCGGGGGGCGCCTTGCAGAACTGCGCGGCCCCCACCACGCCGATCAGGCAGATGAATGCGATCACCATGAAGGTGCTCGGGATGGTGGAGGCGTAACGTGCCGGGTCTTTCCCGATCAGGAACTCGATGAAGGGCGCGAAGATGAGCGGGCTCACGCCGATTCCCATGACCGCCAGGCCAACCATCATGCCGCGCTTGTCCGGAAACCACTTCACCAGCGTTGCGATCGGGGCTACGTACCCAAAGCCAGTGCCTAGCCCGACGATGCACCCGTAGGTCAGGATCAGCACGGTGGCGGGGCCAATGGAGATTCCGGAGTTCACTCCGAAGAGGTGGACTGTTACGCCGGTGTGACCAAAGAGGGCCGACAGCAGCCAGCCGAGGCAGATCAACACACCACCGACGGAGGCGACAAGGCGAGGCCCGACCCGGTCTTGCCAAAGCCCGCCCAGGAGCGTGCCAGCAACCAGGGCCAGGATGGAGTAACTGAACGGCGCGTTGGTTTGGACGTTACTCCAGCCGTAAGCCTTCGCCAGCGGCACGCGAAACACGGACCAGGAATAGAGCATGCCCAGCAACACTTGCATGAGGATGGGCGCGACCGCGTACTTGGTACGCGAAACAGAGAGTTGCATAGCCGGTGTAGCCATAGAGTGTAGGGCCCTTTTTCCTTTTGTTGTTCAGGCAGGCTCGCGCTGCCTCCGGTGAGCGGCCTTCGCGGGCCTTACATCCGTGGCCCACTCCTTGCGGCTTGCGACCGTCCTGGTGAGGACTCCGGGCCAGCGGAACCCGGTAGTATGACACGAGCCAAAGGGGTTGGCAATGGCGGGTAGCGAGTTTTGTCGCTAGTGTGTGAGTGGCGGGACTGAAGTCCCGCGCGGGGTGAACCCCGCCCCGCCCAGGAGGAAAGTCGTGGGGAATCGGTACAATGGTGGTCCTGTGCCCAAAGAGCGAATGCACGTGACAGTGCCGGAGGCGGTGGCGATCGGAGTGGTGGCGCTGTTGCTGGCGACGAATGTGTACCGGGCCTGGACGCAGTCGATCACCATCGACGAGGCGCGCAACTACAACCTGTTCGTCTCGGAACCGATGTCCCGCATGTTTGCCGGCTACGATGCGGCGAACCATGTCCTACTGACACTTCTTGCCAAGATCTCGATCGGGGCGTTCGGGCTGTCGGAGTTCACGCTGCGTCTGCCGAGCGTGTTGGGCGGGTTGCTGTACCTGGTTTCGTGCTTCCGGCTGTCGCGGTATCTGTTCGGGACGGGCTGGATGCTGACCCTCTCGGTACTGGCGCTGGGGGTGAATCCCGCGGTGCTGGACTACCTGTCGGCGGCGCGGGGATACGGCCTGGGATTGGGGTTGCTGATGTGGGCCTTCACCCACCTGGCGCTGTACTTCGAGGACCAGGACGAGGGGCGATTGTTCCAGGCGGGGATCGGGTTGGGATTGTCTCTGACCGCCATGCTGGCGTTCCTGTATCCGGTGGCGGCGCTGGCGGCGCTCGTGACGGGGATTCTGGCGGTCGATGGGCGACGGTTCTGGCTGGCGGTGGACAAGTTCGTCGGGCCGGGAATCATCGCCGCGTTCGTGGTGCTGGTGCTGCCGCTGAGCCATGCGAAACGGGAGCAGTTCTTCTATGGTGTGAGCACGCTCGCGGATTTTGTGTCGGGGCTGGTGCACCTGAGCTACTACCACAGCCCGAGGGTGTGGATCGTGGGGAGATACCTGCCGAAGTTCGGGTCGTGGTACTGGCTAATTTGGGCAGGGATCGTGCCGGCGTTCGGGCTGGCGACGCTGATTGCGGGGGCGGTGGCGGCGCGACGGCGGGCGCGGACGCGCGAGTTCGCGGCGGTCGAGAAGAACGATCGGGTTCTGCTGCTGCTCGGCGGGACGATGGCGCTGGTGTTGCTCATGATTGTCGCCGCACGGCATCTGGCTGGGGTGCTCTATCCGTCGGGCAGGACGGGGATCTACTGGGCGCCGCTGATGACGCTGGCGGTGCTGCTGCTCATCGGAAAGAAGTACGTCGGGATTCCGGCGCTGGCGTTCACGGTCTTCTCAATCGTGATGTTCGCCGGCGGGCTCAGAACCGATTGTTATCCCGAGTGGATAGGAGAACGGAAGACCAAGGAGGTCATGCGGATGATCGAGGCCCGGCACGGCGGGCGGGAGGTGCGGCTGGGAGCCAGTTGGCCGCTGGAGGCGGGTTCGAACTTCTACCGGCGGCGGTTCCGCATGGACTGGATGAAGCCCGTAGACGGTAAGGGCGCGGATGGCGATTTCGACTACTATTACCTGCTGGCGGAGGATGCCGGATTGATTGAGAAGCGTAAGCTGCGGGCGCTCTGGCACGACCTGGAGACCGGCACGACGCTGGCGGAGAGACCGTGACGATCCCGAAGAACTGGCGGTTTCCAATTGCGGTAGCGACGCTGCTGGCGGCAATGGGCGTGGTGATGGCGGTGACCGCGGCGGGCGAGACGCAGACCTGGGACGAAGGCATCCACCTGGCGTCCGGCTACAGTTACCTGAAGACCGGCAACTTCAAGATGAACCTGGAGCACCCGCCGCTGTTCAAGCTGCTGGCGGGGATTCCGCTGCTGCTGCTGAAGCCGGACCTGCCGCTGGAGCGCGAGGCGTGGAAAAACGGGTGGCAGATCGAGTTCAGCCGCGACTTCATGGACGTGAACCGGGTGTCGCCGGACCAGATCCTGAAGTACGGACGCATCCCCAACATGCTGCTGACACTGCTGCTGGGGTTCGCCATCGCGGTATGGACCCGGCGGCGCTTCGGAACCGCGGCGGCGCTGGGAGCGCTGTTCCTGTATGCGACGGACCCCAACGTGATCGCGCACGGGCGGTACGTGACCAACGACCTGATGGTGACCTTGTTCGCGTTCCTGGTGGTGACTGCGTGGGCGAAGTATCTGGAGCTAAAGCGGCAGCGGGACCTGGTGGCGGCGGGGCTGTTGCTGGGACTGGCGCTGGTGAGCAAGTACTCCGCGCTGTTCCTGATCCCGTTGGTGGCGCTGCTGTACCTGTTCCGATGGTGGCAGGAAAGCGCGGTGGAGCCCGCGGCGAAGAAGCGGTTGTCCCTGAAGCATTGCCTGGTTTCGCTGGCGGTGCTGGCGGTGCTCGGCGCCGTGGTGATCGGAGCGGCGTACGGCCCGGAGACGCTGCGCTCGCTAACCGGTCCGGCGCTACTCGACGAGATGAGGCCGCCCACGACCCCGAGGGCGATCCACACGGGGCTGCGGGCGATGGGTTACTTCTTCGATCTTCCGGCGCATCCGTACCTGATGGGCTTGGACCGCGTGAGCGAATTCGATACCGGGGGACACCACGCGTATCTTCTGGGCAAGACGTCGATGTTCGGTTGGTGGTACTACTTCCCGGTGGCGTTCGCGGTGAAGACGCCGACGGCGGTGCTGCTGCTGGTGGTGTGGTGTTTGGGGATGGGGGTGTGGCGGTTGGCGCGGGGGTGGCGCTCCCGGACCGTCGCGGCTCTGAAGAACCTGCCGTTCAAGTGGGTGACGCTGGCGATGCCCATGGTGGTGTATGGGGCCATCCTGATCACCAGCCACGTGAATCTGGGCGTGCGGTACCTGCTGCCGGTGTACCCGTTCCTGTTCATCCTGCTGGCGGCGCTGGTGATGCAGAAGCCGAAGGTGTGGCTGATCGCGGCGGTGGTGGCGATTCAGTTTTTCGAGACGGTGCGGATCTACCCCGACTACCTGGCGTTCTTCAATACGGTATCCGGGGGGCCGGGCAACGGCCCGCGCTACCTGGCCGACTCGAACATCGACTGGGGGCAGGATGTCAAGAAGCTGCGGAAGTATCTGGAGTCGACCGCCCCAAAGGAGAAGGTCTGCTTCAGCTATTTCGGGACGGCGAGCCTGCCGTATTACTTCGTTCCGTACGACTATCTCCCCGAGACCAAGGATGTGGAGGCGAGGAAGAACGTGGACTGCATCGCGGCGATCAGCGTGACGCAGCTCTACGACGTGTACACGGCCCCCGGGACCTTCCGTTGGCTGCGGGAGAAAACGCCGATCGCGAAGGTGGGCTACTCGATTTACGTCTACGACTTGAGGAAGGGGAGGGCACGGTAGGTGCAGATCGTGCTGGCGCTGCCGGCTTACAACGAAGAGCGGCTGCTTGGTGAATCGCTGGCGCACATTAAATCCGCGGCCCAGGCGTTTGCCCGGCGCGGCTGGGACTTTGAAATGATTGTGTGCGACAACAATTCCACCGATCGCACGGCCGAAATTGCGCGCGCCGCGGGCGCCGCCGTCGTGTTCGAACCGGTCAATCAAATCGCGCGCGCCCGGAATTGCGGCGCGGCGGCGGCCACCGGCGGCTGGCAGGTTTTTGTGGACGCGGATTCGCATCCGGGCGCCGGGCTGTTTGCCGAGGTTGCGGAGCAAATCA
>PLEM01000064.1 GCA_003137035.1 Bryobacterales bacterium | reverse complement strand
CGCGCGGCGCCAGCAGCAGCCAGACCGGCAGCGCGCTGGCCAGGAAACCGTAGACGATCACCGCCCACGCCAGCGTGACGCCGGAGAGCGTGAACCAGGGCGCCAGAACCGGGGAATGCGCCACCGCCTGGCCTCCGAAAATCGAGGCCACCACCAGCAGGAACCCGAGCAGGGAGCACTCCAGCACCTTGCCGGGCCGCCAGAAGCGCAGGTACAGGCCCATGAACACGGCGATGGGCATGGTGGCGGCGATGGTGAAGACGCCCCAGGGACTACCCTTCAAGGCGTTGACCACCACCAGGCCGATCACCGCCAGCATGACCACCATGATCAGCAGCACCGTCAGCAGCGCGGCGAACCCGCCCACCTTGCCGATTTCCTCGCGCGCCATCTGGCCGAGCGATTTGCCGTCGCGCCGCATCGAGGCGAACAGGATCGTGAAGTCCTGCACCGCCCCGCCGAGCACCGCGCCGACGATGATCCAGAGCGTGCCGGGCAAATACCCGAATTGCGCGGCCAGCACCGGCCCCACCAGCGGCCCCGGCCCGGCAATCGCCGCGAAGTGGTGGCCGAACAGGATCCACTTGTTGGTGGGCTCGAAATCGTGCCCGTTGCGCAGCCGTTCGGCCGGAGTGGCGCGGCGGTTATCGAGCGCCATCACGCGCACCGCAATGAACTTGGCGTAGAACCGAAAGCCCACCAGGTAGGTCGAAGCCGCGGCCACCACCAGCCAGATGCTGTTGATCGGTTCGCCGCGGCGGAGCGCGATACCCCCCAGGCAAAACGCCGCCAGAGCCGCCAGAACGGCCCAAAAACAGTGAGCCAGGATCCTCTTCATCGCATTCGTGGCCGAAGATTCGGATTGTACCGCCGGGGGAGGGGTTCCCGCCCGTTAACCCCCTGCCCTTTGCCTTTTTTCCCAGACTTTGCTAAGGTAGCGGTTCGATTGAGCCGCGCCGCAGTTGCACTGTTTCCGCCCCCAGCCGGCGAACCGGGATGCAGCAGCGGCTGACGGAACAGCATGGGCGAAGACACGAGCAGCGAGACCCGGAGAGTTGAGAAATTGCTCGATTCGGTGTTGGAGAGCGCCGATGATGCCGAGCGCGCTGCGCTGGAAACAGCCCGGGAGTTGGGTTTCCCGGAAGACGACCAGCACAAGATCGGGATGGCGGTCCGGGAAGCAATTGTGAACGCGGTGGTGCACGGAAACCGGTACAACGCGCGCAAGAAGGTGCACTTGGCAGTGGCCAGTGGCCCGGACCACCTCGCGGTTACCATCGGCGACGAGGGCGAAGGGTTCGACCTGGCTTCGCTGCCCGATCCGCTGGCCGAGCACAACCTGCTGCAGCAGTCCGGCCGGGGGATCTTTCTGATCCGCGCCTTCATGGACGAGTTCGAGGTTCGCCGCCGGGTTCCTGGAGGAACCGAAGTGCGGCTGGTGAAGTATCTGGACAAGAAACAATGAGCCGGCAATCTGCCGGAGGAGGATGGATTCTGTGAGTGCGAAACTTAGCCCCCGCCAAGTTGGGGATGTCATCGTGGTGGATGTTTCCGGCCGGATCACCCTGGGCGAGGGTTCGAGCAACCTTCGCGAGGGCATTCGCGGCCTTTTGACGCAGGGGAACAAGAAGATTCTGCTGAACCTCGGGGAGGTGTCCTACATCGACAGCTCGGGGATCGGCGAGCTGGTGTCCGGGTTCACTTCGGTGGCCAACCAAGGCGGCCAGTTGAAGCTCTTGAACCTGACCAAGCGAGTCCGGGATCTGTTGCAGATCACCAAGCTGTACACGGTATTCGAGGTCTACGACGAGGAAGCGACGGCCATTCGCAGCTTCGTTTAGAGGCAGGCTCATCCGCCTGCCTCACGGCCGATGTGATAGAATCAAAACGCTCCTGAGGAATCCGTGGACAGACTTACCCGAAAGAAGCTAAAAGGCGACTCCTTTGCCCGCGACGTTGGGTACACCGTCGAGTATCTCGGCGAGCACCGCAAGCAGGCCATCCGTTACGCCATCGTGGGGGTGGCGGTCCTGGCGGCGGTGCTGGGGGTTTTCTACTACCTGAGGCAGCAGCGCATCGCCCGCCAGGCGGCGCTGACTGCGGCCAAGGACATCCAGGAAGCCCCGATCGGCCCGCCACCGGGCGAGGGCATCAAGTCTTTTCCAACCGCGCAGGAACGCTATAGCGCGGCCACCAAGGCCTTCACGGACCTGGCGACGAAGTACTCGGGCAGCGTCGAAGCCACGATCGCCCAGTATCACCTGGGCACGCTGGCGGCCGAACAGGACAAGATGCTGGAGGCCGAAAACTGGCTGAAGGAAGCGGCGCAATCCCACAACGCCAATTATGCCTCGCTGGCCAAGCTGACCCTGGCCGACCTTTACAGGGGGCAAGGGAAGATTTCGGAAGCGGAGAGGCTGTTGCGCTCGCTGATCGCCAAGCCCACGGATTTCGTCTCCCAGGAGCAGGCCACCATCGCGCTGGCGGAGTTGCTGATCCCGAGCAACCCGAACGAGGCGCGCAAGCTGCTGGATCCGCTCAGTACCACCAGCCGGCCTGCGGTCGGCCGCGCGGCTATGGGTGTGCTGAGCCAATTGCCCCGCCCCCAATAGAGCGGATGGTTCGATGAAAGCCCTGGGCGCGCGGTTCCCGGTGGAGGACAGCCGCGGCCGCCGCTACCCGGAGCCTTCGCATCCCTACCGCAACGAGTTCCAGCGGGACCGCGACCGCATCGTGCACGCCCGCGCCTTCCGCCGCCTGGAAGACAAGACGCAGGTCTTCACGGCGGGCCTCTCGGATCATTTCCGCACCCGGCTGACGCACACCATCGAGGTCGCCCAGATCGCGCGGACGGCTGCCTGCGCGCTGGGGCTCAACGAAGACCTGACCGAGGCGCTCGCGCTGGTCCACGACATCGGGCACCCCCCCTTCGCCCATTCCGGAGAGGAGGAACTGGACCGGCAGATGAGGCGCTTCGGGGACCGCTTCGACCACAACCTCCACGCGCTGCGGATTGTCGAGAGCTTCGAGCAGCGCTACGCGCGCTTTCCGGGGCTCAATCTGACGTTCGAGGTGCGGGAGGGCATCCTGAAGCACTCGCGGGATTTGCAGCCCGGCGAGCGGCCCGAACTGGACGAGTACCTGCCCGGGCTCCGCCCGCCGCTCGAAGCGCAGCTCATCGACCTGGCCGACGAGGCCGCCTACAACACCGCGGACCTGGACGACGCCTTCTCGGCGCGCTTCTTCGATCTGGACGCCGTGGTTCGAGACATCCCCCAGTACGCCGAGATTCAGGCGGCGGTCGAAATGCAGTTCCCCGGCGCGCCCGAGCGGATTCGGTTCAACGAGGGCCTGCGCCGGCTGATCGACCTGCTGGTGTCGGGACTGATCGAAGGAACCTGCCAGGCGGTCGAGGAAGCCGGCGCGGACGACGTGGCCGCGGTGCGGCGCCACCCGGCGCGGTTGGCGCGGTTCGCGCCCGCGGCGGCGGCAACCAGCGCGGCCCTCAAGCTGTTCCTGCGCTCGCGCGTGTATTTCTCCGAGACCCTGGCCGAGGAACGCCTCCACTCCGCCTCCATGATCGCCGAACTGTTCCAGATCTTCCTCGACCAGCCCGGCCGCCTGCCGGAATCCTATCGGGAGGAGCAGGAAGGCCAGCCGCCACACCGGGTGGTCTGCGATTACATCGCGGGCATGACGGACGGCTTCTTCCGCCGCACCTACGAGCAAAACCAGTGACAAAAACCCGTGACAGTACACCCTGTCCCCCCGTGGACAGGATGTACTGTCGCGGGTTTTTGTGGTGGGTCACCCCTCGGGCGAATCCTGGTGGGCAACTGCGCTCGAGAGCTCGGCCGAGCGTACGCCGTAGACCCGGAGGATGGCACGGCAGATCTCCGCGGCGATCCGCTCGGCGGGTTCCTGCGCATCGTGGTCGATCTGAACCTTGAGAAACAGGTCGGTGCGGGGCATATGCGATGATTACCCATTATGGCCTGTAAGCTCTGCCAGACGCGCCGCGCGCGCCGGTTGTGCCCCGGAGTGGGGGGCGAAGTCTGCTCGCTTTGCTGCGGCACGGAGCGCGAGAACACCGTGAACTGCCCGCTGGATTGCGAGTACTTGCGGGAAGCGCGGGAGCGCGAGAAGCCGCCGGAGATCGATCCCGAGAGCGTCCCCAACCGCGACATCCAGGTCACCGACGAATTCCTGGAGAAGCACGCTGTTCTGGCGCGGGCCATGATGCGCGGGCTGGCCACCTCGGCGCTGGGCCTGCCCGGAGTGGTGGACCTGGATGTCCGCGAGGCGCTGGACTCCCTCACGCGGACCTATCGCACGCTGGAGAGCGGCCTGTACTACGAGAGCAAGCCGGCCAACATACTGGCGGCGCGGATCCACGAACTCATGCAGAAGGGGCTGGAGGAGTTCCGCAAGGCGACCGTCGAGCGCCTCGGCGTATCCACCATACGGGACTCCGACGTGTTTGGCGTGCTGGTGTTCCTGCAGCACCTGGAACTCCAGTTGAACAACGGGCGGCGGCGCGGGCGCGCGTTCCTGGATTTCCTGCGCCAGCAGGCCGAAGCGGATCGCGAAGAGGCCGGCGCCGGCCCGGGGTCGCCGCTGGTGCTGCCGTAGGTGCGCGTCCAGTTCGCGTGAGGGGCTGCGCCCGGCACCGAGTCTCCATCCCGTCACGGTGCGCGCACGATCACCGCGCGCCCCGGAATATATCCCGGTGCTTTTCAAGCAGATCTGCGCCCGGGTGGGCTTCGAGCCCGGCTTCGGCTGCCTACACTGGGGCGTGAGGTATTCGAGAAGGCCGACATGAAAGACACTTCTTTGGCGGTATGCCTGCTCGCGGCTGCACTGGCGGCCCAGGCCGGCGCGCAGACGCAGGTCGACTTGCGAACCCAGAGCAAGAACGTGGACTTCTCCGCGGCCACGTCCACCAAGCCGTTCCGGACCGGGACACTGTTGCCGGGGACCTGCTCGGTCGGGGAGACGTTCTTCAAGACCGACGCGGCCGCGGGCCAGAATCTGTTTGCCTGCACGGCCGCTAACACCTGGACTCTGGAAAGCGGGGCCAGCGGGATTCCGTCGATGTCCGGCAACGCGAACCGGGTGCTCGCTACCGATGGGACCAGCGCGGATTGGAGAGCCCTGGCGGGCGACCTCAACGGTGCGCCCCAGGCCGTGACGGTGACCGGGATTCAGGGCCGGCCGATCGGTTCGCTGGCCCCTGCCGACGGCCAGGCGCTGAAGTGGAGCAGCGCGGACAGCCAATGGAAACCCGGGCTATTGCCCGCGGCGGGCGGGGTCAACTACTCCCAGAGCTTCACTTCGCAAACCAGCGTGACCATGTTGGGGAGCGCACACGGCCTGGCTACCGCGAACCTGATCGTGGCCTGCTACAACAACGCGACCCCCGCCCAGAGAATAGAAGCCAACTCGATCTCGGTGGATCCCTCCACTTTCGATGTCACGGCCACCTTCACGGTTGCGCAGAGCGGGCGATGCGTGATCAACGGATCGGGCTCGGCGCTGGCGGCCAGGATCGACGCGAGCAACGTGTTCGCCAGCGGCACGACCCAGACGTTTCAGGGCGCGCTGGTGGCCACCAGTTCGGACCGCACCGCGCCCGCCAAGGCCGGCGCCTCTCCACCCGCCTCCTGTTTGACCGGAGACCAGTTCTTCAAGACCAGCGCCGCCGCGGGCCAGAACCTGTACTTTTGCACGGCGGCCAACACCTGGACGCAGATGAGCGGGGGGCCCCCGCCGGTTTCGAGCGTGTTCGGGCGCGCTGGCGCGGTTGCCGCGCAGGTCGGGGACTACTCCTTCTCCCAGATTGCCGGTACGGTGACAGACGCGCAGCTGGCGAGCGGAATCAACGCCGCGAGAATTGGAGACGGCACGGTCACCAACACGGTCTGGGGGCGCTTGGCGAACTTGAGCTCGGATGTGCAGGCGCAGCTCGACGGCAAGGCGCCCACCCTCCACTCGCACACCCTCGGCGGAGACCTAAGCGGAACTACCGACAACGCCACCGTCACGAAAATCCAGTCGCGCTCCGTCGCACCTACCGCGCCCGCCGACGGCCAGGCGCTCATCTGGAGCGCGGGATCGAGCGCGTGGCAGCCGGGCGCGGTTTCCGGCGGCGGCGCGGGCATGGCAGCGCAGCTCGGCGACTTCGCGGTGGTTCGCAGCAGTCCCACCCTGCTGACGATCGGGGCCAACTGTTCCACCGCCACCCCCTGCAACGCGCGCTTCGGCGCCACGGTGTACTCGTTCACGCACAGTTGCACGGCGACGCTCAGCGCGGGAACCGGCACCGTGTTCGTCTACGTAACGGGAGGCGGCACGCTGGCCATCGGGCACAATCTCACGCTGGCGGCCTCGGCCGGGTGCCTCGCGCAGCCGAGCGTAATCGCTTTCCCGCCAGATTCCATCCCGCTCTACAACTGGACGGCGGCGAGTGGAACCTGGGACACGGCCGGCGGCCGGGACTACCGCGGCTGGCTCGGCCAGAAGAACCTCTCGGCGGGAACCGGAATCGCGACCGTGGACTCGGGCGGGCGCACCACGGTGGGGATCGACACCGCGGTAGTGCCGACCTATCTGACCACCACGGTTACCCTGAACTTCCCGCTCATCGCCAACGGAGCCTGCGCCGCCGATCAGTCCTTCACTCTGTTGGGCGCGGTGGCCGGGGACAGCGTGGCTCCGGGCTGGCCCGGCGCGTTCGAGCCGGGACTGCTGGGTGTCATGCGCGTGAGCGCGGCCAACACCATCGCGATCCGCGTGTGCAATCTCTCCGGGGCCGCGGTGGACCCGATCAACGCCACCTTCCAAGCCACCATCGTGCGGAGCTTCTAGCCCACGCGGCGAACCTTTACCTTCGCTTCCCCGAACAGAACCTCTACCATCCCGAAGTGCTGGTTGTAGTAATCGCTGGAGTACTGGGCCATGCGCTCGGCCGAGATGACCACCTCGGTGATGCCCGCCTGCACAATGGCGCGCGCGCAGTCCATGCAGGGCATGATCTCGACGTACAGCGTGCAGCCTTCGGTGGCCGTTCCGGCACGCGCGGCGTTGCAGATGGCGTTGCGCTCGGCGTGCTCGATCCACAAATACTTGGTGGGACGTTCCAGCCGCTCCGGGACGTCGTCGCGAATCCCCCGCGGAAAGGAGTTGTAGCCCGTCGAGCGGATCTCGTGGTGCGGGCCGACGATCACACTGCCAAGCTGCGTGTTGGGGTCCTTGCTGCGGCAGGCCACCACACGGCAGATTTGCAAGTAGTATTCATCCCAACTCGGTACAGGGGGCATCAACGCGATGCTATCACCGAAAGCGCCCGGGCGCCATGCCCAGCATCTGCTCGATCCGCAGCCCGAAGAAGCTGCCGCTGGAGGCCAGGCGGATGCGGTCCGCTTCGCCGTAAGCCAGCACCAGCGCCGGTGCGTTGGCCGGGGCGAGCGCGTCCAGCGATTTGCGTTGCTCGGGGCTGAGCTTCATCTTGGCGGCGAACGGCGCAATCAGCGACCCCAGGCTGTGGTAGATCATGGCCGAGAAGTTGACTTGCCCGTCGTGCGGCAACAGCGCGGCGAACTTAGGCGAGCGCGAGAGGGTGTAGCCGGTCGAGCGGTACTGCAGGGCGCGAACCAGCAAATCCCGCGAGGGCGCGGCGATGACCAGCCCGTTGTCGAACACGAAGTGGGCCTCGATCCCCGCCTTGGGACCAGTCAACGTGTAAAACGTGCGGCCATCGGCGGTCTGTTTCTCCAGCCGGGCCATGCCCTTGCCAACGGCCACCAGCTTGTCGAGCGTCTGCGCGAACCGATCGGGATTGTTGACTTCCAAGACCAGTTTCCAGGAAGGCTGCGGCAGAACCGGACCGTCCAGGGCGAACGCCACTTCACCGCCCAGCGGCTCGATGAGTTCGGTGCGGAGATTCACGCCGGTCCCGAGCTGGAACGCGGCCAGGCCGGCGGCAAAATTGGGAGGGCCGATGGCTGCGAGGTCGTCGAGCATCTTGGCGGGGTTCTTGGCCAGCACGGCCACCGCGAAGGTGGCGTCGGGCGAGATGTAGTCCAGCACGCGCATGGGGGCGGGAGCCGCCAGCCAGGAGGCCATGCTGCGGCGCGGCTGGGCGAAGCTCAGCTCGGCGCTGTTCTCGGTTCGCCCGGCGACGTCCCGGCGCTCGACGATCAGATACCGGACGTCCCCAAACCCGCTGAGCTGCAAGTTCGGGTTGGTTTTTGCGGCCTTGCCGACCACGGCTTGCATGTCGGCGCAGAGCAGCCAGGTGACGCCCTGGGTGTAAGCCGCTGCGATGCGAGCCTGGAAATCGGAACGGGCGAACGCCCCGGCACCGGGCTGGACCGCGAGGGCGGCGACCTGGCGGAGCTGGCCCATGTCGTTCGAGACGGCGATCACACCGCCGCCCAGGAAAATCAGCAATTCCTTGCCGTCCGAGACCGCGCGCGCGGGGTCTTCGATGATCCGGATCTGGACATGGCCGCTGGGTTGCGCCTTCAGCTTGGCGATTTCCTGCTCGAGGAAGGCGCGCAGGCCGGCCCGGGACGCCTCGGCCATCACCAGCGGCGCATGGGGCTCGCCATTGGCATCGGGCACGAGCGCGATGACGATCTCCTTGCCCAGGTAGTCGCTGAAGGAGCGGATGCGGTTGAGCGCGTCGTCGAACTTGGCCTGGTCCCTGGGCGACTTCATCTTCTCGGCCCACCACTGCCGCAGCACGTCGCTCTGTTGAAGCTGTTCCTGGAACAGCCGGTTCGCCTCGCTCAGGGTGGGGCCGAGATTGGGAATGGAGGCGTAGAAAATGGCGCCGTCCGGAACCAGCGGAAGCAACTTGCTCGAGTAACGCATGCCGGGGCCGGGCGCGGCTTCGAGCTTCGTACGCAGTTTCGAGAACTCGCTCAGAAGCGCGAGGTGCCTGTCGAAGTTGCGGCTCCAGGCGATCTCGTCCTTGACCGGAACGGCGGCGAGAGCGGGGGAGGTGGCAACCTGATCGCCGGGGTGCAGCACGCTGGTGTGGTCGCCCTGGGCAACCTGCACTTCACCTTCGATGACGGACACCCGCGAGCCTTTGAGGCCGCTATTGACCGAGAAAACCGTGCCAGTGACCGAAACCAGGCAGTCGGCGGTCGAGACGTAGAGGTGTCCTCTGCGCTGCTTGGCGGCCTGGACGATGATGCTGCCGGAGGCGAGTTGGATGGTGGCGCCGTCGCGGGCTTCGGAGAGCGACAGTTCGGTGCGCTCCCGCATCTCCACCACCGAACCGTCCCGGAGCTGCAGCAGCGCGCCGGAACCCTTGTCCGTACGGACGGCCTGGCGCTCTCCCAGGGCGGCGCCGGCGGCCAGCGGCGTGTAGGCGCCCGCGGCTGTCTGGTACAGGACGCCGTCCAGGGAGCGGACTATGGCGCGGGGCCCGCTGGGGGCCGGGGCGAAGCGGTCGTAGGCGAAATACGCACTCACGCCCACTGCCACAACCATGGCCGCGGCGACGGCCCACCTCCAGACGGGGCGCACAGTCTGCCGGATCGGAATCGGTTCGGGCTGCGCGCGCCGGTTGGCGGCTTTGCGGCAGGCCGGGCACTCGTGGAGGTGGTCCTCCACCAGCAGCGCGCGGCCACCCGGCAGCCGGTGCTCGCGCCAGGCGGGAATCAGGGCCTGGAAGTCCGCGCAGATACGGATCGTCTCAGCGTCCTCGGACGGTTGGCAGGCTGCGGCTTCGGACACGCGGGCCCAAACCCGGTCCGCGGCCGCGCTCACCGCGGCTGGGTCGACGGGTTCGTCGCGAATCTCGGAAATAGCCCGGTCCAGGATGGGATCGGACGCGTTCTCATCGTTGCTCATACTTGTCTCCTAGATAGGAACGGATCTCTTGTTGCAGGCGGCCGCGGCTGCGATGCAGGCTGACCGCGACCTCCGAGGGCGAGACGCCCAGCAGACCGGCGATCTTCTGGTTGCCGTAGTCCTCGAAGTAGCGCAGCGCAAAGATCTCGGCGGCCCTGGGCGTCAGGTGGGCGAGGGCCCGGCGGAGATAGACGCCTAACTCGTGGGCGCCCTGCCGCCGGTCCGGGCGGAGGCGGGAATCCGCGGCGGAACCGGCCTCCTCCAGCGGGACGTTGCGGGCGGCCGCGCGGTCGCGCATCAGGTCCAGGGCGCCGTTGACGGCGGCGCGGTGCAGGTACCCCTCCAAACAGTCCACCGAAGCCGTACTCCATCCCTGGCGCAGCAGCCGCAGGAAGATCGTTTGCAGGACGTCTTCGGCATCGCTGGCGTTGCCGGTGACGCGGTAGGCCGCGCGGAACACCCGCCCGTGGTGGGCTTGGAAGACCCGCTCGAGCTCCCCGCTGGGAGCGGAAACCGCTGGGGCGCCGGCGCTCATCTCGTCCTCCCGCTTCCTGTCCTCATCCATGGAGACTCCATTTTCTGNNTTCTGGGAATTCTTACAGAGGGGGATACGAAAAGAAGCGGACCGGGGTTCAACGGGGGCGCTCCCCCGCACGTACCCCTTGCGCTTCTATAGGAAGCCAGTCTATGCTTCCTCCTGTAGAAGTGAATCGCACCTTCGTATCCGGCATTGAGGGTCACGAAGCATGAACCTGCAAGTGTTGCGTCTGGTCAGCGCCTCCTTGCTCTCGCTGGCCGCGCTGACCGCGCAACAGGATCGCATCGCGCGGCGGATTGACGGCCTCCGGACGGTGAAACTGCCGGGCAGCGTGCATCCCAAAGCTCAACCGCGGTACGACCGGGGCCCCGTCGATCCATCGACCAGGCTCGGCCGCATCACGATGCTGGCGAAGCTTTCGCCCCGCCAGCAAGCGGACCTCGACGAGTTGCTGAGGCGGCAGCAAATCCGTTCGTCTCCGAATTACCATCGGTGGCTCACGCCGGAGCAGTTTGGCGATCGCTTCGGTCTCAGTACGGCCGACTTGGGAAAAATCGTCTCGTGGCTGGAGTCGGAAGGCTTCCAGGTGGAGGAACGGGCTCGGGCGCGCAACTGGGTCGCTTTTAGCGGCACGGCCCGGCAGGTCGCCCGCGCGTTCGGCACGGAGATTCATCGTTATGAAGTGGACGGCGAGACGCACCTCGCCAACGCGACCGAGGTCTCGATCCCGGTGGCGTTGGAGGGTGTGGTGAACGCTGTATCGGGGCTGCACGACTTCCAGCCGAAGCCGGCGGGTGACTTCTACCAGCGCGCGCTGTCTTCCTCCACGGCCTCTTCGGCGGCCTGGCTTCCCCTGACGCCGGACGATTTTGCCACCATCTACAACCTCAGGCCCCTGTATGCCAGCGGGATCGACGGCACGGGCGTGAATCTGGCGGTGATAGGGTTCTCCCCAACCTACCTCTCCGATGTGCGGAGCTTCCGCGCCCTGTTCCATCTTCCCGCCGGCGATCCTCAGGTCGTCCTGGTTGGACCGGCCGCGCCGTATCGCGCCAGTTCGGCAGCCGAAGCGGTGCTCGATCTGGAGTGGGCAGGCGCGGTCGCGCCGAACGCCAGCCTGATCTTTGTGTACTCCGGGAATCTCAGTGACGGTCTGCTGGCCGCTATCGATCGGGACCTGGCCAAAATCATCTCGATGAGCGGGGCGGTTTGCGAGACGGATAACCCCTTCCCCGCCATCCGGCGCTCCGTAGCCCAGCAGGCCGTTGCCCAGGGGATAACCTGGATGGCCTCGTCGGGCGACGCTGGCGCGGCCGGATGCGATCCATTCAACAATAGTTCCCATCCAACCGCATTGCTCGGCCTCGCGGTCGAGCTTCCAGCCTGCTTTCCGGAAGTGACCGCAGTTGGTGGGACGCAGCTCAACGGAGATCGCAGCGCCTATTGGACGGCTTCCGATAGCGTGACAGGATACTCGGCTCTCTCATACATTCCGGAGACGAGCTGGAACGAGACGGCCACCTATCCGCTGCTGGCCACTGGGGGCGGCGCGAGCGTGCTGTTTTCCAAGCCGGACTGGCAAACCGGTCCCGGCGTGCCGGATGACAGCGCTCGCGACGTGCCCGATGTCTCCCTGGTCGGGGCAGCCAACTCGTACGTGACGTTCTTGAATGGGCAGGTGAATTTCACCGGCGGCGGAACCTCGGCCTCCGCGCCCGCTTTTGCGGGAGTAGTGGCTTTGCTGAACCAGTACCTGGTCCGGAGTGGCGTTCAGGAGCAGCCGGGCTTGGGCAACATCAATCCCACTCTGTATTCGCTGGCGCAACTCGCGCCGCACGCCTTTCACGACATCGCCACGGGCAGTAACATTGTCCCGTGCGCGCCCGGAAGTCCGGATTGCGCGACGGGTTTCCTGGGCTACAGCGCGGGCCCGGGATACGACCCTGTAACCGGGCTGGGATCTATCGATGCCTACGAGTTGGTCACACATTGGAACAACCCGGGTCAACGGCCGATCCTCGTTCTCTCGAGTCCGTCCGGGACGGTGGAGCGGAATTCGGCAGCGGCTCCCTCCTGCCAATGGTCCCAGCGGCTGCTGCTCCAGGAACAGAATGGCGTTCCGCTGCAGCTCACCGGCTTCAAGATGGGAGCTGTCGACCTGAGTAGCCAGATCGTTCCGCTTTTCGGCAGCAGCCATCTGGCGGCATTCGGGAGCTTGCGGGCGACCATCTGCGAGAGCGGCATAACTCCTCCGCAAACGCTGGACTACGAGATCGAGGGCACGGATCCGTCAGGAGCCACTATCATGGCGACACTGCGCGTATCGCTTACGGGCCCCGCATCCGCCCCTTCCACCCTCTCGGCCTCGCCGCCCGCGGTGACCATCAGCGTCTCGGACTCCGGCGGATCCGCGACGGGATCGATTGCCGTGTCCGCCGGCGACGGTGGCGCGTGGACCGCATCGGTCTTCCCTGAGAACGCCACCACCAACTGGCTGACGGTAAGTCCGCTCTCGGGCACGACGCCGGCCCAGTTGAGCCTCGCGGCGAACGCTTCCGGATTCGCCAACGGAGTCTACAGGGCCACGCTCATTCTGCGGGGAACCAACACAGTTCCGCAGTTTCTCGAAGTGCCGGTTACCCTGGTGATTGGCGCGTCCCCGGCGATCCGGATCGATGGGGTGACCAATGCGGCGTCTTTCCAACTGGCTGCCGCCCCCGGGATGATGGCCGCGGTTTTTGGATCCGGACTTGCACCCTCGGAACGCTGGCCCTCCGGCATTCCCCTACCGCTCCAGATGAACGGCGTTTCCGCCACGATCAATGGCGTGGCGGCTCCTCTGCTCTACGTTTCCCCGGGACAACTGAACATTCAGGTTCCCTATGCGGCTGGGGCCGGTCCAGCGATCGTAGGGGTC
>PLEM01000116.1 GCA_003137035.1 Bryobacterales bacterium | reverse complement strand
ATGGTCAGCTTCGGCCCCTTCGGTGGCGGCTGCTTGGCCAGCACTTCGGCCATGTAGAACAGGTCGGCGATGTTGTTCACGCGCAGCACGCCGCTGCGGCGGAAGGCGGCATCCAGCACCTCGTCGCTGCCGGTGAGCGAGCCGGTGTGCGAGGCAGCGGCCTTGGCGGCGGCTTCGCTGCGGCCGGGCTTGATCACCAGGATGGGTTTGGAGAAAGCCACTTCACGGGCGGCGGAAAGGAAGGCGCGGGCGTCGCCGATGGTCTCCATGTAGAGCAGGATGCTGCGGGTGTGGGGGTCGTGGCCGAGGTAGTCGATCAGGTCGCCCCAGCCGACGTCGGACATCGCGCCGATGGAGAGGAACGAGCTGAAGCCAACCTGCTCGCGCAAGCTCCAATCCAGCACGGCGGTGCACAGGGCCCCGCTCTGGCTGATGAAACCGACATTGCCCGGGAGCGCTATGCCGCGCGCGAAGGTGGCGTTCAACCCGGTACGCGGGCTCATGACGCCGAGACAGTTCGGGCCGATGATGCGCATGTTGCCGCGCTTGGCCTCGGCGACCAACTGCCGCTCGTACTCCAGACCCTGCGGTCCGGTCTCCTTGAAGCCGGCCGAAATCACGACCGCCGCACGGACGCCCGCATCGACGCACTCGCGGATGATTCCGGGAATGGTCTTGGCCGGAGTGACCACCACGGCCAGGTCGACTTTCTCGGGGACCGCCGCGATGCTGGGATACGCCCGGATGCCCAACACGCTGGGGCGCTTCGGGTTCACCGGGTACACGGTTCCACCGAACGGGGTGCTGATCAGGTTCCACAGCACCGTGCGTCCGACGCTGCCGGGGTTTTCGGTGGCCCCGATCAGGGCTACCGACTCCGGCTCGAAGAAAACGTCCAGGGGGTGATGTCTGGGCTTCAAGATGTCTTGGGCGGAATCACCGCCGAGGTTCTTCAGTTTTTTCATTGCGTATTCCTTGTCATAAAATGGCTGGACAGGGCTGGAGCCCCATCCTACTTGCGGTATGAACTTGTTCCAAAAGCGCTGGCAAAGCGGAGGCCACCGCCGGCGATAACGTCTCCCCACACTCGAACGAAGCGGCGCCTACCGTCAGCAGAACCGCTTCGGGGCAACTGCCGTACAGCCGTTTCGAGAGCGCCAGCAGGAGCTCGGGAGTGAGTTGATGGGAGAACATCTCGGATGGGGCGGGATCGGGCTGGACTGTTCGCAGCGCGATTTCGCCCGGCCTCTGGTCGCAGGCCGCGTCGAGGAAGATCACCCGGGCCGCGCGGCTGACCGCTTCGGCCATCTCGGGGGTCAATTGATGGGTGGTCTGAATCGCTACGTCCCGATCGGCCAGGCTGCGCGCCAGACGCTGGGCCGCGTGCCAGCCGACGCCGTCGTCGCCGCGCAGCGGGTTGCCATAGCCGATGATGAGAACCTGGGACATAGGACTCTAGAAGTACGAAGTACGAATTACGAAGTACGAAGCGCAAGACCGGGCTGCCGCAGGGGGTTTTACTTCGTACTTCGAAATTCGTACTTCGTACTTTCTCACGCTCTTTCCGCCTCCTCGCTGGCCTGGCGGAACTGCCAGCTCCAGGCGTTGAAACTGCGGAAGGCGCGGGCAATCTCCTCGTCGCTTTGCCCGAGCAGCCGCAACTGCGTGGTCATGGCGGCGGTGTTGGCGCTTTCCATGGGTCCGTAACAGCCGAAGCAACCGCGGCCGAAGCGGGGGCAGAGCGCCCCGCAGCCGCTCTGGGTTACCGGGCCCAGGCAGGGCACGCCGCGCGCGATGGTGATGCATACGTTGCCGCTGCGCTTGCACTTCATGCACAGGCTGTGGGTCGGGATGTTGGGTTTGCGGCCGACCAGCATGGCCGAGATCAGCTCGATCAGGTGTTTCTTGTTGATGGGGCAGCCGCGCAGCTCGAAATCCACCGGCACGTGCTCGGCGATGGGGGTGGACATCTTGAGGGTCTGAATGAAATCGGGCTGGGCGTAGATCGTGCGGACGTACTCCTGGGAGTCGGCCCAGTTGCGCAGCGCCTGGATCCCGCCCGCGGTGGCGCAGGCGCCGATGGTCACCAGCACGGTGCATTGCCGGCGCACCTGCTGGATGCGCTCGGCGTCGTGGTGCGTGGTGATGGAGCCCTCCACCAGCCCGATGTCGTAGGGCCCTTTGAGCATGGTCCGGGTAGCTTCCGGAAAGTACGCGATATCGATGGCTCCGGCCACTGCCAGCAGCTCGTCCTCGGCATCCAGGAGGCTCAACTGGCAGCCGTCGCAGGATGCGAACTTGAACACCGCAACCTTGGGCTTGGTTTTGTTGTTAGAGCTCATGCTTATCCAGCCAGGGCCGCATCTTGGTGAAGGGGAAGATGGGGCCGTCCTTACAGACGAAATAGGGTCCGAGCTGGCAGTGGCCGCAGAAGCCCACCGCACATTTCATGTTGCGTTCCATCGAGAGATATATGTCGGCATCCGGCAGGCCGCGCTTCTCGAGTTCGCGGATCACGAAACGCATCATGATCTCGGGCCCGCAGATCATAGCCGTGGTCCGGCCGGGATGCAGCCGGACGTAGCGGAACAGGGTAGTGACCACGCCGACGTAGCCGCGCCAGTTCACTCCGCCATAATCGACCGTGGTCAGCACCTGGGTATCGGGCAGGCGCGCCCACCCGGCGAGTTCCTTGCGATAGAGCAGGTCCTTGGGGCTGCGCGCGCCGTAGAGCACCAACAGGCGGACATAATCGTCGCGGTGCCTGAGTATGTGCTGGATGGCGGGCCGCAACGGCGCCAGGCCGATGCCGCCGGCCACGATCAGCACGTCGTTACCGCGGGCCTCCTCGATCGGCCAGGAGGTGCCAAAGGGCCCGCGTACCCCGACCCATTGGCCGGGCTGGCAATTCACCAGCGCGTTGGTGGCCTTGCCCACCGAGCGCACGGTGTAAACCAGACGGCCGCTGTCGCCCGGATCCCCGCTGATCGAGATGGGCAACTCGCCCACTCCGAACACGTACAACATGCTGAACTGCCCGGGCAGGAAGCGGCCGGCCGCCTCCTCGCCGGGAGGATCCAGCGTTAGGGTGAAGGTGTCGTGAGTTTCTTTGACGACGCCCGCCACGCGCACCGGCGTCATCTGCGGCGGGAGGGCGGGTGGTGCGGCAGTGAGGACCGCGCTCATACCAGTTTGGTCCCCCGCGGCGCGTACAGGTCGAGCAGTTGCAGGCGGGTGGCCTGCAGCCGCTGCGCCACCACCTTGAGCAGCCGGGTCATGAACTGGTAGCCGAACGCGGGGTCCTGCTCCCAAACCTGGCGCAGACGGATGGCGTCGAAACCGATGGCGCGCACCGGCTCCAGCGAGCGCGCCTGAAAGGTCTTGCCGGCATTGCCGAGCAGCGACGACCAGCCCAACTCGTCGCCCTCCCCCAGGGTCTGTATGCGGACCACCCGGCCCGGAGCGGAAACCTCCAGGGCCACCTTGCCCGACGCCAGCAGATAGAACAGGCTGGTCTCATCGCCCTCCCGGAAGACGATCTGGTCTCTCGCGAATTGAACCTCCAGGGCTACCTCGGCCAATTTTTGGACGTGGTTGGGCTTCAGACCTTCCAGAAACGGATGCTCCCGAAGCACGTCGGTCAGCGTTTTGGAATCCATTCCGTCGTCCTCCTTGTCGGTTACGCGGGGCTTGCCACTCCCCGAATCTCACGGATCTCCTCGGTAACGTCGATTCTTCCCGGGCACCAGGTAATGCAGCGGCCGCATCCCACGCAGCCATGCGCTCCGAACTGATCCACCCAGGCGGCGAACTTGTGGGTAAGCCACTGCCGGTAGCGCGACTTCACCGAGAGGCGGATGCTGCCGCCATGGATGTACGAGAACCCGTCCGTGAAGCAGGAATCCCATTTTCGCCAACGCTCGGCGTGTTCTCCGGTGATGTCGGTGATATCTTCGACGGTGGTGCAGAAGCAGGTGGGGCAGACCAGCGTGCAATTGGCGCAGCTCAGGCAGCGGGCGGCGACGCGGTCCCAGCGCGGGTGGTCGAAGTTGTCGAACAGCAGGTCGCGGACCTCTTTTGCGTCCACCGACCGGCCCATTTGCGAGGCGGCGGCGTCGACTGCGGCCACGGCCGCTTTCACGTCTTCCTTGCGCGCCTTTCGATGCTCGACTTCCGCCAGGACGGCCGCGCCCGTCTTGCTGCCGACCTCGACTACGAAGCTGTGCTGGCCGGCGCCGAGCAGTTCCGTGAGCGCCAGGTCGAAGCCCGCACCGACGCGCGGGCCGGTCCCCATGGAGACGCAGAAGCAGGTGCCGCCAGCCTGGGTGCAGTTCACGGCCACCAGGAACGCGCCCTCGCGGCGCGCCTGGTAAGCGGGGTCGCGGTACCGGTCCCCGATCAGCACGCGGTCCTGGAGGCGAATGGCCGCCAGCTCGCAGGCGCGTACCCCCAGGAAGGCATACTGCGGCGGGCTGGGCGGGTTGCGCAGGATCTGGAACGCCTCTCCATCGCGTTTGCCTTCGAACATGGGCAACTCCGGAGGGTGCAGGTAACGTTTCCAACCCTGCGGCCCCACGGTGTAGGCGAACACCGCCGAGTCGTCCCGCTTCTTCAAGCGGTAGCGGCCGGATTCCTGCTCATCGCCCCAGCCGATGGGGAGATCTTCGATCTTCTCGATGGCATCGCAGGTAATGGCGCCGTCGCGAACGGTAGGGCCAATCACCTGGTAGCCCCGCCGCCGGAGCGCGGAAACGAGAGCGGACAAGGCCGGGAAGTCGATCACGGCCTGGGAGCCGACGGAAGGAAGCGTTGTGTCCATCGCCATTGTTTCCGGAGCCAGATCGCAAGTGGGACGCGTTTTCACACACGTTTCACTTGCTTGGTTCCAGGGCGTTCGGGTGCATACGGGTTGCCAAACTCAATCGACTCAAAATAAACGGCTTAACAGACAATCCGTGGACTGGGCTGGGTGAAAACGCGCTATGGCTCGAGGGGCGCCTGTCACGATTGTTGCGCTTTCTAGCGCAGAAGGCGCACACTCGCGGCGGAAAGCGGTGCGAATGCTGCGATTCAGGCGCAAACAGGGAGTGATAAATCCGAATATCCCATTTGGACCGCCTGAGCGAAAACACGCAGGGGCAAGTTGCGTGGCGGAACCGTCAGTCAGCCGATTTGCGGCGCTGTTCGTATGCCTGGAAGCGATCCCGGTAGGATTCGAAGCCCTTGCGGCCCATCAGGCCGTAGGTGAACTTCTTGCCCAACTCCACTCCCTCCTGGTCGAAGGCGTTGATACCCAGCAACTCGCCCAGGAATGCCGTCTGGAACTCCATCAGTTGCAGGAACGCGCCGAGGTGCTCGGGGTCCAGCTTCCGCAGGGTGAACGTGCAATTTGGGCGGCCCGCCTCGGTGAGGGCGGCGGCGGTGGAGCGCCGCTCGGCGTCGATGAGTTTCGCCAGGGTCTGCCCGCCCAGGTAGTCGAAGGCTTCCAGGTTCAAGCCCGCCTTGGGAATCTTGCCGGAGTCGGCGAATCTCTCAACGGCCCAGAAAGTGAATACCTTGTCGTTCGGACCTTCGACGTAGAGCTGGACCTGCGAGTGCTGGTCGGTAGCGCCCAGGGCGGCTACGGGCGTCTGGCCCACATGGATCTCGTCGCCCTGGCGAGACTTGGCCTTGCCCAGCGATTCGGCCCAGAGCTGGCGGAACCAGAACGCCGAACCCCAAAGCTGGTTGGAGTAGGGGAACGCCACCTGGATGGACTTGTGCTTGAGTTTCCAAACCAGATAGTGGAGCAGCGCGGCGCGCAAGGCCAGGTTCTTTTTGAGATCGGGCTGCCAGGAGTCGTGCGTGACGGCGGCGGCGCCTTTCCAGATACCGCGGATGTCCAGGCCGATGAGCGCGGCGGGCAGCATGCCGACCGGAGATAGCACGCTGAACCGGCCGCCGACATTTTTCGGGATGGCGAACTCGGCGTAGCCCTCCGCCTCGGCTAGCGCGTGCAGGTCGCCGGCGCCGGCCGTGGTCACCGCCGCGATCCGGCTGCGTGTCTTGCGGCCGAGCTTCTCGCTCATCCAGTCGCGCACGATCAGGAATGTGGCAACCGTCTCGGCGGTGGAGCCCGACTTCGCGATGACCACAGTGAACGTCTTCTTCGGATTCATGGAATCCAGGGCCGCGGCGGTGAAGGCGGGGTCGACGTTGTCCAGGACCACCAGCCGGGGATTCCGGACCGAGAAGGCCGGCTGAACGGGATGGGGGCCGCGCAGGCCGCAGTCGAGCGCCCAGGCGCCCAGCGCGCTGCCGCCGATACCCACCAGACAGAGGGTGTCGAAGGAACCGCGCACCTCTTTGGCGAACCGGAGAATGTCCTTGGCGACCTGCGCCTGGAACGGGAGATGCGGGAAGCCTTGAGCGCCCGCCTCGCTGATCTCTTGGAAGCCTTTCAGGGCCTCGAGAGCCCGTGGGGAATGCTGCCGGATTTCCTCCGGCGTAAGCCCGTTGGCTTCGCCCACCATTGCGGCACGAAGGTTGGTGTCGTCGAATTGGATGTTCATGTGACTGCTGCTCACTTCCATTGGAGCATACCGACCGCGAGCGATGGACAGGGCTGGAGCCCTATCCTACTTGCGGTGGAAGGTGCCCGGGTTCGGATCGTGGACGGTGGGGAAGGTGTGGGACATGTGATCGTGCCAGGTCAGCCCCTCTTCGTCCATGAGGGCCCAAGCCAGGCCGAGACCGAGCGCGCCGCTGCCCAGGCAACTGGCGGCGAACCGGAACAGGCGCAGGCGCCAGCCGGGAGGCGAACCGTCGAAGGTCAGCAGCCGCAGGCGGAAGCAGCGCATGCCGGCGGTCTCCCGGCCCACCAGACACCAGAACAGGTGGTAAGCCAGGATCATGGTCCCCACGGCGGCGGCGTAGAAGAAGCTGGTCTTGTACGTCGGGGTTACCGTGCCGCACAGCAGACGGAACACGCCCGCGGCGAGGCCCACTCCGACGGTGCAAAGCGCAAGATCGACCAGCGCGGCCTTCAGGCGCATGCGAATCGCCGCGATCGGAGCCTCGTCATAGACGGTCTGCTGGCGCGGCGCGCGCGGGCGCAAGTCCAGGCTCTGCTGGTTGGTGCGAGCGGCGGCGTTGGACGAGGCGGCGGGCCGCGCCGGACGGCGGGCGCGCGCCACCTGTTCGCGAGTCGCCCTGCCGGTGGCAAACGAATCGAACGGGATCACCTTCGGACGCTCGCCCGGGAACAGCGAGGGCTGGCGCGGAGGGAGGGCCGGTGCTGTGGGCGGTTCGGGAAGCGCCGCAACAGCCGCCTCGGGCAGCGCCGCGGGCTGCGCGGCGGGAAGGGCCGAGGAACGAAGGGGCACAAGGGTTGCGGACAGGCCTTCGATCCAGCGCCCGCAATGGTGGCAGCGGTGCTCATGCTCGGAGTTCGTAGATCCGCAATGCTGGCAGCGCATGGGCTCCTGATTCATGCACGTGGCGGTTCGCAGGGGGAGTCGCCGTCCGTGCTAGGATGAACGGTTTGAAGCCCCGACACGAATCGCCGCATAAATCCCATCAAGGTCTTAGTAACATAATTGGGCGAATTTGTCACGTAGTTTTTTGGCGCTCGATCGTGATGCTGACGCTGATCGGGGCGGCGTCGGTGGCCGTGGCACAGAGTGAGCCGCCCGCGAGCTCCCCGCCCGCGGCGAAAAAGAAGGCCGTGCCGGCGCCCGTGCGAAGGATGCGGCTGGCCTCGCCGGGCAACGTCCCCGAGGGCTGGGCGGATATCCAGGCAGTGACCGAAACCCGCGAGGGAGTGTGGCGGCGGCTGCGCGGCGCGGCTCGCATCGAGACCAGCGAGCTGCTCCTCAAAGCCGACGAAATCGACTACAACGACGAGAGCGGAGACGCCCAGGCGCGCGGGCACGTCTACCTGCAGCACTTCGAGGGCGGAGACGAGATCTTTGCCGAGCGGGCCGATTACAACGTGGCTCAGCAGAGAGGGAAGTTCTACGTCGTGCACGGCACTTCGCCGGTGCGCATCGAGGCCCGGCGCGGGATCCTGCCAACCGAGAATCCGTTCCGCTTCGAGGGCAAGTGGGCCGAACGGATCGAGAACAAATACATCCTGCACGACGGCACGATCACCAACTGCCTGATGCCCAATCCCTGGTGGGTGCTGAAAGCGCCGCGCTTCGACATTGTGCCGAATGAGCGCGCCCTGGCCTACCGCGCCGTGTTCTGGCTGCGCAGAGTCCCGCTGTTCTACACGCCGTTTTTCTACAAGTCGCTGCAGCGCCTTCCGCGCCGCAGCGGTCTTCTGACGCCCAACATCGGCAACAGCTCGCGCCTGGGAAAGATGGTGGGGTTCGGGTACTTCTGGGCGATCAACCGCAGTTACGACCTGCTGTATCGCGGCCAGTACTTCACCCAACGCGGGCCGGCGCACCACCTGGACCTGAGGGGGAAGCCGCGGGAGGGCACGGATTTCAACGCGATCATTTACGGCGTCCAGGATCGCGGAGTCAAAATCGGCGACACGTTGCAGAAGCAGGGAGGGGTGCTGGCGTACATCCAGGCCCGCTCGGATTTGGGCGACGGATTCTACGCGCGGGCAGAGGTAAACTATTTAAGTTCATTCGTTTTCCGCCAAAACTTCACGGAATCCTATAACGAGGTAATCTCCGCCGAAGTGCACTCCACCGGCTACGTTGGCAAGGACTGGTCCAGCTATGGTCTGAACCTGGTGGTGCAGCGCAACGAGAGCTTCCAGAGCACCCAGCCCGGCGACACGGTGATCATTCGAAAGCTGCCCGAAGTGGACTTCGTGAGCCGCGACCAGCGCATCTGGAAAAACCTGCCGGTGTGGGTCTCCTGGGAGTCCAGCGCCGGGCTGCTGCACCGCACGCAACTGAGTTTTCAGACGCGCCAATTTGTGGAACGCATGGACATGTACCCTCGGGTCACGACGGCGCTCCGATGGAAAGACTTCAGCCTGATTCCCAGTTTCGCCATCCGCGAGACGCACTACGGCGAGAGCCAGGAGCAGGGCCGCATCCTGGGGCAGAACCTGAACCGCAGCGGGCGGGAGTTCAACCTCGACCTTGTGCCGCCGTCGCTCGCGCGGGTTTTCCATGGCCGGATCAAGCACGTCATCGAGCCCCGGGCCTCGTATCGCTATGTGACCGGGGTGAGCGATTTCGGCCGGATGATCCGCTTCGACGACACCGAGCTGTATTCCAACACCAACGAGGTCGAGCTGTCGCTCACCAACCGGATCTACGCCAAGCGGGGCGACTCGGTGGAGGAACTCCTGAGCTGGCAGCTCCGCTACAAGCGCTTCTTCGATCCGACCTTCGGCGGGGCGGTGGTCGAGGGGCAGCGCAACGTGGTGCTCAGCGCCATCGAACTGACGCCTTACGCCTTCCTGGACGGCCCCCGGCACTATTCGCCGGTGGTTTCGGTGCTGCGCATGAACCCGAAGCCGGGCTTCGGGGTGGAATGGCGGTCGGACTACGATCCGTTGCGTCACATGGTGGTGAACAACACGCTGGGCGCCGACGCGCGTTTCGGCAATTACGTCATTTTCATCGGGCACAACACGGTGCGGGGCGTCCCGCAGCTTTCCCCCAGTTCAAACCAGTTCGACGGCCGGTTCGCCATCGGGAACGAGAACCGGCGGGGCTGGAACGCGGTGTTCCGCACGAATTACGATTTCCGCTCGGGCATCATGCGCTATGCCACCACCCAGGTCGCCTACAACACAGACTGCTGCGGATTCAGCGTGCAGTTCCAGCGCATCAACGCCGGGACGCGCAATGAAAACGTGTTCCGCGTGTCCTTCGCGGTGGCCAACATCGGTTCCTTCGGGAACCTGAAGAAGCAGGAGCGGGTGTTCTAGGTCCCCCACCGCGAGATTTGGCGTTACCGCGAAACCGCTCTCTGGCGGGACTATGAAGGAATCGCCTTGTAGCACCGAGGAGGACAAGCTGAAGCATGTCCTACGTGGGGCATGCTTCAGCTCGCCCGGCGGGTTTTTCAAAGTCCCTGGCGCTCGCGGCTCGGAACCGAGCCACGACCGCAAGGGAGTGGTTCCACCCGAAAGCACTTATCCACACGGTGAGAGCACTAGGCGCCCGGGAACCCCGGAGACGCCTTCACTTCTTCGATCTGCGCCGTGTGCCGCTCCGAGTGCGCCGCAATGAGCAGGATCCACTGATAGGCATCCAGTTGTTTGAGCAACGGATGCTCGATCGAGTGGCCCCGCAGATCGTCCTGCGTCTTCTTGGGCATGGGTTCGGCCTTCAGGATTCTCTCGGTAACCAATTGCATGATCATCAGCTCGCTCAAGGCGATGTGTTCCGCGCACTCCGCTACCGACCAGCGATCGGGAGCGGGCTTGAACTTCCATTGCGCTTCCGACAGCCCAGCGATGGAATCGAGGAACTTCTTGCGGCTGGCCTGCAGGTTGCTGACGGCGAAGTCGCGCTCCGCCTGAGTGATGGTCTGGCCAAGAACCAGGCTTGTGCCGGCCAAAGCCAGGACGGCTAGAAACTGTTTCATCCGCCCAGCAGGTGCGTTGCGCCTGGGACCGCTCCTGGCGGGACTGAAAAAAAATCGCCGGGCAAGCTGAAGCNNCTTGTCCTCTTCGGCGCTACAAGGCGATTTCTTCACAGTCCCATGAGGGAGCGGTTGCTACTCGGACCGGTGGGCGGCTGCAGATCGGGGGTGCCCTCAGTACGCGAACACGACCATGGGCTGGAGGTTGCCGTTGATGTTGACGCAGGGCCCGCACTCGACGCGGGTTCCCGGCCACAAGCGCTGCATCAGGCGCGGGATGTCGTCGGGATCCGAAGGCCGGTGTTCGAGAGAAATCGACATCCGGGGGTGAAACCTCGCCACGGTGCGCAGCGCTCCTTCGAGCGCCTGCGGTTCGGCCCCTTCGATGTCCATCTTGATGAAGTCGATGCGCTCGAGTCGCAGCTCCTCCACCAGCTTGTCGATCGTGGTGAGCTGTATCTTGGGGCCGCTGGATCCACGACTCAGGGCGACGCTCGAAGCGGTGGAGGCAAGCTGATCGCTCGTCGTGATTTCGAGGACGTCGTCCTTGTTCCAGACCCCTTTCGGATAGACGATGACGCGGCCCGCGCTCACCGCGTAGTCGAAATTCCGGCGCAGGCATTCCAGGGCCTCCGGAGCAGGTTCGATGGCGACCACGAGTTTCGCTCCGTGGTTCAAGGCGTACCTGGTATAGACTCCCACGGTCGCGCCGCGGGATCCAGAAAGGGCCGGACGGAGTCTGGATGAGATCGAATCCGCCGTCGGACCGGAGCAGCCGGAATTGCGCCAGGATCTTTCGCTCCGCCAGTATCCTGTCACTTGGGATCGCCTGGCTCTGTGCGTCCATCAAGGAGCAGCGTGCGTTCCTGTGTCCGGCAAAACCCGGAAGCGCGATCAGCGTTCGAACGAAGGCGAACAGATGGAAGCTGGCGGTCCATGCCCGTTCCGAGTAAGGCGACAAGAGGAACAGGACGGCTATCGGAATCGTGGCGACGAGGCGCCACTACAGGACCCTGACGACACGAACTCCGAATGCCGGGCGCGGCTTGCCGCTTGAGTTCACAATTCTCGACAGGGAAGCCAGTATAGACCGGACTCGCAGGCAGTGTCGCCACGTGCGCCTGGATTCGCGCGGATCGCCTGTCTCAGCGTCCTTCGATGGCTTGATCGAGGAGCCGGCGGAACTGCTGGCTCTTCTGGTCCACCTGCTGGCGCAACTGGGCCAATTCGCGTTCCAGAGTGCGCAGGCGGTCCGCCAAGTGCAAACAGGCCAGTACGGCCACGCGCAGGGAATCCGGATTGGCGGACTTGGCGGCGATGGTGGCCATCAACTGATCCACGCTGTCGGCAAGTTCCTGGATTTCCCGCTCGTCGCTGACCGCGCGAAGCGTGTAGGTCTGGTGGAAGATCGTGACCTGGACACTCTGCTTTTCGCCCACCGTGGTGGTCCGATCAGCCGGCGCTCAGGGAGTCGATCTGGCCCAGCAGTTTCTCGATGCGGCTGCGCACCTGCCTGCGCTCGGCGCGCAGCTCGTCCAGCTCTTCGGTGAGGCTGGCAAGCTGCTCGCGCGCGGCGGCGGCTTCGCCGAGGGCGACGGACATGGCGGAGAGCTCCGCGTCGGTGACGCCGGGGCGTCCTTGTTCGGCGGCGTCCACGGGAGCAGCGTAGGGG
>PLEM01000282.1 GCA_003137035.1 Bryobacterales bacterium | reverse complement strand
CGGGCGCCGGCGTGGGCGATCAGACGCCATGCGAAGTTGCAGGCGGTGAAGGTTTTTCCGCTGCCCATGGTCATGTGGATCAGGGCGCGAGGATCGTTGCGAGCAAGGGACTGTTCAAGGTTGGCGATGACGCGGTACTGGTGGTCCCAGAGGCCCTCGCGGGGCAAAAAAGGCATGATGCGCAAGCGGCCTCGCAGGGTGGAGCCGGGCGATTTGAGATCAGCTTCGAGCCAACCGGCAAGCGTTTCGGGGCGATGGAATCCGAAGACCGGACGGCTGCGCGCTTCGGGTTCGAGGAAGTTCGTGAATCGCGTCTCGACGCCAGTGGACTGATAACAGAACGGGAGCGGGCGGCGCGGCGCGGGCAAATTCTTAGGAAGCCCTTGGCTGTATCTGGCGGTCTGGATCTCGACGCCGATTAGGGGGACGCCGGCCTTCTTTGCCTCGATTACTCCGGCTGCGTACCCGTCAATATACAGGAGGTAGTCGGCAAAACCGTGCCCAGGAGCAAGCGGGAATTCCCTAATGGCGATACCGCGGCCAGCTTCAATGTTGATGCTGTCGCGATCCTGGATCAGCCAACCGGCGGCGGTCAACAATCGGTCGATGTTGGCGCGGGCGCGATCCTCTGGCCGGCCCCCGTCTGGGATTGTCATGGGCGGTTTGTATTGTACCTCACCGCATAGCGCGGCTTTGGCGCTGCCGGCAAATGACATCAGGCAGCGGACAAGCGATCCACGTGGAGCGATTTCCGGTTCTTTTCCGCGTGCCAGAGGTCATACTGAACCTGCTGGTTCAGCCAGCTTTCAGAGCTGGTGTTGAAGGCGATCGAGAGACGGACCGCCATCTCCGGGCTGATGCCGGCATGCCCGTTGAGAATGCTCGACAGGGTTTTCCGGCTCACGCCAAGCGAGCGCGCGGCGTCCGTGACGGTCAAGTTCAACGGTTCCAGGCACAGTTGCCTGAGCACCTCACCGGGGTGGGGCGGATTATGCATCTTCATGGTCACCTCAATGGCAGTCCTCGTAGTCCACGCGGTCTGCGTCCTTCCCGACACAAGTGAACGGTACGCGCCAATTGCCGCTCACCGTTACGGCCCACGTGCGTTTTCGGGCGCCGCGGAGTTCGTGGAGATCCAGGCCGGGCAAGTTCATGTCGCGCGGGCTCGCTGAGGCGTTCAAACGGCCGAGGATGAGGCGGAGGCGCTCAGCGTGTTTTGCTTGAATTCCCAACTTGGCTCCGGTAGCAAAGAACCGCTCAATTCCTTTGTGCCGAAACCCCTGGATCGCCACGCCCACGAGTGTAACCTATATGGTTACAGGCCGCAAACTGGCGCCGGCGCGGCGCCTGAGAATCGCGCCGAGGCACGACCTGGGCGGCCGTGGCGCAGGTGCCCGCACCGGCGAAGAAGGCGACTAGCGCGTTTCTCGTCCAGGTGACGTGGAGGGGACGTCACGGGATGTATCCCTGGAAATGATACATAACGGTCGGCGAATCAGCAGATCGACCCCGAGCGCCGGCCCATCACTGGCGGCATGGGGTTTCGCAACAGCAATGACGATGCCGCGGTCCATTTCCGGAGAGGCGAGATCTAGCGTCGGGTCAACCGTCCGCGAGTAACAAGCCGCGGCGCCGCTACTTTTACGGCACTATGCGTATGAGGGTCACACGCCTATCGAAGCTTCGACCAGCGTAGTACCCGCCCACGGCAGCGGCCGATGTGACCGCAACCAAGACCCCGACCGCAGCACCAGCGGAATTGGTTCGCGCTGCGGCATAACCGCCGCCGCCTAGCCCCGCGACAACACCGATAATGGTGCCCAAGGTTCTTCCCCACGAGCCACGTGTTCGCTGCAGTTTAATCAATCCGATGTCGTTCCGCGGAATCTCTGCGTTGCCGGCGGAGTATGGTTTCGGGCCGGAGGACTTCGCGACGTCGATTACCAGCGTGTCCTGCCTGACGGCAACCACTTCGCCACGGACGGTGGCATTTCCAGCCAGCGAAACTTCCACATGGTGACCGGTGATCATGGAAGCCAGTTCATTCCACTTCAGTTCTAGCGGCTTCGATTGCGCCATGCCGCTCTGTTGAGCGACGCACAATCCCGCGAGCAACAACCAGGTACGGTAGTTTACCCACATTATGTAGTGACGCGAACTTGCTTTCGCGATCCTTACTCCTTGTGCTCCGTTATCGGCTCATTTCCGAGACAGGCACGCACCCAAGCATACCAGTTCCCGATTCCGTTTACCGAGCAAACCCAGTTTCTTTGAGTCCCTGTGTGTGGCGGGCGCGCCGGCTTGGCGAGACTCGCCGGTGCGACGCGCGCCTGGTAAAACGGCAGAACCGGGCGTGGAGATGTTTCCTATGAATCCGGACGTCAGGAATGCGCGAACCCTCCTATCGTAGGGTCGGTGATCAGAGGGACTCGAGGGCTTGCCGATAGCTGGCGAGAACGGCCCGTCCAACAACCGCATCGCTCCCGTGACACGCCGGTCACGNNGCGCTGGAACCGCGCGTGATGGCGTGACGCTTGAACGCGTGCGGCTGGCCAGCGCGTCTTTTCTTCGGACCACGACGCCGGCGCTTTCGGACGCCGAGGGAAGGACGGTGCGCGAGTTGCGGCGGGTGGGAAAGCGCATCGTGATCGGGCTGGAAGGCGACCTGTGGCTGGTGCTGCATTTGACGATCGCCGGGCGGCTGCATTGGAAACCCGCGCATGCCGCGCTCAGGGGCCGGCAGAATCTGGCGGCTTTCGATT
>PLEM01000091.1:14686-14923 GCA_003137035.1 Bryobacterales bacterium | reverse complement strand
CTTCGGAGTGGGCGCGGTGGTGATGGCGGTGCTGGCCGCCGGAACCTTCTCCATCTATAACGTCCCCAGTATCCTGATCTTCATCGCTCTGATCCCCGGCTTCTTCATTGCCCTTTACGCACGCTGCGCCATCCCCGCCGAGACCTCCGGACAGCAGCCCACCTGGAAACAGGCTTTTTCGGATTTTCGCAGCCCCACCGCGGTCCTCTTCGCGCTGCTGCTGTTCTTCCAGTTCGG
>PLEM01000091.1:0-14664 GCA_003137035.1 Bryobacterales bacterium | reverse complement strand
TGATGGGCAGCGCGATTGCGGCGCTGCTGGGATGCACCTTCCTGATCAACACGGAGCACTGGTCCGGCGCTGTGGCGGGCATTCTGCTGGTTGGGGGAGGATTTGCGCCGGTGTATCCGCTAGTGGTCGAGAAGATCGGGGGCCGATTTCCGTACTACCACCCCGGGCTGTTCAACGGCATCTTCACGATCGGCCTGACGGGCGGGCTGCTGGCCCCCTGGTCCGTGGGTTTCTTCACGGATATGTGGGGCATCGGAGCGGTCATGGGGGTGCCTCTGCTGGGCACGTTGATGGTGGTCCTGCTGCTGCTGGTGATCTGNNGGTTCAGCTCGGCCCCCAGGAATCTAAAATAGCCGCAGGACGGTCTGCTTCCCGCCGAGTTGAAAGATCAGTTCGAGCGACTTGAGCGACTTCACCTTTCCCCGGTACGGGAAGTAGAGGTGACCGCTGACCGGACCGGTGGCGCGGCCCTCCGGCAACGCGGCGTCGACAACCGCTTCCGGGGCGGTGAGGTTCTCCTCCCTTTCGAGGCCCGCCGGATTCTGGTCCGGCGCCCCCGGCGGCATCCGAGGCTGAGGTTCCCGGCTATCGCCCGGGAAGCGCCCCACCGTGGGGGGCCGCCCGATGGTGACGGGACCGAGCCCGACCTCGGTCTGGAGACCCCGGGATCCTTCCCAATCGGGGTATTTCAGCGAGGCCGCGACGAAGGCGGGAGCCTCAGACTGCAGCACGTCCTTCGGCTTTCCGTTGATCCGAAGCAGGAATTGGCCGGCCCCCAGCTCGACCGCCTGGCCTTTCGCTGGAAAGACGGCCACCTCGACCACCAGGTATCTCGGAGCAACGAAGGTCTGCCTGCCGGCCGAAAAGCTATGCACCAGGTACTCGGCGCCCAGACCCAGATCGCCGGCCATGACGTGCACGGGGTACTCGGCCGGACTGGCTTTGGCGGGCGTTCCATGCTGCCCCCAAAGAGCTGCGCCCCAAAGCAGGGCAACGAAACCGATCCGCTGGGTGGCCACCCCTGAAGTATAATCCGAGTGTCCATGCGATGGATCTTTCTGTGTCTCGCTCTCGTTCCGGTTTCGCCGGCGCAGCCGTTGCGCGAGCGGATCGAGAGCGCTCTGGAGTCGTCGCCGGCGGCCCAGCGGGCGTTCTGGGGCATACAGGCCGTCGACCTGACCAGCGGCGAGACCCTGTTCCAGTTGAACCCGAACCGGTTCTTCGTTCCCGCCTCCAACGCCAAGCTGTTCACGACGGCGCTGGCGCTGACGCGGCTGGGGCCCGACTCCCACTTCGAGACCACCATTCGCGCAAACGCCCCGCCGGACGCCTCCGGACGAATCGCCGGCGATCTGCGTCTGGTCGGCGGGGGCGACCCGATGCTCTCCGCGCGCGCGGCGCCCTATCGGAAGGGGCCGGCCATCGGAGACCCGCTGCAGGCCATCGAGGCGCTGGCGGACCAGGTAGTCGCAGCCGGCGTGCGCCGCATCGACGGGGACATCGTCGGCGACGACAGCGCCTTTGTCTGGGCCCCCTACCCGGAAGGCTGGGCGCAGGACGACACGGTTTGGGACTTCGGCGCTCCAGTCAGCGCGCTGGCGGTCAATGACAACGTGGTGGGGATCACGCTCCGGGCTCCCGCAGCGGGCGGCCGCGCGCCGGCGCTGTTCCTGTCCCCAGCCCTGGAGTACTACATCCTCGACAACCGCGTGCGCACCGGGCCGGGTCTCGAAAACAAGGTGTACCTCGAGCGGCTCTCCGGCTCGCGGCAATTGCGGTTATGGGGGACCATGTCCAGCGACCCGGTGAGCTCGGTCACACTGCGGGTGGCCATCGACGATCCGGCGCTCTACGCCGCCCATGCCCTGGCGGACGCTCTGGGCCGCCGCGGCGTTGCAATCGCCGGCCGGCCTCGCGCGCGACATTGGTATGCGAACCAGGAGGGCGCGCCTTCCCCTTCCGGTGGCGCCGAGCTGGCGCGGCGTAATTCGCCGGCGCTGGTCGAGATCCTGCGGATCATCGACAAGGTGAGCCAGAACCTGCACGCCGAGATGGTGCTGCGCGGGGTGGCCCGGACGCGCAAAGGGATCGGCTGCCGCGAGGCCGGCCTCGAGGAGGCGCGGGCGTTCCTCGCCGAGGTGGGCATCGAGGATGCCGATTACCACTTCGTCGACGGCTCGGGGCTTTCGCCGGCCGACCTGGTGACGCCCGCGACGGTGCTGAAACTACTCCGCTACATGCACGGGTCGCCGGTGCGCGACGCATGGATCTCGCTGCTTCCGGTGGGCGGCGAGGACGGCACGCTCAGCGCGCGCTTCGAGGGGAGGCCGGAGGCACGCCGCATCCACGCCAAGACCGGCACGCTGGAGCACGTCGCCGCGCTGTCCGGCTACGCCGAATCGCGCAGCCACGGTATGCTGGCCTTCTCGATCCTGACCAACAACTTCAACGCGCCCGGTGCGGAGATCCGCGCGGTCATCGACAAAATCGCGCTGCTTCTCACGGAGTAGGATAAGGCTCCGCCTGGTCCTATTCGGTGGAGCGGGGGTTGCGGATGCGGCTGTGGCGCCGGCTATAAGCGAAGTACACCACCAGTCCGATGGCGAGCCAGCCGATCAGCCGCGCCCAATTCACCCATCCCAGCTTGTACATCATGTAGCCGTTGAAGGCGATGCCGAGGATGGGCACCACGGGCACCCAAGGCGTCCGGAACGGCCGGGCCTGCCCGGGATTCGTCCGGCGCAGCACCATCACCGCAATGCAGACGATCACAAAGGCCAGCAGCGTGCCAATGTTCACCATCTTCCCGATGTCGTCGATGGGCGTCACGCTGCCCACCACCGCGGCCAACAGGCCCACCAGGATGGTGTTCTTCCAAGGGGTGCGGAACTTGCTGTGAACCGCCGCGAAGAACTTCCGGGGCAGCAGGCCGTCGTTGGCCATGGAATAAAGCACGCGCGTCTGGCCCAGCAGCATCACCAGCATCACGCTGGTGAGCCCGGCTAGCGCGCCGATGGTGATGATGTGCGATGCCGCGGTGAGCCCGCGATCCATGAAGGCCCGCGCTACCGGCGCCTCGATGTTAATGTCCTGCCAGGGCACCATGCCGGTCAGCACCCCTGCCACCAGGATGTACAGAACCGTGCACACCAGCAGGGAGGCGATGATGCCGATGGGCAGATCGCGTTGGGGATTCTTGGCTTCCTGCGCCGTGGTGGAGACGGCGTCGAATCCGATATAGGCGAAGAAGATGTAGGCCGCTCCCGCGCCAATGCCCGAGAAGCCGTTGGGGGCGAACGAGGCCCAGTCCTTGCCCCAGTTGGCCAAGTTGATGTACCTCACGCCCAGCGCGATCACGAACAGCACCACGGACACCTTGATCACCACGATGGTGGCGTTGAAGCGGGCGCTCTCGCGGATTCCGATGACCAGGATGGCGGTGATGAGCAGGGCGATGCAGAAGGCCGGCAGGTTAAAACCGAACTCGAGACCGAAGATCTTGGGCGCGGCCAGCATCGCATGCGCCTTCTGGACCAGCTCGGGCGACTGCGCCTTGACCAGCTTGGAGACCTGGTTCACGTAGGGCTGCGTGCCGGCCACCAGGCTCGGGTCGAGCGCATGGGTCATTTGCTTGGCTATCACGTTTTCGGCGGTCCGCAGCGCGGTCCAGTGATCGTAGGCCAGCCACATCGGCATCTTGATGTGAAGCATGTCCAGGAGCTCGACGAAGTGGTTGGACCAGCCGGAGGAGACCGTGCTGGCGCCCATGGCGTATTCCAGGGTCAGGTCCCATCCGATGATCCAGGCGAACAGTTCGCCGAGCGTGGCGTAGGCGTAGGTGTAGGCGCTGCCGGCCAGGGGAATCATGGCCGCGAACTCGGCGTAGCAGAGCCCCGCGAAGGCGCAGCCCAGCCCGGAGAGGACGAACGAGAGCATCAGCCCCGGCCCGGCGTAGTGCGCTCCCAGGCCGGACAGCACGAAGATGCCGGCGCCGATGATGGCGCCCACTCCCAGGGCAGTCAGTTGGAACGGGCCCAGGGTGCGCCTCAGGCTGTGCTCGCCGGTGGCTTGCGCCTCGTGGATCAGCAGATCTAGCGGCTTCCGCGCAAATAGCGGATTCCCCATTCGAGTTTCTCCTTCAGAACGACGGAAATCGGCCGCGAGCGCGGCCTCCGAGCATAGTACACGGGAACGCCCAGCAGGACGATTCTGAGTCCCCACCACGTATACTGCGGTTTGTACTGCAACAGCAGAACCTCAATCAACCCGGCAATCGCGATGTAGGCGGCCGGAAGCACCGGGTAGCCCCAGGCGCGATAGGGCCTCTCCATTTCGGGCCGCGTGCGCCGCAACACGAACACGGCGGCGATAGTCAGGATGTAGAAAAGCAGAACGGCGAAAATCACGTAGTCCAGAAGGTCGCTGTAGGTTCCGCTGAGCGTGAGCAGGCAGGCCCAGGCGCACTGCACCCAGAGCGAAACCGAAGGTGTGCGGTGCTGGGGATGGAGCTTGGCGACGGGCGAAAAGAACAGCCCATCCAACGCCATGGCGTAGTAGACGCGCGCGCCGGCCAGGATCATCCCGTTGAGGCAGCCGAAGGTGGAAATCATGATGGCCGCCGCCATCGCCTTCACCGCGACCGGCCCCAGGATCACCGCGGCCGCCGCCGTGGCCACCCGGTCTTGCGGCGCGTTCTGAATCGCTTCCAGCGGCAGCACGCTCAGGTACACGAAATTGCAGGCGATATAGACGATGGAGACGATCCCCACCCCGATGGCCAGAGCCAGGGGCACGTTGCGGCGCGGGTTCCGGGTCTCCCCGGCCGTGAAGGTGACGTTGTTCCAGGCGTCGGAGGCGAACAGCGCCCCCACCATGGCCACGCCGACGATCCGGATGGTGGTGAAGGTCCAGCCGGCGTTCTGCCAGAAGTTGCCGAAATTGCGCGCCACCGCCTGCGGGTCGCGGCCCAGCAGCAGTCCGCAGCCCACGAGGCCGAGCAGCGCGGCCACTTTCGCGAAGGTGAATGTATTCTGCACCAGCGCGCCGGTGCGCACGCCGCGCGAGTTTACCCAGGTCAGAAGCACCAGCATGGCCATCGCTACCAGTTGCTGCGTATTGATTCCGAAACCTCGGACACCCAGTAGCCGGTGCTCGGCCGAGATGGCTGGAAAGAAGACTCCGGCGAACTTGGCGAATGCCACCGCCACGGCCGCAATGGTCCCGGTCTGAATCACCAGGAAGAGAGTCCACCCGTAGAGAAAGCCGCTGAGCGGGCCGAAGGCCTCGCGCAGGTAGACGTACTGGCCACCGGCCTGTGGCATCGCCGAAGCCAATTCGCCGTAGCTCAACGCGGCGATCAGCGTGAGCGCGGCCGTCACCACCCAGGTGACGATCAGCAAGCCCGGGGACCGCACCTGCCGGGCAATGTCCGCCGAGACGATGAAGATGCCCGAGCCGATCATCGAGCCGACCACCAGCGTGGTGGCGTCGAGCAGGCCGAGTCCCTTCACCAGGCCAGCCGGGACTATGTCTTCACCAGTTTTTGCCATTCTTCCATCCGCGCGCGCACGGTCGAGAACGTACAGGTTTCCGGCAGGATATCATGAATCGCCGCCACCGAGTCGGCGCCGGCGGCGAATACCTCGAGAGCATTGGCCCGCGTGATCCCCCCGATGGCGACGAGGGGCCGGCTGGTTTCCTTTTTCGCCGCCCCGAGAGCGCGCAGGCCAACCTCGGAACCCGCGTCCTGCTTCGAGCCAGTGGCAAATACGGGGCCGATCGCCAGGTAATCGACAGGCTCGGCGGCGGCGGCGGCGACCTGCCCGGGATCGTGTGTCGAGAGTCCCAGGATGCGGTGCGGGCCTAACAGGCGACGGGCATCGCGCGGGGGGAGGTCGTCCTGGCCGACGTGCAGCCCGGCGTCGAGCAGCAGGGCGATGTCCGCGCGGTCGTCGACGAGGAACAGCGCGCCGGCACGGCGGGCGAGCGCGGCCACCCGCTCGGCCTGCTCGAACAGCGCGCGGGAGCAATGCCCCTTATGCCGGAACTGCAAGATGCGGGCGCCCCCCTCCAGCATCGCCTCGGCCGCCGTCTCGAGTTCGCACCCGCGCCGGGCCAGCGTTTCGGTATCCAGGATGGGGTAAACGCGAGGGAGTTCGATGGCTCCATGATAGCAGGCGGGCCGGCCCATGCCAGAACGCCCGCAATCCGGCCGTAAGGCGCTGCGGCTTGTGTGGTACCCGGGAAAGTCGCGGCTACGACACGCAGCGGAGTGGCGACCGTCAGGGAGCGGTCCCAGGCGTAACGCTCCTACGGATGGATTACGGGATGGTGGGGAACTCGTTTCGCACCAATATCATGGTACCGGGCGGGGCAAAGGCGATCCATAGTAACCTAAGCGCCGGGCGGCGCATCGATAGTGTGTAGGGCTCCCCGCCTCTACGCTCGAATGGGGACTGGGACTAACATGAAGGGAATGGGAATGCTGAAGCGATACCTTGGTGTTTGGTGGTTGACGGTGCTAGCCGGCAGCGCGCTCGTCGCAGCCGACCTGGACACGGGCCGCTATGCCGTGATCCTTACCGATTCTTCCGTGGCTCAGCACCTTGCGTCGCTCCAGGGAGCGCGCGGCGCGGCCGTGGCGGAGTACCGCGGGCAGGTGGTTGCCAGCCAGGTGGCATTACGGCAGGAACTCCAGAAACGCAACCTGCGGGTGACCGGGTCGGTGCAAACGCTGCTGAACGCGGTTTTCGTCGTGGCTTCCAAGGATCAGGCGGCGCAGTTGCGCGCCCTGCCAGGCGTCAAGGCGGTGGCGCCGCTGCACCGGTACCGCCTGCGGCTGGACCAGGCGGTCCAGTTAACCAACGTGCCGGCGGCGTGGTCTCAGCTCGGCGGAACCACGAACGCGGGCGCTGGCATCAAGATTGCGGTCCTGGACACCGGGATCGACCAGACCCATCCGGGCTTTCAGGACAGTTCCCTCCAGGCGCCTGCAGGCTTCCCGAAATGCGACGTGCAGCAGACTTGGAATTGCGCGGACTACACCAGCAACAAGGTGATTGTGGCGCGAAGCTACGTGCCCATGCTGGCGGCTGGTACGCAACCTAACCCGGCCGCGGATTCCCGGCCCGACGACGTCTCGCCGCGCGACCACATCGGCCACGGAACCGCGCTGGGCATGATCGCCGCCGGGGTGACGAACTCCGGGCCCGGCGACACCATCACGGGCGTGGCGCCCAAGGCTTTCCTGGGCAGCTACAAGGTTTTCGGCACTCCGGGCATCAACGATTTCACTTTCGGCGATGTCATCATCCAGGCGCTCGAGGATGCGCAGAAAGACGGCATGGACATCGCGGAGCTGTCGCTGGGGAGCGTGGCGTTCTCGGGGCCGCAGGACGATCCGGAGGCAATGGCGGTGGAGGCCGCCATTCAAAGCGGCATGATGGTGGTGGTGGCGGCGGGCAACGACGGCTCGGGGCTCAATACCATCAGCACGCCGGCCACGGCGCCCTCGGCAATTGCCGCCGGCGCCTCGACCAATTCGCACACCTTCGCTTCGCGCGTGCTGGTGGTGGGGCAAAACGTGCCGCAGAACCTCCAATCCATTACCGCCCAACTCGGGGACGGCCCCGTGCCGGCGGCCCCGGTGACGGCGCCGCTGCGCGATGTGACCGCGCTGGACACCACCGGTCTCGCCTGCTCCTCGCTGCCAGCCGGCTCGCTCAACGGCATGATCGTGCTGATTGTGCGGGGTATCTGCACCTTCGCCACCAAGGTTCTCAACGCACAGGCCGCCGGCGCGGTGGGCGTCATCGTGATTCAGACGCCCGGCCTGGGGGCGGCTTTCAGTCCCGGAGCGCTGTCGGGAACCGAGATCCCCACGGTGATGATCGGCGACACGGATGGTCAGGCGCTCCAGAGCTACCTGGCGTCCAATCCCGGCCTGAACGGGACGATCGACCCGGCGCTCCGCGCGCTAGGCGTCTCAGTCTACAACGAGGTGGCGTCCTTCTCCTCGCACGGACCCTCGATCGATATACGACTCAAGCCTGAAATGGTCGCCGTAGGCACCAATATGTACATGGCGGCGGAGCGTTTCGATCCGAACGGAATGATGTACGACCCCTCCGGCTACACGGTGGCGGATGGAACCAGTTTTTCGACGCCGATGATCTCCGGAGCGCTGGCGCTGGTCAAGCAGGCGCACCCGGACTTCGCGCCGTGGCAGTTGAAATCGGCGGTGGTGAATACGGCGACACAGGATGTCACCGAGAATGGGAGCACCGCCTCGGTGGTCGCGGCCGGCAACGGCAAGCTGAGCGCCGGCGACGCCGTCCAGGTGGTGGTTACCGTGAAACCCGCCGCCATTTCCTTCGGAGCTCTGGTCAAGGGCACGCCGCCGGCTCCGCAGACCATCACCATCCACTATTCCGGCGCGACGGCGGCAACCCTGACGCTCTCGGCCGTGGCAGTGAACGGCAATCCCCCATCGCTGAGTAGGACCACCCTGCCGGTGGCTCCGGGTCAGGCGGACTCCACGGTCACGCTCACGCTCCCGGCCACCGTCCCATCCGCGGGAATCTATGAGGGCGGGATCATGATTCAGGGCGCGGGGCCAACGCTGCGGGCGCCTTACCTCTACGTGGTGGGAGACGGTGTTCCGAACGACCTCATCGGGATAGGGGACGGCTTCGACGGCACCGTCGACCAGCCGCTTGCTACCGGCGGCTTCGCGCTCAAACTCATCGACTCCTATGGCGTCCCGGTGCCGGGGTGGCGGGTGGCCTTCCGCAGGGTAAGCGGCGGCGGCACGATCTTCAACGCCGATACGCAGACCGACTCGAATGGCGTTGCCGGGGCCAACGCCACGCTGGGCCCCGCGGTCGGGACCCAGGTCTTCTCCGTCAACATTGCCAGCTTCACAAGTCTCACTTTCAGCGGAACCGCGCGCGTCCTGCCCACGATTGCCGGAGTGGCGAACTCCGCCAACTATGGTGTGGTGGGGGTCCCCATTTCGCCCGGTTCCTACATTACGCTTTGGGGCAGCGGGCTGAGCGACTATACCGGCAGCACCACCACCGCCGCGCTGCCGCTGGCGATCGTTTTTCCGGCGTCGAGCACGGTGGCCGACGTCAGCGTGAGCTTCGATGTGCCGTCGGCGAACCTGAGCCTGCCGGGCCGGATGCTCTACGTCAGCCCCGGACAAGTGAACGTGCAAGTGCCCTGGGAACTGGCCGGGCAGAGTTCGGTACTGATTAAGGTCACGGTGGGAGATTCGCCGGGGCAGGTGTTCACGGCGCAGGTGGCGAACTACGCGCCCGCGGTGTACGTTGTCCCCGACCCGGGGACCAGCCAGCCGGTGGTCGCGGCTTTGGACCTCAACGCGGCGCTGATCTCGTCGCAGAATCCGGCGCACGCAAACCAAGTCATTCAGCTCTACCTGAACGGGCTGGGAGCGGTGACCAACCCGCCCGCCATCGGTTTTGTGGCGCAGGCGCAGCCGCTCTCCAACACGGTGGTCAGGCCGACGGTGACCATCGGCGGCAAGTCCGCCGGGGTGCTGTTCAGCGGTTTGACGCCCACCGAATCGGGCCTCTACCAAATCAATCTCCAGTTGGCTGCGGACACCCCAAAGGGCTCCCAGCCGCTGGTGGTCAGTATCGGCGGCATCTCTTCGCCGGCCGTCAATATCGTGGTGCAGTAGGAGGGCGGGCTTGAGCCCCACAGGCTTGTCAGCGTTGCGGGCCTGAAGGCCCACGCGGGCTGAAGCCCGCCCTCCCCGGCTACAATCGAAGGATGAGGCGGATTGCGGAGCAGGCCCTGGGAGCGGCGGCGGGGCGCGGAGTCTCCTATGCGGATGTGCGGGTAGTGGAGTGCCGCTCGCGGCAGGTTGCCACCAAGAACGGGAAGGTCGGCGGCATGTCCAGCAGCGAATCGCTGGGCGTGGGAATCCGCGTGCTGGTGGAGGGCTGCTGGGGCTTCGCCGCCACCGACGACCTGAGCAATCGCGGGTTGGAGGCGGCGGCTGCGCTGGCCTGGGAGATCGCCCGATCGAGCGCCGCGGCGAAAAAGAAGGACGTGCGCTTGGCGCCCGAAGACCGCTACGAGGCGGTTTGGATCTCGCCCTGCCGCATCGACCCGTTCTCGATTCCCATCGAACAGAACCTCGACCTGCTGCTGAGGATCGACACCGAGCTGCGGCGCAATTCCGGCGTGACGCTGGCGGAGGCTTCGATGGTGTTCACACGCGAGCGGCAGTTCTTCGCCTCCTCCCCCGGCAGCCGCATCGACCAAACGCGCACCACCAGCGGCGCCGGTTTCGTCGCCCATAGCTTCAAGGGAAACGAGATCCAGAAGCGTTCCTACCCGAACTCCTTCGGCGGGCAACACCAGCTCAAGGGCTACGAGCTGATCGAGGAATTGGGTCTGCTCGAAAACGCGCCGCGCATCGCGGAGGAGGCGGTGGCGCTGCACTCGGCCGCGCAGTGCCCGGAAGGGGTCTTCGATCTGATCCTGGACAGCTCGCAACTGGGATTGCAGATCCACGAATCCATCGGCCATCCGATCGAACTGGACCGCGTGCTGGGCTCGGAGGCAAACTACGCCGGCATGAGCTTCCTCACGTTGGACAAGCTGAACCACCTGAACTATGGATCGGAGATGGTGAACGTGGTGGCCGACGCGCGCCTGGAGCACGGCCCCGGCCTGGGTACGTTCGCGTTCGACGACGAGGGCGTTCCCGCGCAATCCACCAGCGTCATCCGCGACGGCCGCTTCACGGGGTACCTGACTTCGCGGGAGACGGCGGCCGAGGTCGGCCTGGCGCGCTCGAACGGAGCCATGCGCGCGGATGGATGGGGGCGCCTCCCGCTGATCCGCATGACCAATATCAGCCTGCTGGCGGGCTCGCAGGCGCTTGAGGAGGTCTTCGACGGCGACGCGATTTACATGGAGACCAACAAGAGCTGGTCAATTGACGACAAGCGCTACAACTTCCAGTTCGGCTGCGAGATCGGCTGGGAGATCCGGCACGGCAAGCGCGCGCGGATGCTGAAGAACCCGAGTTACAGCGGTATCTCGACGGAGTTCTGGAACTCCTGCGCGGCCATCGCGGGCCCCGAGCACTGGGTGCTGTGGGGCACTCCCAACTGCGGCAAGGGGCAGCCCGAACAGGTGATGGGGACCGGGCACGGGGCCAGCCCGTCGCGCTTCCGCAACATCAAGATCGGAACGGCGTACGGGGGTTGAGCGGAAATGGCTGAATCCGAACTGCTGACCAGGACCGATTGCCAGGCGATCTTCGCCCGCGCGCTCCGCGCGGCGCGCGCGCTGGGCGCCGACGACGTCGAGGTGACGCTCGGCGCATCCGATTCCGCGCTCACGCGCTTCGCCAACAACGCCATCCACCAGAACGTTTCCGAGCACCGGCGTTTTCTCTCGGTGCGGACGGTGGTGGGCCACCGCACCGCGCGCGCCAGTACGAACCGTTTGGACGACGACGCGGTCCGCTCGGTGGTGGAAGAGTCGCTGGCGATCGCGCGCTCCGCGGAATCCGACCCCGAGTTGCTCCCCATGGCCGAGCCCGGCGAGGTGCGCGACGCCAACCGCTTCTTCCTCTCCACGGCCCGAAGCACTCCGCGGGACCGCGCCGAAATGGTGGCGGCGGCCATCGGCGTCGCCCAGGGCGCCTCGCAGAACGCGGCGGGGATCTGCTCGGCGGGCGAGTCCGCGATGGCGATCCTGAATTCGCGCGGCGTCTTCGCTTACTACTTCGATACGCTGGCGCAATTCTCCATCACCACCATGACCGACGACAGCTCCGGCTGGGCCAAGGCGAGCGCGCCGGATTCGAGCGAGGTCGACGCGCTGGCGCTGGCCCGGCGCGCCGTGGAGAAGGCGGCGCTCTCGCGGGGCCCGCGCGAGCTTGCGCCCGGCCGCTACACCGTGATCCTGGAGCCCTCGGCGGTGCAGGACCTGCTCGGGCAGATGTTCTTCGACTTCAGCGCCACGGCCATTCACGACCAGCGCAGTTTCCTCACCGGACGCCTCGGGCAGCCGCTTTTCGGCGCCGGCATCCACATCGACGACGACGTGTACCACACACTGCAATCCGGTCCGCCATTCGACGGCGAGGGCGTGCCACGGCGGCCTCTGGCGCTGGTGGAAGGAGGCGTGCCTCGCGAAGTGGCCTGCTCGCGGCAGGCAGCCCGGCGCGAAGGGCGCGCGCCCACCGGCCACGGCTTCCCGCTGCCCAACGAGTCTGGCGAAGCGCCCCTGAACATCGTGATGCGGGGCGGTGACCAGTCGCTCGATCGGATGATCGCAGGAACTCCGCGCGGCATCCTGGTGACCCGGCTATGGTACATCCGCGAGGTCGATCCCTACGAGAAGATCATGACCGGCATGACTCGAGATGGGACGTTTCTCATCGAGGATGGCGGCTTGGTTTGCGGCGTCCGGAACTTCCGGTTCAACCAGAATCTTATCGCGCTGCTGAGGAACGTGGAGGCGCTCTCGCCCGCCGAGCGCGCCGCCGGCGAGGAGTCCTTCGACATGGTGGCGCCCGCGCTCAAGGTGGGCGATTTCCACTTCAGCGAGGTGACGAAGTTCTGAGAGACTGGGGAGCTACCGAGAGGGAAAACCTAAGAGGACAAGCTGAAGCATGTCCCCCGTGGGGCATGCTTTAGCTTGCCCAGCGGTTTTTGCACGGTCCCTGACGCGCGCGGCTCGGGCGCCTGGGCGGACCGCTTGCGCCGGCGCCAGCTTGCGGTGGCTGGCGAAATCGCAAAGAAGAATTGACTTTCCCTTTTTATTCGCCCACAATGGGGGCATGGCATTGACCAGACGCCAGAAGCAGGTATTGGACTTCATCGCGGGCTTCATCGAGCAGAATGGTTACAGCCCCAGTTACGAAGAGATCGCCCGCGGGCTGGATCTCGCCTCGCTGGCCACGGTGCACAAGCACATCGCGGCGCTGGACAACAAGCACTACCTCAAGCGCGGCATCAACCAGAGCCGCTCGCTGGACCTCGCGCCGAAATACTTCCAGGAGGTGCGCAAGCATCGCCAGGGCGGCGCGGCGCTGGACGTGCCGCTGCTGGGCCGCATCGCGGCTGGCGCGCCGGTGGAGGCCATGGCCGGCTCCGAACGGCTGGATTTCGGCGACTTCCTCAATCGCGATAACGTCTACGCGCTCGAAGTGCGCGGCAGCTCGATGATCGAGGATCACATCGTGAGCGGCGATCTGGTGCTGGTCGAGAGCACGCCGCAGGCGCGCGACGGAGACATCGTGGTGGCGCTGGTGCGCGGCGTCGAGACCACACTCAAAAGGTTTTACCGGGAGTCGGACTCGACCGCGCTGCTCAAGCCCGCCAACTCGGAAATGGAGCCGATCCGGATTCCGCTGTCGGACCTCCAGATTCAGGGGCGCGTGCTCGCGGTGCTGCGGAAATATCGCTGAGTCCGAATACTTGCGGTTTGAAACTTAGCGGTTGGAAACTCCGCGTTTCCCGCGAACTTCCTGCTCCGCGCGAAACCAGTCGTCTTCGGAAGAACCGCCTTCGCCGCCGCGCGCTTCCCAGTAGGAATACGCCAGGCGCGCGATCTCTTCCTGCTCGGGGACGCTGAATTCGATCGGGGCCTCGGCGCCATTCGACGCGCTCGCCTGCAACTCCCCGCCGCTCGAAGCCGCCGCAGCTCTCGCCCGCACCGCTCTCTTGCGCTTCGCCGTCGCTGGAGCCGCGCCACCGCCCTCGACGGGCAGATAAGATCCGGCCTCACTAGGTTTTCGTGGCATATAGTTCGCTCCCTCTTTCTCCAGTTAGGTTCCTCTCTATTCTACCAAACAATACTCCGGTCCGGTTGAAAAACCGCCCCAACGCCGAAGAAGATTTTTATCGGCGCAATTACGAAAATGTTACAGAGAATAGAGTCCAAAGATCCAGTCGGGAACAGCGCCGCTCGCGGCCGCAATCCCTCCGTAAGTACGTTGCGCCTAGGTTCGCTCCCTCACGGTCGCGGTTCGGCGCCGAAGCTCGCGCGGCAGCACCACGACGGCGGCGTGAGGGCCGCTTGGCAGCACCGAACCGCGACCGTGAGGGAGCGGCGGGGGCACTGCCGCCGCGCGGAAGCCGCAACGCGCGATAAGATGGATGGATTATGAGCGTCCTCATCGAAGGTACATATCTCGGCAACAAGCGCACCAAGCTGGTTCACGGCCCGTCGGGCGCGGAGCTGCTCACCGATGCGCCGCGCGACAACGCCGGGCAGGGCGCGTTCTTCTCGCCGACCGACCTGGTGGCCGGCGCTTTGGGGGCCTGCATGATGACCATTCTGGGCATCGTCGCCGAGCGCTCCGAGATCGACCTCTCAGGCATGACCATGCGGGTGGAAAAGGAAATGCGCAGCGCGCCAAGGCGGATCGATACGCTCTCGCTGGCGCTGCACCTGCCGGCCCGGCTACCCGAAGAGCAGCGCCGGAAATTCGAGGCGGCCGCGCGCGCCTGCCCGGTCGAGCACTCGCTTCACCCGGACGTCGCGCTCAGCGTCGAGTTCGTGTACGACGTCTAGCCCTGGACCGCCGCGGCCAGTTCGTGTTTGTGCTTGCACTCCGGATTCGGGCACTGCGCCAGGTGGCCGGACTTCAGCCACTTCTCGAGCAGGTAC
>PLEM01000117.1 GCA_003137035.1 Bryobacterales bacterium | reverse complement strand
ATCAATGTTGGCACGGAGGGCTCGACCAAGCCGCTGCGGAGCTGAACGTGAGCCGCCAGGCCGTCATCAAGGCCTTCGTCCGCCAGGCGCTCGACCAACATCACCTCGCGCAAGGTGCGCGGAAAGCCAGTTAATTGCTCCCCAGACTGTCAGATCTGCGTGGCTCGCAACAAAAAGGCCGAAGCCACTGGACGGGACGTTTGCAGCTTCAGTTCGTCAATGGTGAGGTGGGTGTGAGGGTAATCACATGGAGCACGCGCAAGAGGCCTCGCAGCGTCGGTTTAGATCTCAAGAGCGAGAGGCTCACGTGAGTACTTTGACACGGCTCTAAGGATGTCAGCTCTCCCAAGAACAGAGGGCCAGAATCCAAGCAGTACTGTTTCTGCGTATGGAGCCGGGACTCCAGTCCACGTCCATCGGCCTTCAGCACCTCAAAGAGAATTTTCTTTACCGTGAGTGGGCAGATTTGACGGACGACGTCAGCGAGGCCCGGAAGAACACCGAGACAGCTGACCACTGGGTGAATAGGTATCTTACCGTTCAGAGAGCGGAGGCTCTCAGCGGCGCCAAGACAGAGGAGGATTTCTGGGTGGCGCCACCGCTGCCTCCCCCGCCTTCCCCGCCTCCCGCCCGCGTGCTACGCAGCAAGACGATTCCGCGGCAGTGACCTTACCGGCGGGGTCTGTACCAGCCGAACAGAGAGACTGGAGATCCTGCAGCAACTTGTTGATGATCGGGACCACATCGTCGTTGGTGAGGTCGGCGGGGAGTGGGCCGGCCGCAGAGCCCTCGCTAACGTGGTGGAGATGTGAAATGTTCCGCGACCGCTTGGCTGTACAAGAAGCACGATTTACTACGGCACGAATGGCCGTTCTGAAGACCGGCGATCTCTCCAGAGAAGGGGATCTTGGGAGATCACTCTGGAGTCCGCGCCATGTCAACTTCGCTGTATCGTTCCCGATACAGCACTAAGACTTATTGGAAGTCAGCGCATGCTGGCAGGGCCGAATCAATGCCTCCCAACATCTATTCGGCTGAGAACCACGCAGGGCCTCGGGTTCTGACGGTTATTGCAGCTTGGCGTATTCCGCCTTGGCTTCCTTCAGGATNNCGGGCTTTGGCCGTGTCGCCCTGCAAGGCGTAGGCGCGCGCCAGTCCGAGGCGAGCCAGCGCGCCCCACGGAAAGGTCACCACCAGCCCTCGGTGGTCAATGAATTTCTGAAATTCCGCTGCCGCCCGGTTGCCGTCGTGCAGCATGAGCCAGGCTTCCCCACGCACATAAGCGGGGCTCATGAATATGGCGAGGTTCCCTGTCAGGTCGCTAAGTTCGATCGTGCTCGCTACCTTCAATAGTTCGATGGCCCGGTTCGAGTCTTGGCGTTCCAGGGCGACCCCCGCCCGGATCGTGGGCAGCCAATATCGCTGCACCAGCGTGTCCAGCGGGAAGGTCTTGTCGAGTTCGGCCGCCAGTTTCTCCGCCCCTGCCGTATCGCCGGCCCGCGCCAGGGCCAGCGCCACAATGGCCCGCACATCGCGGTTCGGGGCCAGCTTCAACGCCCCATTGGCTTCGGCGCGCGCCTGCCCCCGGTTCCCCGATTCCACCTCGCGCAGCGCCGCCGCGGCCTGATATGCTGCGGCACTCTCTTTGGCGTCGTTGCGCTGGGCTGAATCCATCGCCCGCCCGGTCAGCTCGTGCGCGTTCTTCAGCTTGCCATACCAGCCTTCCGTGTCCGCTTGCGCGGCCAGCAACAGGTCTTCCGCGCCCGGCTTTCCCATGGCGGCTGAGACCAACCGCGCCATCTGCGCTCTATCGCCCTTCAAAAAAGCCAAAAAGTAGCGGTTCTGGAGCAGGATCTCGCTCTCCAGCTTACGCTCCTCCGCCTGCTTGTACACCGCCTCCGCTTCATCCAGCCGGTTGACGACCGTGCAGGCGATGCCGAGGTTGAAATAGTTGGTGGCATTATTTGGATCCAGGCGCAGCGCCGCTCGAAATTCCTCCAATGCCTTTTCCCAGTTTCCCAGGAGGGCGGAAACGTATCCCAGACTTACGTAAGTCTGGTCGTCTCTTGGGTAAGTCTGCTGCCACAACTCGCAGGTCTGCGCCGCCTTCTCCAGCTCTCCCGTCACGAGATCGTAGTAGCTCTGCTCGATGATGAACCGCTCCCGTTCGCTTACCTTCTCCCGCAGGTCGTAAGCCTTGCGTGCATATTCGGCCGCCCGCCCCCCTTCGTTGAGACCGCTGTAGCCACTCGACATCCAGGAGTAGGCCATGGCAAAATTCGGATCAAGGTCCACCGCCCGTTGGAAAAAGGGCCGCGCGGCTGTGGGCCCTTTCGCAAACTCCGTCTTCAGTCCCAGGCTGTAGGCTTTTAGCGCCTCCAGCGATGGTGTGGTCGCTTCCTCCAGCGGCGTGGCGTACTTCTGCACCGAGCTGAGCGATTCGCCCAGTTTGCTTCGCAAACGGACTGCCGCGGCGTCCAGCGCCTTGAGCACCGCTTCCTTGCCCGCCGCCTGCTCCTGGGCTTCGGCCAGCACGTCCCCCGTGTCGCAGTTCACTGCCTTAAGGCCAATCACGTACTGGCTGCCCAGCCCCGCAATCGACCCCGCCAGCATGGCCTTGCTGCTCGTCCGCTGGCACACCTCGCGGGTGACTTCCGGCGTCAGCCGGTCACTCGCCGGACGTCCCATCAGCTTCAAGGTCTCATTCACCCTGCGCTCGGAAATCAGTTTGAGAAAGGGTGATTGCTCAAGCTGCACCGAGAGTCCCTGCTTCAGCGTGTCGTCGAAAACGCTGTCGCCCGTAGTGTTGGTGAAATCGGCGAGCACCAGCACGTCCTTGTCGGTGAGCGGTTTAGCTTGCACACGCCGCCAGAGGAAGACACTGCCCGCCGCCAGCACGAGGACGGCAGCCGCGGCTAGGCCGGGCCACAAGAAGCGACGGTTGCGCGGCCGCGCTGGGGCATGCACGCCAGCCACCTTGCCGGAGTCCGATTCCTCCTTCAATTCCTCCAGGGTGACCTTGAGGTCGGCCATGGTCTGGAAGCGCCGAGCCGGGTCTTTGCGCAGGCAACGAGCGACAACCCTTTCCAGTTCCTGCGGCATCCCGGCAGGGAGCGGAGGCGGCTCCAGGTGCAGGATCGCCGCCAGCGTCAGGACGGGGCTGTCCCGCTGGAACGCCCGCCGCCCGGTCAGCATCTCATAGAGCACCGACCCGAAGCTGAAGACGTCGCTCCGGGCGTCCACCTTCTTCCCTTCGGCCTGCTCCGGCGACATGTAGCCGGCCGTGCCAACGATCAGGCCCGCCTCCGTCAACGGCTGCCCGGTAAGGGTGGAGTCTTCGGAACGCGCCGCGGCGGGTTCGGTCAGCTTGGCGAGTCCAAAGTCCAGCACCTTCACCCGCCCTTCGGCGGTCACCATCACATTGCCCGGCTTGAGGTCCCGGTGGACGATGCCCGCCGCGTGCGCCTTGGCCAGCGCATCCGCGATCTGGACGGCGTACTTCAGGGCTTCGCTTAGCTTCAGCCCCTTGCGACCGATCAGTGCGCCGAGGGTCTTGCCCTCCACGTACTCCATGGCGATGAAATCGACGCCATCGGTCTGATCGATTTCGTAAACCGTAACGATGTTGGGGTGGTTCAGCGCGGAGGCTGACCGGGCTTCCTGGACGAAGCGTTGCTTGCGCTCCGGGTCGGTCACGTCCTCCGGAGGCAGTACCTTGAGGGCAACGAAGCGCTTCAGATGGCTGTCGCGGGCCTTGTAGACCACCCCCATCCCGCCTTCCCCGAGCTTCTCCGTGATTTGGTAGTGCGAAATGGTGCGGCCGATCATAGGGGCCACCCGCGAATTCAGATCTTGTGATCCGCCTGACAAAGTCTACTCCCAGTCCTGGGCCTAGGCAAGCGCTGACGGAAACCCGACTGGCCTGAGATGGCTCCCAATCCGACCAACGCTATGATTGGGCCTGGGAAGCCGGCTTGTGTTGACGAGCGTGGAGACTCGGTGGAATGCCGGGTGTTTGACGCCGTACTCGGAAGTTGGCTCGGCAAGCTCTGACGTCGAGGGCGGCTAGATTCTGCGGCCGGGAGCACAGCACCCAAACTCCGGGATGTTGCCACCCTCGGGCGGCTCGGGCACGGTGTTCCGAGGGCGTTGCTACCGATATTGGGGGATAACGCCACGCTTTCCGCCAACGTCGAACCCGGTGACCCAGCTGCCGATGAAGAGGCGAAGAGCGTGGCCGCAAGAAAGTCGCCGTCCCCGCAGGCAGCGGTCTCACCCCGGACTCCGACCCGGGGGTCCTACTTCGGGCAACACTCATCCAGCCTGAAAGCTCCATGCTGCTTCTCTTCTGTGGTCAGACTCTACCCCGAAGTCGGTCGATTACGCGGCGATCGCGTTTCGATGGTTTGCCTTCCCGCAACGCTTCGAAATGCAGAATCCCTTTACGCTCTTCTGCCAACTTCAGCCGCAACTCCCGGCTCGCCTCTGTTTCACGGTAGAGCGTCTGCGCAACCGCCGCCGGGCCGCGCATCTCACTGAGAAGCAGGACCTCCAGTTGAAAGTCGCCGCCATCGTTCTTCACGTGCAACAGGTCGCCGACTCGGACTTCGCGCGAAGCCTTGGCCGGTTGTCCGTTGGACGCAATCCTGCCGAGTTCACATGCCCGTGCAGCGAGCGCGCGGGTCTTGAAGAATCGGGCGGCCCAGAGCCACTTGTCCATTCTCACGGGGTTCATGATCCCATTCTGGTATCAGAGCGGGATCGTCGGGGGATACCCGGCTTGAAAGGCATCGTCGATACCCGCATGATCCTTGTGCTCTTTGGTCACGGTGCAATACGCTAATAGAGGAACCGTGCGCGCCTTGGAGGGCGCGAGTTTTCCGAATGGCTACCCAGCGTGGCTCGGCGCGGGCGTGCTGGCGGAGGCTTTGTTGGCTGAGTCGACTGGGGCAGGCGAGCACCATTCCATGCGGGGCTATTTCACCAGACGCGAAGTCCTCCAGCGAGCGGCGGTTCTGTGCGGCGCCGGGTTTGCCTGTGGTCAGGACGCGCCGCGGTTCTCCACGGAAGTGAAAGTCGTAAATGTTCTGGCGACGGTTCGGAATGGAACCGGGTCGCTTGTCGGTAATCTCAGCCAGGATGATTTTTCGCTGACTGAAGACGGCCGCCCGCAAACCATCCGCTACTTCGTGCGCGAGAGTGACTTGCCGCTAACGCTCGGCCTGATGGTGGACACCAGCGGCAGCCAGCGGCGCGTGCTGGACTCCGAGCGCGGCGCGAGTATGCGTTTCTTGGATCAGGTGGTCCGGGAAAACAAGGACCAGGTTTTCATTATGCAGTTCGACAGCGTCGTACGGATGCGTCAGGCGCTCACCTCCTCGGTCGGCAAACTAGAGGATGCCCTGGCTTATGTCGACACGGAGACAATGCGCCAGTTGCGCATGCGGGATGGCGGCGGCACTCTCCTTTACGATGCCGTCGGCCTCGCGTCCGATGAGGTGATGAGTACGCAGAGCGGCCGGAAAGCTCTGATCGTGCTGTCCGATGGCGTGGACCACGGAAGCGCCGGCACTCTGAAGGATGCGGTGGAGGCGGCGCAGCGCGGCGACACACTCATCTATTCAATTCTGTACTCCGACCCAGGCGCCTTTGGAATGTTCGGAGGCGGCGACGGCAAGCGCGTCTTAGAGCGCATGTCGAAGGATAGCGGCGGCAGCTTTTTCGAAGTTTCGAAGAAGCACACCTTAGATCAGATGTTCGATCTTCTACAGGAGGAACTGCGCAGCCAGTACAATCTGGGCTACGTGTCGGACAAGCCGATCACCATCTCCGGGTTCCGCACCATCCAACTGACGGTTAGGCAAAAAGGGTTGGTGGTGCAAGCGCGCCGTCAATATTGGGCGCATCGCTAGGCCCGGGCTCCCGCGCGTAGTATGGCCCCGGGCTGCTTCTCCGCTGCACCGGGCGAGGTCGCCGGCATGGGTCCACTTCGCAGATCGCTCTGGCGATGATGGCGTGAACCCCTCCGTCGGTCAAGTGGCCGAAGAACCCGCAAACCACAGATGTGGCCCCTCGGACGGACAGGGCGTCCCCTCATGCTTCCGATATCACGAAATAACGCTCGCGAAGAACTGGCGATCGGCTCTAAGCAACGCCATTCTACGTGGGATGGCGAGGCGCGCTGGCGAAACTCCGCGGGGCGGCACACAGTCACGCACTCGTTTTCCGTCCTCCGCGCCTTGAAGGGCCGTCTGGCCTCGCTAGAGCGCACGAGGTCCGCAGCGTCCCTCTCGCACCTCCCCTCCCGCCATGGAGGTCCGCTAAAGTAGAAACTATGGAAGCTCCGCGCCGGAGCAGCCGCATGAGGCGCCGCGCTTCCTCGCAAACGCAATCGGGAGACTTGCAGAATGAAGCCATCATCCAAACCGAAGAATCCATGCTTTTCCTCCGGGCCATGCCCGAAACGGCCGGGCTGGACGCTGGACGCCCTGAAGGACGCCGCCGTGGGGCGCTCGCACCGCGCCAAACTGGGCAAGGCGAAGCTCGGAGAAGTCATCAGCCGCAGAAAGAAGATCCTCGGCATGCCGGAGGATTACGTCCTCGGCATCGTCCCCGCCTCCGACACCGGCGCGCTCGAGATGGCCCTCTGGTCGATGCTCGGCCCGCGCGGCGTGGATGTCTTCTGCTGGGAGAGCTTCGGCAGCGGTTGGGCGGCCGACTGCAAGAACCAACTCAAGCTATCGGACCTGCGTATCTTCAAAGCCGGCTACGGCAAGCTCCCGGACCTGACCCAGGTGGATTGGTCGCGCGACGCCGTCTTCACCTGGAACGGGACCACCTCGGGCGTGCGGCTTCCCAATGGCGGCTGGATCGCCGGCGGCCGGCAGGGCCTGTCGATCTGCGACGCGACCTCGGCGGTCTTCGCGATGGAAGTTCCCTGGGATAAGTTGGACGCTGTGACCTGGTCCTGGCAGAAGGTGCTGGGCGGCGAGGCGGCCCACGGCATGCTCGCGCTCAGCCCGCGCGCGGTGAAGCGGATCGAGGAGTACACGCCGGACCGCCCTCTGCCGAAGATCTTCCAGATGAGCAAGGGCGGCAAACTGACGGCCGGCATCTTCGAAGGCGAGACCATCAACACGCCCTCGATGCTGGCCGTGGAAGACGCGCTGGATGGGCTGCGCTGGGCCGAGAGCATCGGCGGACTCCCCGCGCTCATCGCCCGGTCGCAGGCGAATCTGGAGGCGATTGAGAACTGGGTGGCGCAAACGCAGTGGGCGGGCTTCCTGGCCGAGGAGAAAGCCATCCGCTCCAGCACGTCCATCTGCCTGAAGATTATCGACCCCGCCTACCTGGCGCTCTCTCCCGAAGATCAAGCCAAGCACGCCAAGGCCGTCGTTTCGCTGCTCGACAAGGAAGGCGCCGCGCACGATATCGGCTCCTACCGCGACGCGCCCGCCGGGTTCCGTGTGTGGGGCGGCGCGACCGTGGAGACCTCCGACATCGAGTTGCTGCTGCCGTGGCTCGATTGGGCCTACGGTGAAGTAAAAGCCGCGTTCTAACACTAACGAGCGCAGCTACAATGGAGTACGCCTGACCATCACTGCAGACCGGGTCCAGGAGCCGCAACCGCGATGAAAGATCTACCTCTATCGAAAGTCTACCAGTTGCTCGAACCGGGTCCGGTGGTCCTGCTGACGACCGCCCGCAAGGGCCGCGCCAACGTCATGACGATGTCCTGGCATATGATGGTCGAGTTTGANNGCCGCATTGCGGGCGACGAAAGAGTGCGTGATCGCCGTTCCGGCGCTGGAACTAGCGCCCAAAGTCGTGGAAGTCGGCAACTGCTCGGGCCGGGACGTGGAGAAGTTCGAGAGATTCGGTCTGACGCCGGTGCCAGCCGAGCGCGTGGCGCCGCCTCTAGTGGCCGAGTGTTTCGCCAATCTCGAATGCAGGGTGGCCGATACCCGTCTCGTCAACAAGTACAATCTCTTCGTCCTTGAAGTGCTCAAGGCCTGGACCAATCCGACGCAAAAGAATCCGAAGACCATCCACCATCACGGATACGGCAGGTTCGCTGTGGATGGCGAGATGATCAAGCTGAAGTCGAGAATGCGATAGTCGGCACACCTCAAGATCGTTGAGCTTCGCATCCTCCCGGACGTTTTTCCTGGATGACGGCGTACTCCGAAGTTGTGGCGGCACTCGTCGGTGAAGTCGGCCCCGCCGCGGGTTGCCGGGCGCGATGCCCGGCAGAATGCGAGCGATATCGGTCCATAACGCCAAGCCTCCCGGATCGCCATCTGGCTCACCGGACTGTTCCTCAGCTCAGATTTCCTTGCCCACCGCGAAGGCGTGGCCCAGCGCGCTCCCGACCCCATAGTACTCCCGGTTGCCCGGCGAGAAGATGAGCGGCAGCACCTTCAGGATGTCCGGCAGGCCGGCGGCGTCCAGCGCTTCCTCGTCGGCTTTCACGTCGAGGATCTGGCCGACGAACTGGGTGTGCAGGCCTAGCTCGTGGATCTGGACGACGCGGCATTCCAGCACCAGTGGGAACTCCTGCACGTACGGCGCGTCCACCAGGTCGCTGCGGACAGCCGTTAAACCCGTGGCGGCGAACTTGTCGGTGTCGCGGCCGCTCACGAGCCCGAAGTAATCGGCCGCCTTGACCTGGGCCTGTGACGGCACGCTGACGGTAAAGGCCCGCCGCTCCATCAGGTTGCCGTGGGTGTAGGTGGCCGCGCGCAACGACACGGCCAGGCAGGGCGGCTGGGAGCAGCAGATGCCTCCCCAAGCCACCGTCATCCCATTGGGCTTGCCCTGCTTGTCGTACGATCCGACGATCCAGGCTGGCGTGGGGCAGATCAGAGTCTTTGCACCAAGTGAACGTTTCATGTG
>PLEM01000292.1 GCA_003137035.1 Bryobacterales bacterium | reverse complement strand
CAGGTATCGCATCCCGCTCAGGTTGCCCTCTCCTTCCTCGCCCACATTGGCTACCAGCAGCAGCGCGGCGCCGGCTCCTTCGAGTGGCGGAGAGGATTTCATGGCGCGGGCGATGGCGAGCAGCGCGGCGAGGCCCGCGCCGTTGTCGGAGACGCCCGGGCCGCGAAATGTTCCGTCCGGATCGACGACGATGTCGTCGCGGGAGCGCGGGGCCAGCACGGTGTCGAGGTGGGCGGAGAGAGCGACGAGCGGGGAGCCGTCATCCGGACCGAGGCGCGCGAGGACATTGCCGGCGCGATCGATTTCCGACTGGCAGCCCAGCGCGGTGAACCGCTCGGCCATCCACTCGGCGCGCTTCTGCTCGAGGAACGTCGGAGCGGGGATGCGGCAAAGCTGCAGGTGCCGCTCGTTGATCCACTGTTTCTCGCGGGTGACCCACTGAAGGCATTCGCGGACGCCGCGGGATTCCGCCAGTTCGCGGACCGGCGCGGCAATCTCGGCTTTGGTCCCAGCGGCCATCTGCTTCCGAGTGTAGCGAATCGGGGAGTGGGGTGAGTTGCGCGGGCGGGTGATGGCAATCCGCCGGTGCGGAACTCGTCACTGCGGGATCGCGCCAAATGGCGTTATAATGGACGACAGAATGGTACACGAACTCCAAGCCGTCATCGCGGAGCTGGGAGGCCAGAGGGTCTTGGGCCGCAACCTGCGAACCGACACCGAGCTTCGATCGGCCATCCGCGAGGGTTTTCCGCAAAAGGTAGTGGGAAGCGTGATGAACTCCGCCGGTTTGACGCTGAAGGAACTGTCGGCAACGCTCGATCTCTCGCCGCGCAGCCTGCAGCGGCGCCGGCGCCAAGGGCGACTTGCACGGTACGAATCCGACCGCCTCTATCGGCTGGCGCGCATTGTCGCGCTCGCCAAACAGTACATCGGGGATGAGGAAACCGCAACCCGGTGGCTGAAGCGGTCGAACAGGGCGCTCGGCGGCAACATTCCGCTCGAACTGATGGACACCGAACTGGGGGCGCGAGCGGTCGAGAATGTTCTGGGCAGAATCGCATTCGGCGGCGTGAGTTGACACGGGTCTATCGAATCGTCCGGCGGCCTTACTCGAAGACGGCTCTGGACGGCGAGGGCGCGTATCGATTTGGAGGACGCTGGTCGAGCCCGGGCACGCGGATCGCCTATGCTGCGGAGCACCTTTCGCTGGCGATGATCGAGTACTTTGTCCACATCGAGGCCAGCGACCCGCCGAAGGACCTGGTGGTGGTGGCCGCCGATATCCCGGAGAGTGTCTCGAGGGTGGTGTTGAGCCCGCGAAAGCTGCCTCCCAACTGGCGGCAGGTTCCCGCTCCGCCGTCTCTTGCCGCAATCGGGGACTCCTTTGCCGCGGAGCGAAAGAGCGCTGTGCTGGTGCTTCCCTCGGCGTTGGTCCCATCGGAGTCGATCTGGCTCATCAACCCGATCCACCCGGAATTCGGGGAAATTGTGCTGCACGCGGCTGAGCCGTTCCGATACGATGCGCGGTTCTTCGCGTGACACTCGCACAGGCTGAATGCCTGTGCCACNNGGGCTCAAGCCCGGCGCGGCCTAAAGGCCGCCCTCCTTGGCGAGGTAGTTTTGCCAGCGGCGCTCCTCGCCGGGGACATCGACCACTTCCCTCCAGTACTGGCGGAACTGGGCGGTTTTGCGGCGCGCCCGGCCGCGCAGGAAGCGGTCGGCACGCTGTCCCTCGGCCCAGCGCGCGCGGAGCATCCCGGCGGCCAGCTCGCGGGTGACGGCGCAGTCGCTGATTTCTCCCAGGCAGCTTTGAACCTCCCGGAGAACCGCCAGGCGCTTTCCCAGTCCCGGCCCGTAACAGAAACGGAAAAACTCGAGGGTGTAGCGCAGGCGTTTGGTGGTCAGGCGAAACTGGTGCAGGGCGTACTCCGGGGAGCCTGGAGCCGCCACCTTCCGCCCGATGCGAAAATAGTGTTCCACCAGCGCGGGCAGCTTCGAACGCGCGTTTTGACCGGCGGTGGCCGAGTCGTCCCAGTCGATACGGTTGCTCTTGGGCATGTTCAGAGATCCAGTCGCGAACGCCATTTCTTGAAGGAGCCGCGGTGGCTCCAGCGCTTGAGAGATTCCACCAGTTGGCGGCGCCCGTGTTTCCGCTCCTGCTCCATGCTGGCGAGAATCGCCGAGGCAGGCCGGATTCCCGCCCGGTGGAGCAGATCGATGGCGACGTCCCGGTTGCGAATCTGGGCCGCCTGGGTCATCAGCGCCTTGAGGTCGCGCCGGATTTCCTTCGCCTCGCCGCGCGGGAAGAAGCGCTCGAACAAACGCAGGCAGTGAGTGAGGCGGCGGATGGAAACACGCAGGTCGTGGATGGCCTCGGGATCCCCGGGCTTGGCAGTCCGGTTCACTTCAAAAGCGAATCTTCGGAGCAGCACGGAGGCGAGTTGCAGGGCGTGTTTGCGGATGGAGAGTCCGGGTCTGAGGTCGCGCGCGCCGGTCTTCACGAGTTCCCTTTCGAGGCCCGGATCTCGACCGGCACTCCATACACGTCGCGAAAGACCTCGCCGGCGCGCTCGGCCGCCCACCCCTCCAGGTCGACTCCGGAGGACGAGACGATCTGAAGAATCACCTGCCCATCCCGGACCTGGCATTCCAGGGATTTGACGCGCTGGTCGTGGCTGGTATCCAGGCTGTCGGCTACGCGTAGCAGCGGGACGAGCCTTTGCAGGGCGCGCCGCTCCTCCGCGTTCAATGGGCGGATGTTGAGGTGGGTGGAGGCCGGAAGGGCCTTGCGGTGATAGCGGCAGAGGTTGGCGATCAACTCCCGCTCCCGGTTGGTGAAGCCGGACATATCGGAGTTCGCCACCAGGTAGTAAGAGTGCTTGTGATGGCTTAGATCGCTGACATAATGCCCGATGTCGTGCAGGTACGCGGCGGCTTCGAGGAGCTTGCCGAAGGCAGGCGGCAGTTGGTGCAAAGGCAGCAGGGAGTTGAACAGCTCGTGCGCCAACCCGGCGACGTGACGCGCGTGCTTGAGCGAGCCGCCGTAGTGCAGGCTCATGCGCTCGACCTCGCGGCGCTGATCGCGACTGAGGCGCGCCAGGTGGCTGCCCACACCGCGGGCCGCCAGGTCGGCGACGATGCCGTCGCGGACGCCGGCCGCCGAGTAGTAGACGGAGGGCAGCCGCAGGCGCTCGAGGATCTCGAGAAGCACGGCGACGCCGGGAAGGATGATCTCGGCGCGCCGGGGGCCGATGCCGGCGATCTTGCGCCTTGCAGCCAGGTCCAGGGCGCTGAGTTTGTTGTAGAGCTTGCGGACTTGCGCGGTGGTGGCGCGCAGCCGGTCCACGCGGTCGCGCTTGGCACGCGGAACGCCGCCGATGGCGCAGGCCACCGCGGCGGCGGTCGCCGAAGTGGCGATGGCCCGGTCCCAGCTCCGGCTGCCGAAACGGCGGAAGGTCTCGGCGAGCTTCTCCTGGATGAACTCGCGAATCTGGCGCAGCTCGCGCGGGCTGGGCGGATCGTCGGCCAGGAAGAGCTCGCGAAGGCGGACCGCACCCAGCGGCCTGGAGACAACTTCGAGGATGCGGCCGTCCTCGGCGCCAATCACCTCGGCGCTGCCCCCGCCGATATCCACGATGAGCACGCGCCTGCCGGGTTGCGGCCAGCGGCTGAGCACGCCCAGGTGAATGAGCCGGGCTTCCTCGCGGCCGGAGATGGCTTCCACCGGTGCGCCAATGGCCTGGGAGGCGCGCTCGAGGAACTCCGCCTGGTTGCGGGCGTCGCGGGCGCTGGAAGTGGCCACGGCCCGGACGCCGGCGACGTCCAGGGCCTTGTACCGGGCCGCCATTTTGGCGAGCGCCGCGCAGGTCAGGCTCATGGCTTCTTCGCTCATGCCGCCGGTGCGGAAGACGCTCTCCCCCAGACGCGTCACCTCCCGCTCGGAGGCCAGGATGCGCACCGGGCTGCCCGGGGCGACCTCGGCGGCCAACATGCGGACGGAGTTGCTGCCGATGTCGATTGCGGCGTACCGGGGCATACATTCTATAGTATGTTGGATTCGTACACATCATGAGCCTGTTCGTACCCAACCGACACCGCGGAAAGCTGATTATCGTCGAAGGCATAGACGGTTCGGGCAAGTCCACGCAGATTT
>PLEM01000215.1:6326-6478 GCA_003137035.1 Bryobacterales bacterium | reverse complement strand
AGATCACCACCCAGCGGATCAAACTGGAGCGGGGCTTGCTCTCCAAGCTACAGGAGAGCCTCGAGCTGTTCCGCATCGATCACTTCGAGTTGCACAAACCGCTCGGCATGCGGCTGGTGGGGCAGAGCTCGCTGCATCTGTTTTCTTCCGAC
>PLEM01000215.1:0-6288 GCA_003137035.1 Bryobacterales bacterium | reverse complement strand
GGGCTTGAGCCCGGCTGAGGCGGCGCCGCTTGCCGGTTTCAGCCACCAGCGAACCAGCGCCAGGTGCAGCGCCGCGGCGCGTTCTTCCAGTGCCTCGGCCTCTTTCACCCGGTCGGTTCCGCTATATAGCGCCGCCAAATTCTCAAGGATCTGGGCCACATCGGGATGATCCGGGCCGAGAGCTTGCTCGGCAGCCTGTAGCGCCTCTCTTGCCTGGCGTTCCGAGGATGCGTTCTGCATGGCGGCGTTCAGAAACGCATCTCGCTGGCTTTCACCCCCGCCAGACAGTTTCCTTAAGAACCTCAAAGGAGGAAGTCGAGCTTTGGTCTCCGAAGGTTTCCTGGCCCATACGGACAAAGCGCCGGCGCGACGGCGTGGGGAACCGATCGAGCGGAGTTTCGCCCACCTGTACGACACCGGTGGGATGAGGCGGGTGCATTTGCGCGGCGGGAACAACATCGCCAAACGCGCCCTGATTCGCGCCGCCGCCTTCAATCTGAGCTTCATCCTGCTTCAGAAATTGGGGCTGGGCGAGGCCCGGCAGGCGGCGACCTGCTCGCAGGCGGGATCGATGCCGATGTCCGCATCGTCGAGCCGCGGCTTTGTCCACGGGCTGTTGACCCTTTCGTTCGGATAGAAGCTGTAGTATGCTCTCTCTCATGACGCGCGCTGGAAGGGGCACCGCCTTAGTCGTCGCAGCTTGCACGCTGCTGCTCCTATGGGGTTGTCCCGATTCATCGACTTCGTCTTCCGGTGCGCCGCCCCAGGCTCCCGGCCCCTTGCCCGAATACGAACAGTGCATGTCGACCGCGCCCGTCGATTTGGGCGACCCGAACGAGCCGGTGATTACGCTGCGCGGTTCCCGGGTCGTCAGCCAGCCCGTGGGCGTCCCTTACGTCGATCCCGGCGCCACGGCCACCGATCCGCGCGACGGCGACATCACCAGCAAGATCGTGGTCGGCGGGTTGGATACGCTCGAAGTCAACGCCTTGGGCGACTGCCTGGTCCGATACAACGTGGTGGATAGCGCCCAATTGCGAGCCGTCGAGGTTGTACGGATGGTTCGCGTCAATAGCGCGGGCAAGTTCTGGAAGCAAACCGCCAGGGACATAGGCGCCACCGGCGCCCACCTGCCCTACTACGAGCACCTGCCCGTGAACTACACCGCGGATCCCGCCCAGAAGTTCCCCCTCATCGTCTTTCAACACGGCTGGGGAGGGGCGCGCTTCAACCCCGACGGGACAGCCGTTCAGACCCCTCTAGGGAACCCGCAGGGCGACCTGGCGGGACTGATCCAAAGCGGCCTCTGGGACGATTCGCGTCCCTTCATCGTGCTCTCGCCACAGCGCTGCATCGACCCGGGGATCGATAATTACACAGCGCTGGCGACCAAGCTCTTCATCGACTATGCCATCAACACTTACAAGATCGACACCACGCACATGTATGTGTTTGGCTATAGCGCGGGTTCCTGCCTTACCTGGGACTACGTGAACCACTACCCTAACCAGCTTGCTGCGGTGGTCCCGATGTCCGGCTCCGGGGGAACCACCTCGGGATGCACGCTCAAACTGACACCCTCCTGGGCGTTTGAGGCGGCTGACGACCCGGCCGGCCCGTATCAGGTCCAGGTCGACACGGTCAACTCCATTAATGCCTGCAACCCGGTCGAGCGCGCCAGGATCACTGTCTTCGCCTCGGGCGGGCACAATATGGCCGAAGAATTCTTGACCATCAACCTGACCGGCCTCGGTCAGGGCCTGCCGGCTTACGACATTTACAGCCAGAACATCTATGACTGGGCGCTCGCGCATACCCGCCTGGCCCCCTTAACCCTTCCAGACCGGACCGGAGTCGTTCGAGTGGCGCCCCCGATCCTTCCAGCAACCCCGGCCCTGGATGTCCGCGTGCCGCCGCCGGATCGTCAGGCCGTGCCGGCTGCCGGCGCCACGTTTACGGTGGCCCCATCCGTGATCGCGTTCGGCCATTCGGCCACGTTGAACTGGTCGGCGGAGGGCGCCTTCTCCTGCTCGGCCTCTGGCGACTGGCTGGGCTCGCGGCCGGCCAGAGGAACCGAATCCCTCCATCCCCCCGCCCCTGGTTTATACGGCTACGTGCTGACCTGTCGCGGACCCGGCGCAACCGTCTCGCAATCGGTGCTGCTCACCGTCCAGGAGCCGGCGCGCTCGCCTGCACCCTGATTACCGCACTGCCCAGCCGAGCCGCCGGACGGCGTAACCACAAGGAGAGCCACATGAGTAAAGTGCGGGCGCCATCACGGAGTCGCGCGACTTCCATGCGGTGTGTACTTTCCCCCTCACCGGCGACATGTCAGGACCACCGCCGAGCCGTTCCGGCGAAGATCCCCGTAATCGGACGCTCGCAGCCCAAGCAGACCCTGACAGCTCGTTTCACCTCAGGCTGCCAACGAGACGGGGATTCTGCGCCGGTAGTCGACGGTGGGTCGGGACGGCGCTTCTCAGAACGCCGTATCGGGACAATCGGCGGCACAAGTACGGGAAGGCGACATCCCGTCAAAGTGGATTACTCTCGGCCCGACGATATGCTCCAAGCCGTCCAGATCAAGGCACTGGGCACCTAGAAGAAAGCCGTGCGCACGCTCAAGCTCCTTCCCGATGAAGTCCGCGCGACATGCGCTTCCGCGCCATTCTCATAGACGGCACTCGTTCTAGCTCCGCGAGCGATAAAATCGGTCGTATGACCCTCGCCCAGACGGAGCGCAGCGACAACGTCGCCCGCGCTTTGAAATCGATGCTCGACCGTGTCGCCGACGCCGCACTCGACGAGGTGTCATTCTCGCCAACGGCGCATCCCGAAGTCCTGACGACGACGTGGGACGAGCTACTCGCGGCTGAACTTATAGAAAGGCTACCCAGCGGCGAATACATCCTGACGGGACGCGGTTGGACCGCTGCTGTTATCTCGGCGGGTCGGATCAATGACCGTGGCTTCGAGCAGCGCATCGAGAAACTCTTCGGTACTCTTAAAGGCTTCGTCAAGGGGCGCAGGGATTCTGCGACCGTGCCGCTCAGTGAACTGGTAACACAGACGGGATTACCAGAGGGCTTTGTCTTCAACATCATCGAAGGCAAATACATGGAGGAACTCTCGAAACGGCGTGGCGCTTCCTGGGTGAAGCCGGGCCGTCTGGTTCTGATACCTGTTGCGTTTGGTATCCAGCCCACAGATTTGCGCACTTTGCTCGATCCCGCCGTGGTTAAGAAGATGGAGGAGTTGGAGGACGAGCTCGGCACTACCCGCGGCGATTTGAGCCGCTATCGTTGCCCGCACTGCAATGCCGAGATGACGGCTTCCGGCGGCTATCGTATCGACGAGCACAATGACGGAGACTACGAGCAGTTTTCCTGCGGGTACGGCCAGCGCGATGGCCAAGTGGACAGCCTCTGCCCAAAGGACCCGCACTTTCCGAAGTTTGAGGATTTCGAGTTGGTGACGAACCAGAGGGAGCCTGGCGAATGGATTTGTCGGCCGAAGCCAAAGACACCCTACGCGCAACTGATTGGCCTCGACCCATGTTCGGGTCGCACTAAGGAAGAAGCCGAGCGGCGCGTGAAGGCGCGGTATCTTCATAGGTCAGGGCAAAAGCGGAACATCACAGACAGGTGGTAGCAATGGACCTCGCGGACGCTAAAGCATTCATTAATCTGATAACCGCGGAATACAAGCGCCGCGCGGACCTACTTCCCCAGGACGATGACGGCACCGGCTACGCGTACGACCAGTGGATGTTCACGGACCTGCCGTTCCTGCATGACCTTTGCATTCTCTATCTGGTGGCAGTACGGCACCACATTGAACGCCGGCTTCTCTTCCTGGCTAGCTGCGCGCTGGGCCATGGCAAGGAGATCAAACGTTCTGAATTTGAAGGCGAGCGGAAGATTCTCCTCGATATGCCCCATGGCAAACGCTGGAAGGAGATTGATCGGCGCTTGCAGCCCAAGAAATGCGCGCGATACGCCAGCGTCGAGGCGCTTCGCTTGCTCGCCAATTCATACAAACACGACCCGCGCTTGCAGCCAGACATTGAGCTGCTGAGGCATCTAGGGCTCGACGAGAAGCTCGTCTATGCGCCGATTCCGGAGAGCTTCGAGCTGAAAAAGGGTCTCGCTCGCATCGTTGGTCTTCCGGACGACTCGCGTTTGTCCGAAATCACGGAGAGGTTCGTCACGCACGCCGATGAATTCCTGAAAGACGCGCAGGCCAGGAACGTATTGAGCCCCGTGAACTGGGGCCGCGTTTCTCTGACCGAATTCGCTGACTAGCGATCTTCATTGACTGAATCCACCGGGCCCACATCAGCACGCTCCAGTCAGAAGTTGCGAGGCGCGGTCCAAATTGACGATAAACGCCCGACCCGCTGAAGTGGCCCGGCGACCCGGCGAGGGCCGGAAGTCCGGTTGGAGGAAGTGTGGACCAGCCCCGATGCCCTCCAACGCCGTTTTCCAACCAATCTCAGCATAGGCGACTTCTCGTTCAAGTGGATTGTTTTCGGCTTGCCGGCAAGATCGAGGTAGGGAGAGGCATCCCCACGAGTGTCGGGGACCTGGGCCCACAGGTCGTGCGTTTGCGGATTGCGTGTCAGTCCGCCGCAGGGGAATCGGGTAGAGATGATGCCCGGAGTGCATGCAATGGCACTTTTGTTTGTCCTCCGGTGTCTAAATAGGAGTCATGGGTCGAATTCTGCGCGCGGGAGTACTGGGGCCGGGACTGATCGCTGCAAGTCTGGTTTGGCTGGGGGCCTGCTATGCCTGGAGGGAGATGCAGATCTGGGTACCTCTGCACAACGCGCCGATACCTCTGAAACAAGGTCAGGTCCAGAGCCCCGAGTTCGAAATCAATTTGGAGAGCTTCTACGGAATAGGAATCTCCCCGTGGGAACCGTGGCAGCATTCCGAGTATGCCAACGAGCCATCGAGGGAATGGCGCTGGTCCGTCTTGAACGGTGGCCAGACGGTTGCTCAGGGGAGCCGGGTTCCTGTGGGCGGGTATCTGGGCACGTTCCGCGCCCGCAAAGGGCTTTATGTGCTGCGGGTGACTCCGGGAGAGAGTCCTGCCGTCCCGACTAGCGTTTCCATCAGCGAATGTGGAGCAAGATGGAACGAAGCGGACCAGCGGATCGCCAATGCCTTTCGACTGTTTGTGGCAATTCTCTTGGCCAACCTGTTCGGCGCGATTTTTGTCGCGATTACGCGGAAGATCGAGCGACGCGAGGTGCAGGCGCGGGCCTACTCCCTCACTCAACCTGGCTCGCAAGGACCAGCGCCACGGGTCGACTCTATGATCCGGCACCCCTGGGTTTCCCGGCCTTCACTCAAACCCGACTTCGCCAAACCATCGTGGGTTGGGCTCGTGTTCTGGCTCACGTGGGGCGTCGCATTGATGGGTTTTTGGATGGTGCACCTGGCAATCGATGTCAGCTTTAAGGGGCTGCCAGTGCGCCTTCTTCGGCCCGGTGTGCAGGGCCAGCGCATGCCCAACCTGGATCCACTTGTAGTCCGAGTCTCGTGTGCAGAGGACTGTGCATTGCCTTATCCACCCTATGACTGGTTGCACCCAGACATGCGGAACCGGCGCATCGCTGTGTGGCAGAAGCGAGTCGCCCCGGTGGTCTATTTCAACTCGCAGCGCATCTCCTGGGAACAACTCGGCCCCCTGCTGGACAGAGAACTCCCCCGCCGCCCGCCTGATTGGCCCGTCTATGTCCAGGGTGACGTCAATCTGGAATGGAAAAGCGTTGTCCGGGCAATCGACATCGTGCGCGGGAAAGGCGCTCAGGTGGTTTTGCTTACGGATAGGGGGCCGTCCAGGTGATGTTTCCGAGCATGCTTCATGTTATTCCGGCTTATGAGAAGGACCTGCTCCTGACCCCGGCGCCAACTTGACGCATCACGCCCGACCCGCTGAAGTGGCCCGGCGACCCGGCGAGGGCCGGAAGTCCNNCCCGATCACAATCCCCCCGCCAGAATATTCTCCGCCCTCCCACCACTTGCCCCCCGCCGCGCGCCTCACCGCTCCGCCGCCGGTTTAGAATAGGCCAGCCATGCCGGTGCACCACATTCCGCCGCCGTTCCGCCGCACAGGACCGCCGCGCCCCCCGAAAATCGGAATTCACCGAGCAAAGCCAAATCTCCCTCTCGCTCAGGTCTCTCACCCGCGCTCAATCCCATGCATTCCCTGTGTGTTACCTCTACCAGCCCGGCCCAGGGCCGTACCCGTTCGGCCCACCGAGCAAAGCCAAACTCATCC
>PLEM01000364.1 GCA_003137035.1 Bryobacterales bacterium | reverse complement strand
TCCATTTCAGCTACCAGCACCACCCTCATCCGCGAGCGCCAGATCCAGTTGGGGACGCGCTTCAGATTCTAGGCGGACTGCCGATCGGGGCAGGCCCAGCGGCCTGCCCCTTCGACTAAGGCTCTATAGGGGCTTGACACTCAGCCACATATCGTTGAGAATTGTGTTGACCGATAAGAGAGAGTGAGCCTCTGTCCGCCGAGGCTTCAAACATAAGATTGGCTTCATGTTTTCTGATGTGGCGACGCTTCCGCACCGCATGACGATTCTTCGAACCTGCTGTCTGGTGCTGGCCCTCGCGCTTGCCTCCGGAGCGCCCTTGGGCGCCGTTACTCACCGGAAGACAGCCAGGAAAGCTTCCGCAATCAAGGCCAAGAAGAAGACCAGCGTGTCCGGCAAGACGACACCCGCCGCCTTGACCAGACGAACCGCGCGGCGCTCGCGCGTGCGGCGGCTCTTCGGCCAGTGGACCGAACCGACCTACGCCGACTCGACCAACGGCGACCGTGTGGACGGCGAGGACCCCATCATCCGCCGGGCCGCCGTTGAGGCGCTGGGCCCATACAACGGCTCGGTGGTGGCGGTGGATCCCGGAACGGGCCGGATCCTGTCCATGGTGAACCAGCGGGTAGCGCTCAAGAGCGGGTTCCAGCCCTGCTCGACGGTCAAGATTCCCGTGGCGCTGGCGGCGCTGAGCGAGGGCATCATCGACCGCTCCACGCCCATCCGGGTGTACGGGCGCACGCGCCTGGACCTGACCCAGGCCCTGGCGCACTCCAACAACTACTACTTCGCCAACCTGGGCCTCAAGCTCGGCTACGACCGCTTCAGCTACTACGCGCGCCTGTTCGGTCTGGGGGAGAAGGCGGGGTTGAACATCGAGGGCGAGGAGCCCGGCTACTTCGCCGACGCCCCGCCCAAGAACGGCGGCATGGGCATGATGACCAGCTTCGGCGAGGGCATCACGCTGACTCCGCTGGAGCTGGCGGCGCTGCTCTCGGCGGTCGCCAACGGCGGCACCCTGTACTACCTGCAATACCCACGGAACTCCGAGGAGGCCGACCGGTTTCTGCCGCGGGTGAAGCGTACCCTGGACATCGCGCAGTACGTCCCGGAGATCAAGCCGGGGATGATGGGCGCGGTGGAGTTCGGCACCGCGCGCCGGGCGGTCTTCGACCCCGAAGCCCCGGTCTGCGGCAAGACCGGCACCTGCACCGGGGGCACGACGCACCTGGGCTGGTTCGGCTCGTTCAATGATGTAGGCCGTCACAGACTGGTGGTGGTGGTTCTGCTGACTGGCGGCCCTGGCGTCAGCGGGCCGACCGCCGCGGGAATCTCGGGGAACATTTACCGGAAGCTGCAACAGGACGGCTACTTCACCCGCCGCCCGGCGATGTCCCCGGCGGTGTTAATTCCCAGGTAGCGGCGCCAGCACCCGCTCTCCCATCGCGAACTTCAGTTGGTCGAGCCCCCGACCGGTGACGCTGGAGATGGCGTAAAACGCGAGCCCCTTTTCCGCCGCCATGCGCTGGAGCGATTCCACGCGGGATGGGTCCTGGGCGGCGTCGATCTTGGTGGCGACCACCAGCATCGGCTTGCCGGCCATCTCCTGGCTGAAGCTGGCCAGTTCGCTCAGCACCACCTCGAAATCGTGGACCGGATCGCGCCCGGTGGCTTCGGATACGTCCACCAGATGCACCAGCAGCTTGGTGCGCTCGATGTGCCGCAGGAAGCGCGTGCCCAGGCCATGGCCCTCGTGCGCGCCCTCGATTAGCCCGGGGATATCCGCCACCACGAAGGTACGCAGGTCCCCGAGCATCACCACGCCGAGGTTCGGCTCCAGAGTGGTGAAGGGGTAGTCGGCGATCTTCGGGTGGGCGGCGGAGATACGCGAGATGAGGGTCGACTTGCCGGCGTTGGGAAAGCCGACCAGGCCCACGTCGGCCAGCAGTTTCAACACCAGCCGCAGCCGCAGCTCCTGGCCCGGGCGCCCGGGTTCGTGCTCGGTCGGGGCCTGGTGCGTGGAGGTGGCAAACCGGGCATTGCCGCGTCCTCCTTTGCCGCCGCGGGCCACCAGGAAGCGGTCGCCGGCCTGGGTGAAATCGTGCAGCAGTTCGCCGGTCTCGGCGTCGTAAACCACCGTTCCCACAGGAACTGGTGCGTCGATGGAAACGCCTTCGCGCCCGGTCCGGTTGCTGCCTTCCCCATGCCGGCCGCGCTCGGCCTTGTGCTCGGGATTGAAACGGAAATGCAGGAGGGTGTTGTAATGCTCGCTGGAAACCAGCGTGACGTCGCCGCCGCGCCCGCCATCGCCGCCGCTGGGACCGCCCCGCGGCACGAACTTCTCGCGCCGGAAGGCCAGGCAGCCATTGCCCCCATCACCCGCTTTGACCAGGATGATGGCTTCGTCGATGAACATTAGTAGGGCAGGCCTCAGCCCGCCTTGACCGAAATGAACTTGCCCAGCCGCCCGCGGTCGCGGAACTCGACGACGCCCTGGACCTTTGCGAACAGCGTGTCGTCCTTGCCCCAGCCGACGTTGTCGCCGGGCTTGAACTGAGTGCCGCGCTGCCGGACCAGGATGGATCCCCCGGTAACGGTCTCGCCGCCGAAGACCTTCACTCCGAGCCGCTGTGCGTTGGAATCGCGCCCGTTGCGGGAACTGCCCAAACCTTTTTTGTGCGCCATGCCGTGCTCCTACGCCACGATCCCGGTGACCTTCAGCCGGGTGAAATCCTGCCGGTGTCCGATGGTGCGCTTATACTGCTTCTTGCGCTTGAACTTGAACACCCGGACCTTGTCGCCGCGGCCGTGCGCCACGATGGTCGCCAGGACCTTCGCGCTGGCCAGGTCGGAGCCGGTCAACATCTGGTCGGGCTCCTTGAAAACAGCCAGGACGCTGTTCAATTCCAGCTCGACGCCCACGTCCCAGGGCAGTTTTTCGATTTCGACTTCTTCGCCGGGGGAGACACGGTACTGTTTCCCGCCTGTTTGTATCACAGCGTACATAGGAACCTTCCTGTCCGGTGTTGCTTGGGGGCCGCCTGAAAGCGCGTGCGGGCGCAGCATAACACCGCGCGCCCCGAAGGTGACAATAGTCTATTCTACAACACCCGAGGGTTGGTTTGCCAAACGGGGGGGCGGGTTTCAACCCGCGCGGGGCTCAGGCCCCGCGCGGACTCGAAGTCCGCCCTCCGCACCCTTCAACCGTTTCAGCTTCCCGTTTTCGAAGGTGAAAACGTAGTCCATGCGCTCGATTTCGGCGGGCGTCGAGTGCGCGTAGCGGTCCAGCAGGACGTGCACGGAGCGGTCGTGATAGGTGAGCTCGAATAGAAACTGGGTGTCGAAGCCGTCGAACACGTCGTTCATCACGTAGATGGTGGCTCCCGGTTTAACGGACGGCTGGAGGGCGTGGATCTGCTGGATGACCGAGGCGGTGAGCTGGTTATGGCTGCGCACCCAGGGGCCGATCCCGGCAGTATGGTGCGCCGTTAGTCCCCATTGGGCCGCCACGGCGCACAGCACCAGCGCGCCTTGCGTCACTCCCGCTGGCACGCGCTGCAGAATCCGCCATCCGGCAATCGCTCCGCTCGCGGACGCCAGCAGGCTTCCCGCGAAAACGGCCCAGCCCACCAGTGGAATGTAGAGAGAAGCTCCACCCCGGGAGGGCAGGAAGGCGATGGGCAGTGGAGCGATGAAGATGAACAACCACATCAGAAACAGGCGCCTTTGCCGGAGCCTCCAGGCAATCGCCAGCAGCAGCACGGCCACCAGGGACACGGTTCGGGCGTTGAAGAACCCGTCCTGGATGGATTGGTAGAACAACGTGTTCAGGAAACGGGAGGTCGATTCGAAGTACCGGGCTCCGGTGAACGCCGGCCGGTAGCCCTCAATTCGCAGCAGGGAGTCCGAACCGAGGGCCTTGCCGAGAGCGTAGGCGAGGGTCACCACGCCCGCCAGTATCGGCGTCAGGGCCTCTGTCCGGGCCCAGGTGGCCACGTCCGAGACGGACCGGCGCGCCGGGGGGCGCCAGAGGGCCTCGTACAGCAGCATCAGCGCGGGTAGGGTGACCGCCATTTCCTTGGACTCGAGCGCGCCTATGTAGAGCAGGAGGAACCCGACGGTCCGCCAGATGGTCATGCGGACGCCGCGTGTGCGGACCGAAAGGTAGAAGTTGACGGCCAGGAAATAGAAGGTGAAGCACAGGATGTCGTAGATGAACGATGGCTGGAAGTACAGGTGGATCAGACCCGCGTGGAAGGCGACGAGAAACGAGCAGAGCCCTCCGGCGAGGCGCGAGCCCGTGATCAGCGCGCCGAAGCGGTACGCCAGGAAGGTGTTCAGCAGAAGCAGGCACAGGATGGCGACGTGATACGGCAGGGGATTCAGGCCGAAGAAATGGTACAGCAGGCTGTAGTAGACGCCGCCCATCGGGCGCATGTAGGTGGTGAAGAACAGGCCCAGATTCCGCAGGAGTTGACCCGCGCCGCCGCTCCAGTAGTAGTAGATGTTCATCGGGTCGTCCGCCGCGAAGCCAGCGGAGAGACCTACGGTGGCGTAGCGGAAGAAATAGGCCAGTACGATGAGCGCGCCGAGGAACTGGAGGAGGCGGATGCCGCCGGTCTCGGAGCCGGGTCCGGAGTTTGGGGTGTCGGGCTTCACCATTCCAGATCCTACCATCCGAGGGCCGCGACCCGATCCGTCATCCGCCTGCAAAGCCCCGATGACGTTATCCTGTACCATCGGAATTGAGGGAAACACGGCCCATGACCATCCAACTCAGGCCCAAACACCAGCACCCGATCCAGTCCGGCGCGTTTCGCGACCCCAAGGAAATGCTGGCGGAGCAGAGCGAGGCGGTGGCTGCCAAGATTGCCACAGGTTTTGCTCAGGCGGAGCGCGGCGAGCTGATGGACGGCGAAGACGCAATCAAGATGATGCGACAGCGCCGCGCCGAGCGGCTCAAGGCCCAAGGATAAGTGCTGAGGGCGCCTATTTCCCCAGGCCCGCGAACCGGAGAACCAGGGAGGGAAAGAACCCCAGCAGCAGCGTGGCCGCGGCGCAGGTCCAGAGGACGGTGCGGGTGCCGGGGGCCAGCGGCGGCAGGTCGGCTGTCGATTCGCCTGGCTCCTTCATGTACATGACCACGAGGATGCGCAGGTAGTAGTAGGCTGCTACGGCGGTGTTCAGCAAGCCCAGCACCGTCAGCCAACCCAGGTGCGCCTCCAGCGCCGCCTTGAAGATGTAGAACTTGCCGAAGAAGCC
>PLEM01000503.1 GCA_003137035.1 Bryobacterales bacterium | reverse complement strand
CCCCGTCCCCGCGCGCGCCCCAAACAGGCTCGTGAATTCGCCGGGCGCTCCTCCCGAGGGCGTCGGCAGCGCTCCAGGAAACGGCTGCTGAGAGGGCGCGGGCGGAGGGGGCGGAAACCCCTGGGACGGCCGGTCTGAGTCCGGCGTCTTGAACAAGCTGGTGAACTGACCGGGCGCGCTGGGCGCGGTGCCGGCTGGAGGAGGCATCTCGGGCATCGGGGAAGCAGCGCCCGGAGCGCCGTGAAACATTTGGGTGAAGCCGCCGCCTGGTGCTGCCGCGGGCGGTTTCGGCGCCTCCCCCCAATCCGGTTGGGGGACCGGTTGCGGAGGAGCCTGGCCCGATCCGGCTGGCGAGTGGAACAGCCGCGTGAACTCGCCCGCTCCGGAAGGGCCCGCTGGAGCTGGCGTGGGCGGCGGCGCGGGTGTTGGCGGAAGCGGCGGCCGCACAGCCTGGGGAGGCGGCACGGGCGCCGGCGGTCGAACAGGCGGTGCAGCCGGGGGTGGCGGCGCGGGCTTCGCGGGCGGCCGTGCTACCGGCGGTCCCGCGAGATTGCCCACGGTAGCGTGGAATAACTGCGTAAAAGCGCCGGCATCCGGCGGAGGCGGCACTGGCCGCGGAGGAGGAGCGGCCGGAGGCGGCGGCACGGGACGGGGCGGCGGCGCAGCCTGTGGCTGGGCCGGCGGAGGCGCTGGCTCGGCGGGAAGCGCCGCGCTGCCGAACAACTTGGCGAACTCATCGTCCGCCGCGGCTGGCGCGGGCGGAGGAGCCGGTGGTCGTACTGGCGCGGCCGGTGGGGGCGCGGGTCGAACTGGTTCGGGCGCCGGTGGGGGTGCAGCTTCCGCGACGCCAAACAGCTTCGCGAAATCGTCGTCTTCCGGGGGAGCCGCCGGAGGCGCGGGAGGCGGCACGGGCGCGGCGGCTACCGGGGGCGGAGCTGGCGCGGCCGGAGGCGCCGGCGCTTGCCACCGTCCCGCCTTGGCCAACAGGTCCGCCTCGGAATACGAGGCCGGCTGCGACGGGTGGGGCTCAAGCCAGGCGCGCAGGCCGGAGAAGCCCGGCAGGACCTCCGTCGCCACGTAGGGCATGCCTTTGTGATCGCTGATCTCGAGGATCTGCGAGCGCTTCTCCGGGGAGGAGTCCACCGCGCGTTGCAGAACCATGCTCAGTAGCGTCTCGCGTCCCGGCACGGTGGCGCCGCCGAACAGGATGTGCACGAAAATCGCCCGGCCGGAGGCCAGCTCGCGGGCCTTGAAGGATTTCGATTCGCTATCGTTCCCGACTACCTCGCCGAGTTCGTATTTTTTGTCGAGGTCCATGAGATACTGCCGATCCAGTATTAGAGTACACCGAACCGCAGTCAGGTGCTATCGGCAATCGCGTAGACGGTCCGCGGCGCGCCCGCCAGGGACTGTGAAAGAATCGCCTTGCAGCGCCGAAGAGGACAAGCTGAAGCATGTCCCACGCGGAGCATCGGCAGCTTGCAGCCTCTGGTGGGGCATGCTTCAGCTTGCCCGGCGATTTCTTCAAAGTCCCGCCAGGGAGCGGTACAATTCGCGAGACGGTACACTCTAATCACGGGTGTGGCGCAAAGCGCTAGCTTCTTTTGCCGGTGCCGCATATAATCGATTTTCAGAGCATCTGCCTATGAAACAGCTTTCCAGGCTCGTCTGGTCCGAAGGGATGTACCTGGGTCCCCACCATTTTCAAGCGCAATGCCGCTACTTCGAAGACTCGGTCCACTTCGCCCTTGCCAGCCTGTACTATGCGCCCCATGGTGTGGGGGGCTTCGAGCTGGACCGCGAGGCGCTGTTGAATGGCACGCTCTCCCTGGTGCACGCCCGAGGAGTGCTCCCGGATGGACTGGTGTTTCAGATGCCGGATGCCGACCCGCTGCCCACGGCCCGCCAGATCTCCGACCTGTTCTCGCCGATCCGGGAAAGCATGACCGTCTATCTGGCGATCCCTCCGCGCATCCAGGATGGCCTGAACTGCTCCCTGACGAGCGAGGGCGAGTCCAGCTCCGCGCGCTACATCGCGGAGAGCGTGGTACTGCACGACGACAATACCGGGCGGGACGAGAAACCGGTGCGCCTGGGGCGGAAGAACATCCGGCTGCTGCTGGACACCGAAATCACCCAGGACATGGTGACGCTGCCCATAGCGCGCATCCGGCGGGATAGTTCGGGGCACTTCGTTTTCGACGCTCAGTTCATTCCGCCGTGTCTGGAGATCAGCGCCAGCGAGCGGCTGATGGTGATGCTCCGGCGGATCGTGGAGATTCTCGAGGAGAAGAGCGCCAACCTCACTCGCGCCAAGCTGGGCGGTGCGAAAAGCTCGGCCGGGTGGAGCAGCCAGGAAGTCTCTAACTTCTGGTTCCTGCACTGCGTGAACGCCAGCCTGGCCCCGTTGCGGCACTTCTGCTTTACCAAGCGCGGGCATCCCGAAGCGCTGTTCGACGAGTTGTCGCGGCTGGCCGGGGCGCTGTGCACCTTCGGCCTGGATTCGCACCCGCGCTCACTGCCGTTGTACGATCACCAGAACCTCCAGGAGTGCTTCGAAGCGCTCGACGAACACATTCGCAGGCACCTGGAGCTGCTGATGCCCACCAACGTCATCCCGATTCCGCTCGAGCCCATGGGCAACTACTACTGGACCGGCCCGGTCGCCGACCAGCGCTGCCTGGACCATTGCCGCTGGATCTTCGCGATCCGCTCGAAGATCGGCGAGGCGGACCTGATCGAACGCACGCCACGGCTGATCAAGATCTGTTCCAAAGAGTTCGTGCCCAGGCTGGTGCAGCGGGCGCTTCCGGGGCTGGGGTTGAACCAGATCCCGATCCCGCCCGCCGCCATTTCGCCGCGCTTGGAGACGCAGTATTTCGCGGTCAATCGCGCGGGCCCGTGCTGGGACCACATCGTGCTCACTCGCCAGGTTGGAGTCTACGTGCCGGGCGAAATCCCGCAACCCGAAATCGAACTTCTGGTCGTTTTGGAGTCCTAAAGACATATGGGAACGTACACGCCGAATGCCGCCGGGCCCGAGGCCGGCGGATACTCGCTCCAGCGCCGCCCGGATAACCTGGCCCTGGTCTTCCAGGAGATCCTCACCGCGATTGTCCGCCTGCGCACCAACCGGCAGGTGGTCACCGACTCCGAGGTGTTTCGCGCGCAGATGCGCGAGGCCCTCAAGGCCGCCGACCAGGATGGGAGAACGCGGGGCTACACCGCCGAGCAGATCAAGCTCGCCATCTTCGCGGCGGTGGCCTTTCTGGACGAGTCGATCCTGAATCTGCAGCAGCCGGTGTTCGCCCAATGGCATCGCAAGCCGCTGCAGGAGGAGTTGTTCGGAATCGACATTGCGGGAGAGATTTTCTTCAACAACATCCAGCGGCTGCTGGGCCAGCGCGACTCGCACGACCTGGCGGACGTGCTGGAGGTTTACGAGCTGTGCCTGCTGCTGGGCTTTCGCGGGCGGTACGGACTGGGCGGCCAGGCCGAGCTGCGCACGGTAATCGAAACGGTCAAGGAGAAGCTGCGGCGCATCCGAGGCTATACGGCGGACCTCTCGCCGTACTGGGCGATTCCCCCCGGAAAGGTCAAAGTGATGGGCTCCGACCCCTGGGTGAAGCGGCTGTTGTGGATGGCGGTTGGCTCCTTGGTTCTGGTCGTTGTGCTGTTCGGCATTTACAAGATCTCGCTGGGGGCCGGCGCGTCCGAACTGCGCGCCATACCAACCCTGGCTCGCGGATAGGAGCGCTCGATGAACTACCGACTGATCATCATTGGGGGCTTGGTAAGTTACTACGTCTTCGCGTGGCTGGCCACCTCGCTGCTCAATCTCACGGGAGTGAACCTGTGGATTGTCCGGGGCTTGTTGGCGACGATCGGGTTCTCCGGCGCGGGGATATTCTGGTGGTGGCGCTCCAAGAAGGAGAAGCAGAAGACGGCGGCGGCGGAGGCTTCGGCGGGCGCGGGTCCGGTTGCGGGCGGCGGCTCGAGCGACGAGGTGGACGCGCTGGTGCGCGATGCCGAGGCCCGGCTGGCGGCCTCCAACGTCGCCAAGGGCGCCAAGACCGGTAACCTGCCGGTGATTTTCCTGCTGGGCCCGCCCGGCTCTGCCAAGACCCACAGCATGGTGCATTCGGGTCTCGAGCCGGAACTGCTCGCCGGGCAGGTCTACCACGACAACGCGGTGCTGCCGACGCGGACGGGCAACCTGTGGTTCTCCCGGCAGACGGTGTTTGTCGAGGCCGGCGGCAGTATGGTGGCCGATCCGCAACGCTGGGCGCGGCTGTTAAAGCGGATGCAGCCGGGCAGGCTCTCGACCGCGCTGGGAAAAGGCCAGCAGGCGCCGCGCGCCGCCGTGGTGTGTTTCGACCTCGAGGAGTTCATGAAGCCCGGCGCCCGGGACAACGTGGCGATCGCCGTGCGCAATCTGCACGCGCGGCTGGGCGAGATCTCGCAACTGATGGGCATCAGCTTCCCGGTCTACGTTTTGTTCACCAAGACGGACCGCGTGCCCTTCTTCCTCGAATACGTGCGCAACCTGAGCAACGAGGAGGGGACGCAGGTGGTGGGCGTGACGCTGCCCATTCTGCCCGCAACGGGGCAGGGCGTTTACGCCGAGCAGGCCAGCCAGCGGTTCGCCGCGGCCTTCGACGATCTGTTCCGCTCGTTCTGCGACAAGCGGGTGGAGTACCTGTCGCGCGAGAACGCTCCCGACAAGCTGCCCGGCGTCTACGAGTTCCCCCGCGAGTACCGCAAGCTGCGCGGCGGCCTGGTGCAGTTCCTGGTGGATCTGTGCAAGCCCAGCCAGTTGCGCGCCGCGCCGTTCCTGCGCGGATTCTACTTCTCCGGCGTACGCCCGATCGTGGTGGACGAGGTGTCCGCCCCGGTGGCGCGCCCGCAGCAGCAGCAGGGTTACGAGCAAGCCAGCGGCGCCACGGGGATTTTCAGGCAGGGCGCGCAATCGCGCGGCCCCGAGGCCCCGTCCCAGCCCCGTGTGACCGGAACGCGGCGCGTGCCGCAATGGGTTTTCCTGACCCACTTCTGGAACGACATCGTGCTGGCCGACCGCGACGCCCACTCGGCCTCCTCGGCCAGCAGCAAGACCAGCGGGCTGCGGCGGGTGCTGTTCCTGGCCGCGACAGCGTTGTGCCTGCTGTATTCGACTGCCATCACCGTTTCCTGCGTGCGCAACCGCAACCTGGAATCGCGTGTTCTGGAGGCCGCCAAAGGCCTCTCCGCGGTGCAAGTAACCGGCCAGGACCTGCCGGCGCTGGATGCCCTGAAGCGGCTGGAAGCGCTGCGCCAGGAGCTGGAGGTCCTCACCGACTACCAGCGCAATGGTGCGCCGCTCAGCATGCGTTGGGGGTTGTATACGGGCAACGAGCTCTACGACAAGACCCGCCAACTCTACTTCGACCGCTATTACGCGACGCTGTTCGGCTGGACGCAGAGTTCCATGGTGGACAGTCTCCGGCGCCTGCCGCCCGCCCCCGGGCCGACCGACGCCTACGGTCCGCCCTATAACACGCTCAAGGCCTATCTGATCACCACCTCGGAATGGAAGCGCAGCACGCGCGCGTTCCTGTCCCCCTATCTTTCCAACCGCTGGAGCGAGGGACGCAGCGTCGATCCGGAACGCCTGCAACTGGCGCAGAAGCAATTCGATTTCTACAGCGACGAGTTGGCCTTCGAGAACCCGTTCTCCTCGGCGAACGACGGCGCGACGGTGGATCATGCCCGGCGGTACCTGAAGTCGTTCAACGCCGACGAGCGCATCTACCAGGCGCTGCTGGATGCGGCTTCCAAGCGCGGCCAGCCGGTGAACTACAACCGCATGTTCCCCAACGAGTCGGTTTCGGATCCACGCGAGGTGCGCGGCGCATTCACCCGGGACGGCTGGGCGTTCATCCAGGCCGCCTTCGCCAAGCCCGAGACGATGTTCAGCGGCGAGGAGTGGGTGCTGGGCCCCGGGGGTTTCGCCGGCAGCGGCGATCGCACTCAGCTCGAGCAGAAACTGCGCGGCTTCTACATTCGCGACTTCATCCAGGAATGGCGCGAGTACTTGCGTCAGGGCAGGGTGATCGGGTACATGAGCGTGTCGGACGCCGCCAAGAAACTGGGTCTGACCTCCAGCAACCAGTCGCCGTTGCTGGCCCTGTTCTGCCTGGCATCGCAGCACACCAGCATCGACCTCCCGGAGGTGAAGAACGCGTTCCAGGCGGTGCAGCAGGTGGTTCCGCCGGCCTGCCAGAGCCAGTACGTTGGCCCGTCGAACCAGATGTACATGGGCTCGCTGCTGAAGCTGCAGAATTCGGTGCAGCAGGTGGCCTCGAGCTCCGCCGGGCTGGCCGATCCGGCCACCGCGCAGACGCTCACCCAGGCCAACGAGGCCCGCTTCGTCACCCAGCAGATCGCCCAGAGCTTCGGAGTCGACAAGGAAGGCCGGGTTCCGGAGACGGTGAAGAAGCTGATGGAAGACCCGATCACCGAGCTGGAGCGCGTGCTCAAGGGCATCGGGCCGGCCGAGCTCCGGGCCAAGGGGGGCGCGCTGTGCGGCCAATTCAACGGGCTGATGGCGAAGTACCCGTTCAACCTGAAGTCCGGCGTGCAGGCCACGGTGGACGACGTGAACCACTTCTTCCGCCCGCCCGACGGAGCGCTGTGGCAGTTCTATACCGGGAGCCTGCAAGCCCTGGTGCAAAAAGAGGGCGGCCGTTACTCGCCTAAGCCGGGCGGTACCATGACCGTGACCCCGAATTTCCTAGCGTTCTTCAATCGCGCCGCCGCGTTTGCCGATGCGGCGTATCCGAGCGGCGCCCAGCAGCCCCACATCAACTACAAACTGACGTCCGATCTGACGGGCAGCAACCAGACCATATCCCTCTCGCTCGACAGCCAGACCTTCAGCAACATGCCGGGCAAAACGGGCTCCAAGCAGTTCTTCTGGCCGGGCACGCCTCCGGGTGCACGGATGCAGGTGAAGTTCGGCGCCGAGGGCTTCAACTGGCCGCCGTACGATGGGGTTTGGGCCGCGTTCGAGTTCTTCGGGGATTCCGACGAGAAGGCGCCGCCGGTGGGTTCCGTGTATCGGCTGGAATGGACCTTGCGGACCGGACAATCCGGGCGCTCCGTGACCACCAGCACGGGCCAGCCCGTGTCGGTGCGCTTCGACCTTGATATGATGGGTTCGCCCCCGATTTTCCGCAAAGGCTACTTTAGCGGATGGGGTTGCGTGGCCGACGTCGCTCGGTAGGGAACCTATGGAACTGCCTGCGCGCATCAGCAAGTACGAGTTGCAGGAGTATTTGGGCGGGGGCATGTCGCGTGTCTACCGTGCGCGCGATACCGTCATCGCCCGCACCGTGGCGGTGAAGATTCTCACCGAGCAGGCCTGCAAGGACCCGGAGGCCAAGGCGCGCTTTCTGCAGGAGGCGCGTGTGGCCGGCAGTATCAGCCACGACAATATCATCCGGGTCTACGATTTCGGCGAGGAAAACGGCCGCCCGTACATGGTCATGGAATACCTGCGGGGCGAAGATCTGCGCGCCCTGATCAAGACCAACCGGACCGGCGACCTGCACTGCAAGCTGGCCATCGCCCTGCAAATCGCCCGGGCGCTGGAGCACATCCACAACCAGAAGATCATCCATCGCGACATCAAGCCCGAGAACATCCAGGTCACCAGCAGCGGGTTGGTGAAGCTGATGGATTTTGGAATTGCCAAGGCGGAAAACACCGCGCTCACGCGGCCCGGCTTCACGCTCGGCACGCCCTACTACATGGCGCCGGAGCAGATCCGGGGCATGCCCGTCACTACGCTGGTCGATATCTACGCCTTCGGCATCATGCTGTTCGAGTTGATCACCGGCGTCCGGCCGACGGATGCCGAGGGCATCGAAAAGATTTTCGAAAAGATCCTGCGCCAGCCGCTGGATTTGGCCCCGCTGGCCGCCGCCGGCGCTCCGCAGGGGCTTACCGACCTGGTGGCCAGTTGCACGGCGAAGGATCCGGCGCAGCGGCCCTCCAGTTTCTCGGCGGTGTGCGCGGAGCTGGAGCGGATTCTGCGGCGGCTGCAACGCGGTCCGGTAGGGGCGACCCAAACCCTGCAGGTGATCGTCGAGCCTGGCCTGGGAGGAACGGTGGCTGCACCCACACCGACGCCGGGCCGCATGCCCGTCGCCACGCCCACCCCCCCGCCGATGCCGGCGCAGCAGGTTGCGCGCGCTAAGAGCAGTCCCTGGCTGATCGCTGTGGCGATCGCCGGCGTGGTGATGCTGGCCGCGGCGGTGTGGCTCCATTTCGGTGCGCCGGGAACGCAAAGCCTGGCGCCCACGATTTCCACCCCTACCGGCGATATGGTGCTCGTGCCCGCCGGGTCGTTTCTCTCCGGTGCGGAGAGGACGCAGTTGACGCTCCCGGCGTTCTACATCGATCAAACCGAGGTGAGCAACTCCGCCTACGCCCGTTTCTGCACCGATAAGAACCGCCCGCTGCCGGAGCTCTTCCTCAAGGACCACCCTTACTACCCCGTCGTGAACATCACCTACGTGGATGCCCAGGAGTTTGCCAAGTGGGCGGGCAAGCGCTTGCCAACGCTGCAGGAATGGGAGAAAGCCGCGCGGGGTCGCGACGGCCGCGTCTACCCCTGGGGCAACGAGCGGGACCCGCGGCGCGCCAACGTGCTCGACAACCCCGACCGCAAGACCCCGGACCTGATGCCAGTGGATTCGTTCCCGGAGGGCGCCAGCCCCAACCACGTCCTCAACATGGCGGGTAACGTGTGGGAGTTCACCGACGAGCTGCGCACGCCGAGCGATGCCGCGCTCAAGTCGTTTGCCCGGCTGATGACGCCTCCGCCGACGGCCGGCGAGCCCTGGTACACCTACCGCGGCGGCGCCTACGACACCAAGCTGACCGACAACGTGCTTTGGGAGACCGGCTCGGTCCCGGCGCGCTACAAGGCCTTCAACATCGGCTTCCGCTGCGTCCGAGACGTGAAGTAGCGCGCCGGCTACGCACGGACCAGACGCGGATCGATCGGTTGCCGGTGAATCCGCGCGATTTGAATCCCGGCGCTATCGGGATGCCTCGGATTGATCAGCACGTTGAGGGTAGCGGGTAGGATTGCGCTGGGGACCAGGAGCAGGGCCGTTCGCCCCGACGCGAGCCATCGATCGCCGATCCGCCGGTTGGCCTCGACCTCCATCGCCCAGCCGGGACCGAGAGGCCCCACATCGGCGGTCTCGATTGCAATCGAATCCGGGACCTCGATCTCCAGGTACTTATAAGTGACGGGCGTGTCCTCAATGTCGATTTCAGCATGCACCAGCACCTCCAGCAGTGCGGCCGCCGGGTTGGAGGCGCAATAGACCACGCGCCGGCCGCGCGTGTGCCAGCGACTGGGGGCTCGCAGACCCCCACCGCCATCGAGCGTCGCGTGGTTGCTGATTCTCCAGATCGTCACGCGGCCATGCCGTCATCAATTTGGCCGATCAACTCTTCGACCAGCCGTGCGCCGGTCTCAGTGGCCAGCAGTTCGATCGGTTTGCGTCCACCGAAGCGCCGTTTGGCTTTCCTCAGCCAGCGCCATGCCCGGTCTTGATCTCCAAAGGCTTCTTCCGCCAGCGCGGTGATTCTGGCCACCCGGACGGCCTTGTCGGACTCCTCTCGCGAGAGGGGTTCGCGCCTCGATATCCTGTGGGCGAGCGTCCGGCGGGGCACGATGAGCTGGTAGGCCTCGCTGTCGGAGAGTCCCGCACGCACGAGCGATTTGACGGTAGCGGCCGGCAGTCTGTTCTCGACCAGCGCCACCAGGTCCTTGTCGGAGCGGATGGAGGCCACGCCCAACTTGCTCTGCAAGCGGCCGTAGAAACGCACGGCCGGCGAGGATTCGGCTAACTCGATCAATTCCGGCACAGCGCCACCTCCGTGGCAATCTGCCTCCATTATACGGGCAAGTTGCACTCGCCTGCAACGGCCGCCCCGCGGCCGCTCAGTGCGCCACCGTCAGGAAGAGGTTGTCCTGGGTGCGCGCACCCGCAATCTCCGCCACTACCGCAAGGTCGCCGTCCGGCAGGCTGGCGGGCAGCCGGATGTTGATCTGGTCGAGGCCGGCTGCGCTTCGGCCGGCCCAGAGCAACTCGGCCGGGATGCCGCCGACGAACACGGTTACGTTGTTGGCGAGCGCCGCCGGTTGCGTGACCAGGCGCCCGGCGGCAGTCTGAGGCGCAACCGTCGGCCCGAAACCGGTTCCGTACAGGATGACCACCTCGCCCGGCCGCGCGGGAGACGAGCCGGGGTAAAGTCCGGCCTTACCGGCGATGGAGTAGTCGGTCCAGTGCTGGGCGGCGGCGTAGCGGTGATTCTCGGCAGCGTAGGTGAACAGGCCCGGTGCGAGTGCGAGAACCGCCAGCGTGGTTGAGGCGAAGCCTTGTGGGGTGTTCACCCGCACGGCCATTCCAGAGCCTAGCGTGCGGTCGGGCACTTGCACGTTGAGCTGCCCGGGGCTGATGTAACTGATCGCTGCGGGCTGGCCGCCGATCGACACGCTCACCCCGTCCAGGTTGGTGGGCAGGGCGCCGTTGACAATCTCGTCGATGCGCCAGGAGCGCGTGTCGGGCGCGAGATTCGTGCCGAAGACGGAAACCCAGGCGGTCTCGGAAGCGCCGGGGTTGAAACTGGCCGAGCTTACGATTCCAGTGATGGCCGGAGTGGCCGGGCTCGCGGACCGCACGGCGGCGGAGTCGGGGGTGAGCATGAGTTGGGATGAGTCCACCGCTTCGAAGGCCGAGCCAGGAACATTTTGCAGGACGTGCAGATCGTCGTTGTCCCAGCGGCTGTCCGGGGCGCCGGTGATGTACCAGGAGGAGCCGTTGTCGGCCAGGAACATCCCGTATTTCTTGAGCGCGCGCAGGATGGTCTGGTTGATGGGCGAGAAGCTGGAAATTTCGAAATCGGCGCGCAGGCGGAAGCGCTGGCCCATCGGTGGGTACTGCGTGCCGGAGAGGTTGGAGGCCAAGTGGCGCGCGGGCCAAACGTAGGCGGCGCGCGTTCGGGGAGCGGTGAAGCGTATGGCGTGCTTGATCTCCCCGGAGAGCGCCGCATCGTAGCGCAGCAGGCCCGGCAGGATGGGCAGGCCGGCGGCGTCCGCCGAGGTCCAGCCCGCGGGCCGCAGGCGGTTGGATCGCAGGTCGAAGATGGCTCCCGATCCCGCTGTCCAGCTTCCGTTCGGCTGTTGGGAGACGTCGTAGAGTTCGTAGAGCGTGCAGGTTCCCTCGTCGACGATGAGCAGGTGGTGGTCGCTGCCTCCCTCGATGGGGGGATTGGGCGGGATGGGATAGGGTCCCGGGTCGCTCTCATCGGAGTAATCGAACCGGACCGAGACCGCCGGCTGATTACTCACCAGCACGTAGGGGATACCCATGGGCTCGCCGTCCCAAAGGCCCGAGCCGAAGTCGGGATGCAAATGAGAGGACGCCCCGATGGTGCTGACGTAGGCAGCCGAGTTGGAATCGAGCGGCAGGCGGTCGACGGCGGCGTTCCAGATGTTGTCGGCGGGGAATGCCGGACACTTGCCGGGGGTTTGCGCCCGCGCGGGCGCTAAGCAAGATGAGAAAACCAGCAGGGCGCAGAGCGGCGCGGCGCTTCGCTTCGACGCCGAGGCAACGGCGACGAGCGGCTTCCGATCGAATCTGGCCAAGAAAGAATGCCTCCCGCAAGCATCGATCTCATTCTACAGGAACCGGGTGCGTCTGCCCATAGGGCGTTCGCACTGCGGCCGCTCCACTCACGCCCGGGGGAGCGCGCGAGAAAAGCATGCAAAAAACCGCCAGGGCCCGGGCGGTTTTTCCAAGGCCGAAGCGGAAAACACGGGACTTCGGGCAATTGGACCACCAGGGTGAGACGGTTTCTCGAAGTCCCTTTCCAGGTCCGCCAACCACACCTCACCTGGTTGTGGGCTCGTCGAGCAGGTCCAAAACCTCTTGTTCGGTCGCGCGCGAACGCAGCAAATCGAAAACGTCGTGGCCGGCGAGATCTATGACTTCCGCGACGCGCTCTCGCACCTGGGCCGCCGTCTCCGGCTTCCATTCGCTGTCGGAGCTTCCGGACGGGCGAGGAGCGCTTCCGAGGCTGCCGGCGCCCGTCACGAGCGAGCCGAGTAATCTCGCCGGCTGGACGCCGGCGACACGGCCGCGTGGCGGGATTCTGAACCCTTCGGCGTCAGGGAGGAGTAATACGGCTCAAATTCCCAGGCGGAGATGTCTTGACCGGGTGTCGTGGGAACATCCGTTCGGCGTGACCCGTCTAAGTGGGGTGAAGGCAATGGAGACGCGAGTGGCGTTCCGCTTCATCGTCGGCAGCCTATGCCTCATCGGCATAGCGTCGGGGCTACTTATGATCGAGCCGGGCGCCGCGGAATTGCGCCTACCGAATCCAATAGGGCGTGCGGCGCTGGCGCCTCCCGCACAGCACCGGCATTCCGTTCTGTCCGCCGCCCAGCGCCAGGCGGACCAGTTTCCACCGGAACATGCGAGTCCATGTGACTTCAGCACCTACAAGCGCCTTTCCATTTCAGACTGGTTGCCCGCAGGCGTCCTCAAGAGCGTCAGGCCTGTGTACCCAGCGCACGCGAGGGCTAAAGGCATTAGTGGGACCGTGAACGTGCGTATCCTCATCAACAGACAGGGCCACGTCGAACGAGTGTGCAGTATCGGCCCGGAAGAACTCCGTGTCGCTGCTGAGATAGCGGCTGCCGAATGGCGCTTCCGAAGGCCAACCATCAACAAGGGAGTTGACCCATTCCCCTACATTGAAGAGGGGCTCGTTTTCAATTTCGTGATCGACACCAAGGCAAAGGCCCTCCGCGTTCCGTAAACGCTCGTTTCGGAAACCGGCCCACTGCTGAAATGCGGGCTGGCCGTCAAACCGGTACGGTGAGGGTGGCGCCGGCGCGGGCGACGGGGCGGTAGAGGGTGTCGCGCTCGACGGGGTCGCGGCCGGCGTCGCGGATCAGGCGCAGCAGTTCGTCGCGGCGCAGCGACTGGCTGGTGGTCGCGCCGGCGTCGTGGTAGATCTTTTCTTCGACCACGGTGCCGTCGAGGTCGTCGGCGCCGAAGCGCTGGGCGACTTGCGCGATGCGCGGGGTCATCATCACCCAGTAGGCCTTGATGTGCGGCACGTTGTCCAGCAGCAGGCGCGCTGCCGCGACGTTCTTGATGTCGGCGAATCCGGTGGTGGAGGGAATGTGGGCGAGTTGCGTGTTGTCGGGATGAAACGCCAGCGGAACGAAGGCCACCAGCCCGCCTGTCTCATCCTGGAGCGCGCGCAGCTTGAGCAGGTGATCGACGCGGTCCTCGTCGTTCTCGAGGTGGCCGTAGAGCATCGTGCAGTTGGATTTCAGGCCCATCTGGTGCGCCGTGCGCGCCACCTCGATCCACTCCTCGCCGGCGATCTTGTGATCGCAGATGATGCGCCGGACGCGCTCGTTGAAGATCTCGGCGCCGCCGCCGGGCAGCGACTCGACGCCAGCGTCCTTCAACCTTTGGATGACTTCGCGCACTGAGATGTGGCCGCGGCGCGCCAGGAAGGCGATCTCGCCCATGGTGAGGGCCTTCAGGTGCACCTGGGGAAAGCGCGCTTTGAGGCCGCGCAGCATCTCGCAGTACCAATCCAGGGTTAGCTCCGGGTGCAGCCCGCCAACGATGTGGAATTCGGTGACGGCTTCGGTCCAGCCGCGCCCGGCGGTCTCCCAGACTTGCTCGAGCGACATGGTATAGGCGCGCGGGTCCTTGGCGCGCTTGCCGAAGGCGCACAAGCGGCAGCTTGCCACGCACACGTCGGTAGGGTTGATGTGCCGGTTCACGTTAAAGTACGTGACGTTGCCGTGGAGCCGCTCGCGCACCAGGTTCGCCAGGTAGCCCAACGCCAGCAGGTCCGAGGTGCGGTAGAGAGTGATCCCGTCGTCGTAGTTCAGGCGTGCGCCGGAATTCACTTTCTCGAGGATCGGCCGGAGACGCTGGTCTTCGATCGAGATTTCCATTTCAAGTCCCAGAGCGGAGGAGAAGGATATCGGTGGCCCAAAACAGAAAGAATAGCACGCTGACGCAGCCGTTGACGTTGAAGAAGGCGGCGTTCACGCGCGACAAGTCGTCGGCCTTCACCAGCTTGTGTTCGTAAGCGAGCAGGATGGCAACCGCGGCCACGCCGGCCAGGCTTACCGGCCCCAGATGGAAGGCGCGCGCCAGCGCCAGCAGGCATCCCAGCATCGCCAGGTGGAATGCGCGGGAGATCCACAACGAGCCGGCGATCCCGAACCGGCTGGGGTAGCTGAAGAGCCCTTCCTCGACGTCGAACTGGTAGTCCTGGCACGAGTAGATGATGTCGAAGCCCGCGGTCCAGAGCATCACCGCCGCGGTGAGCCACAGGATGCGCGGGTCGAGCGAGCCGCGCACCGCGATCCAGGCGGCCGCCGGCGCGATGCCCAGCGAGAGGCCCAGCACCAAATGGGAGAGCGACGTGAAGCGCTTGGTGAACGAGTAGAAGAACACCACCGCGAGAGCCAGCGGCGCCAGTAGGAAGCAGAACTGGTTCAGCAGGCGCGCCGCTACCAGGAAGAGCAGGGCGCACGCCGCGACGAAGCTCCAGGCGAACACCGTCGAGAGCAGGCCCGACGGAAGATGGCGCGAGCGCGTGCGGAGATTGCGCGCGTCCAGATCGGCGTCCAGCACGCGGTTGAATGCCATCGCCGCCGACCGCGCCGCCACCATCGCCGCCACGATCCAAAGGATTTTCCAGGCCAGCTCCGGCGCCGCGTACCGCGAATCGCGGATCGCCAGCAGCACGCCCGTTCCGGCGAACGGCAGCGCGAAAACCGAGTGTTCGAACTTGATCATGTCGAGCGTCAGCCGGAACCGCCTCAGGAAGGATGCCATCGCACCGCCTGCTATCATTCTATTTCATGCGCCGCATTCTTCCAGCGGTGGCCCTGGCTCTCATGTCGATGGGCTGCGGACGCCAAGCGCCTACGCTCGAGGACTACCAGGCTCGCACGGTCGCCTTTCCGAACGGAAAGCAGGTGCGCGCGGAGAGCATGCTGACGGAGGCCGACCGAAGCCGTGGCATGATGTTCCGCAACTCCATTGCGCCGGAGCGCGGCATGCTTTTCTTCCATGAGGTCTCGGGCAAGTACAAGTACTGGATGTACCAGTGCCGCATTCCGCTCGATATCATCTGGATGGATCGGGACCGCCGCATTGTCGAGATCTCCGCCGACACGCCGCCCTGCACCACCGAGGCCGGCGAGTGCCCCAACTACGGTGGCCACTACGATGCGCTGTACGTACTGGAGTTGGGCGGCGGCATGGCGGCGAAATATGCTTTGAAGGTAGGAGACACGCTGAGGTTTTAACTCATGAACCAGGAACAACTGCGGGAGTTGTTGGAGTCCGTTCGCGGCGGAGCGGTGGATGTGGAGGCGGCGCTGGAGCGAATGCGGCACCTGCCGTTCGAGGATCTCGGCTTCGCCAAGGTCGACCATCACCGCGCGCTGCGACAGGGCATGCCGGAAGTGATTTTCGCCCAGGGAAAGACCCCCGAGCAGGTCTCTGAAATCGCTTCGCGGCTGCTGGAGCGAGCGCCCAATATCCTGATCACGCGGGCCGATGCGGTCACCGCCGGGCGCCTGCGCGAGACGGTCCCGGAGGCCGAGTATTTCCCGCTGTCGGGCGCATTGCGGGTCTGGCGAGACCGCACCATCCGCGGCAAGGGCAGGATCGCGGTGGTCTCGGCGGGCACCAGCGACATCCCGGTGGCCGAGGAGGCGCAGGTCACCGCCGAGGCGATGGGCAACCAGGTGGAAACCATCTTCGACATCGGCGTGGCGGGCATCCACCGCCTGATGAACAACCGGGAGCGGCTGATGCAGGCGCGGGTCGTGGTGGTGTGCGCGGGCATGGAGGGCGCGCTTCCCAGCGTGGTGGGCGGCTTGGTGGCCTGCCCGGTGATCGCGGTGCCCACCAGCATCGGCTACGGCGCCAGCTTCCACGGCCTGGCCGCGCTGTTGGGCATGCTCAACAGTTGCGCCAGCAACGTTACCGTGGTAAATATCGACAACGGCTTCGGCGCAGGATACGTGGCCAGCATCATCAACCAGCTCTAGAGATCGCACATGATTGGGACCAGCGTCTCGCACTATCGCATCCTCGAGAAACTCGGCGCGGGGGGCATGGGAGTGGTCTACAAGGCCGAAGACACGCGGCTCGGCCGCATCGTGGCGCTGAAGTTCCTGCCGCAGGAATGGGTGCGGGAACCGGGCGCGCGCGAGCGGTTCCAGCGCGAGGCGCGGGCCGCGTCGGCCCTGAACCATGCCAACATTTGCACGCTGTACGACGTAGGGGAACACGACGGCCAGCCGTTTCTGGCGATGGAGTACCTGGAGGGCCAGACGCTCTCCGAGCGCATCGCCGGAAAGCCGATGAAGGTGGAAGAACTGCTGGATCTGGCCATCCAGATCGCCGATGCGCTGGACGCCGCGCACTCCCGCGGCATCGTGCACCGCGACATCAAGCCGGCCAACATCTTCGTGACCGTGCGCGGGCAGGCCAAGATCATGGACTTCGGGCTGGCGAAGCACGAGGCGGCGGCGCCACAAGGCTCGGGGGCGGCCACCGTCGTGGCCGAGGAAGTCCAACTGACCCGGCCGGGGACGGCCATGGGCACCGTGGCCTACATGTCGCCGGAGCAGGCCCGTGGCGCGGAGTTGGACGCGCGCACCGACCTGTTCTCCTTCGGCGTGGTGCTATACGAGATGGCCACTGGCGCGGCGCCGTTCCAGGGCGTCACCTCGGCGGTGGTGTTTGACGCCATTCTCAACCGGGAGCCGCCGCCGCCCGCCAGCGTGCCTCTCCCGCTCGCGCAGATCATCGCCAACGCGCTCGAGAAGGATCGAGACGTTCGCTGTCAGACCGCGGCCGAACTGAGGGCCGCACTGAAGCGGCTGAAACGCGACAGCGAATCCGGCGCTCGGACCGTAACCGGCGCGATCACGGCGCCCGCGCAGGTCCGGCCGGCATCCTGGCGGCGGCTTGTCCGACGCCGGATACTGGCGCCTTTTCTGGTGGTGGTCTGGGCGGTCAGCTTCTATCTATGGCGCACGAGCCGGCCGGTCCCGCCGTTCCGGCGCATGGAGATCAGCCGGCTGACCTCGACCGGTAAGGCCTCCTCTGCCGCCGTCTCTCCGGACGGCCGCTATGTGGTCCACGTCATGTCGGACGCCGGCGAGCGGAGCCTGTGGATGAGGCAGGTGGCCACGGGCAGCAACGTGCAGATCGTGCCGCCTACAACGGCCAGCTTCCCGGGACTAACCTTCTCGCCCGACGGCACCTTCGTGTACTACACCAAGCTGGAGAAAGACGCTTCCACGGCTACGCTGTACCAACTGCCCGTTCTGGGCGGTACGCCGCGCACGGTCGTCGTGGATGTGGACAGCCCGATTACGTTCTCTCCCGACGGGAAGCAGATCGCATTCATGCGGCGGAAGAGCGAGGAAACCGCCATCCTGGTGGCGAACGTGGACGGCTCGGACGAGCGCAAGGTGGCATCGCGGAAGAGTCCCAACTTCTTTACCGGAGGCCGGATCTCGTGGTCTCCCGACGGGAAGCTGATCGCCTCGCCGGCGGGCGTTCTGGATGCCGGCGGCTTCTATCAGAACGTTGTCGCGGTCCCTTCCGGCGGCGGACCCGAACGGCCGCTTACATCGCAGAAATGGTTTTCCGTGCAGGCTGTCACCTGGCTCGCCGATGGTCGCGGGCTGGTCCTCGCGCTGATGGAGCGGTCGGCCGGGAACCCGCAGATCTACTACCTCTCCTACCCCGGAGGCGAGTTGCGCCGCATCACCAACGATCTGAACAATTACACCGGAGTCAGCGCGACGAGCGATTCCGGCGTGGTGGTCACGGTCCAGAGAGACGTGGTCGCCAACCTGTGGGTCGCGCCGGTGAACCAGCCCGCCGAAGCCAGGCAAATCACTTCTGGCGCGTCGCGGCGGGACGGCGCCGACGGGGTCTCCTGGACGCCGGATGGCCGGGTCGTCTTTGGTTCGGAGGCCAGCGGGAGTCTGGAACTCTGGGTGACCAATGCCGATGGGAGCTCGTCCCGGCAGTTGACCTCGGATCGGGGCGCGGCCCTCTTCCCGCGGGCCTGCGCGGATGGCAGCATCCTGTTCACCTCCCTTCGCGTCACCGGCAGCATTCACATCTGGCGGATGGACCCCGATGGGGGCAATATCAGGCAGGTGACCAGCGGGTCGGGGGAAATGTATTCCGACTGTTCGCCGGATGGGAAGTGGGCCGTCTACTCCGTGCTGAACGTGGACAACCCGACGCTGTGGAAGGTCCCGATCGAGGGCGGCTCCCCCGTCCGGCTGAGCGAGGAGGTGGCCATATATCCCGCCGTTTCGCCGGATGGGAAGAGGATCGCCTCGGTCTCTATCGGCGACGGCAAGCGCGACATCGCCATCCGGCCCATCGAGGGAGGGAAGCCCTCCCAGCGCTTCGAGCTTCCGATGACGCAGGTACGATGGAGCGCGGACGGAAGCGCGCTGCTCTACGAGAAGGAGGAGGGGGGAGTCTCCAACATCTGGGCGCAGCCGGTGGCCGGAGGAGCGCCGAAGAAGCTGACCGACTACAAGGCGGACCAGATCTTCCTGTTCGATCTTTCGCGCGACGGAAAACAACTCGTCACGAGCCGCGGCGCGGTCAACAACGACGTGGTGATGATCCGCGACGTGAAGTAAGCGCTACGCCGTCTTGGCCACTGCGCGCGGTGCGGTTTCCTCGGCGAAAAGGTAGATCCCGAACAGCGGCTTGGGCTCCCCGTGGCCCCAGCGGTTGACCTTGTAACGGGCGCGCAGATACTGAACGTCGGGCCGGCCCGCGAGGTCCACCAACAACTGGTACGTGCCGCAGTAAAACTTCTGAGGGAACGAGGCCAATGGTTTGTCGCCCCAACTCGCGTTGTCGGGCGATCCCCAGATAGAAACGTCCAGGCTTTCCTGCTCCAGGATACGGGTGATTCCGAGGGTCAGCAGCAGCAGCTTGCCGCATGACGAGCCAAGGCCGGTTTCAGGGCCTTCCCCGTCTTCCCGGACCACCGCCTCCGGCACTAAGAAATTCGGCAGCATGGCGTGCAAAGCTCCAGCTTTTCTTAGGGTCGCACATTTCAAGCAAGGACGGAAAGCCCCCCGCTATACTGGAATCTCCGTGTTCCATTCAATCGAAAAGTACCTCCAGAACTCGGTCGCCGCGCACCTGCGGAGCCGTTACGGATTCGAAGGGCCGGTCGCCATCGAATCTCCGAAGCAGCCGGAATTCGGCGAAATGGCGCTGCCGGTGGCTTTCCATCTGGCGCGCCAGTTGCGGCGCCCTCCCAAGGCGATCGCCGCGGAGCTGGCCGCCGAACTGGGTGCGATTCCCGGCGTGGCGGCGATGGAAGTGGCGGGCAACGGCTACCTGAACATCCGGCTGGACCGCTCGCGCTACGCCTCGGCCCTGCTGTCGGGCGCCGTGGAAGAAGCGGCGGGCCTCCCCGAGGAGAAGATTATCGTCGAGCACACCAACATCAANNGTGCAGAACTACATCGACAACACCGGAGTGCAGGTTGCGGACGTGGTGGTGGGCTTCTATCGCTGGAAGGGCCAGAGTCCCGAAGAGGTGGCCCGGCTGGCCCGCGAACACAAGCGCTTCGACTACCTTTGCTGGGACCTCTACGCGCGGACCTCGGCACACTATCACGAGGACCCGTCGGCGCTGGCCTGGCGCCACGAGACGCTGCACGCCATCGAGGCCGGCGAGGGCGCAGCGGCCGAGATGGCGCACATCGTCTCCGACGCCATCGTGCAGTGTCACCTGAAGACCATGTGGCGCATCGGCGTGGTCTACGACGTGCTGCCGCGGGAGAGCGAGATTCTGCACTTGCAATTCTGGGCCACCGCGTTCGAGCTGCTGAAGCAGCGCAAAGCCATCTACCTGGAAACGGAAGGCAAGAACGCGGGCTGCTGGGTGATGCCCGGCGCGGCCTATTCAGCCGACGCGGAGACCGAGGACAGCAAGGTCATCGTGCGCTCCAACGGCACGGTGACCTACGTTGGCAAGGACATCGCGTATCAGCTTTGGAAGTTCGGCCTGCTGGGCAAGGATTTCCATTACCGCCCGCTCATGACTTACCCGAACGGGCACGAGTTGTGGATCACGACCGACGAGCCGCAGCCCACGCAGCCCTCCTTCGGCCGTGGCGCGCACGTTTACAACGTCATCGACTCGCGCCAGTCCTATTTGCAGGACGTGGTGGTGGCCGGCCTCAAGGCGCTGGGTTTCGAGGAGCAGGCTCAGCGCTCGGTTCATTTTTCCTACGAGATGGTGGCGCTCTCGCCGCGCGCGCTAACCTCCCGGGCCACCGTCAGCGCCGCGTGAACGTTGCAGCCCGACGAGATCCCCACCAGCAGGCCCTCTTCCCACGCCAAACGCCGCACCATGGCGTAGGCGTCCTCGGTTTCGATCCACAGGTTGCGGTCCGCCAGTTTCTCGTCGTAGATTCCCGGCACGATGGCGGTGGGCATGTGCTTGAGGCCTTCCAGACCGTGGAAGCCGCTGGAAGGCTGGGCCGAGTAGCATCTGACTTCCGGCAGGTCGCGCTTCAAGCGGCGGGTGATGCCGGTGAAGGTGCCGCTGGTGCCCATGGCCGCCACGAAGTGAGTGAGGCGCCCGCCGGTCTGGCGGAT
>PLEM01000441.1 GCA_003137035.1 Bryobacterales bacterium | reverse complement strand
GCAGACATCCACGAAATCCACCCGAGGATGACGGCACACGTCGTCGTAGTTGGCCACGAATTCCGCGCCGTGCCGGTCGGCGAACGCACGGCCAGCCCTCGCATCGATGTCCGTGCAGACCACCAGCTCGTATCCGATGTTGCGATAAGCCTGGGCGTGCTTGTGGGAGATAGCTCCTGTTCCGATCATTCCGACCCGCACGTCCGGTTTACCCTCCCGAATCTGGAAGTATAGCGACTCCGGCTTACCCGGCGCTACCTTGCGTGATTCTTCCGTGTGTTGCGCCTGAGACCGCTCCCTCGCGGTAGNNCAGAATTCCTAGAAGCTCCGCGTGCTGACGCGCGCGGCTCGGTATCCCGTCGAGAATCAGCGCTGCGTTGCCGTGCCGCGACCGCGAGGGAGCGGTTTGTTCTGGCTAACGGGTGCACCGCTGAGGGGGATCAACAGCACCCGAGCGTGGTGGAGAGACGAACCGTACTATGCCCGGCCCCAACCAAAGTACTACACCGAATCACAGGTACTGAATTGTGTTTTGAACAGGGTCCTATACGCGCGCGGCTGGCGCATAATGGTAGGCCATGAGGAGAGTTTTGATGCGCGTGATCATGGCCGTACTGGGACTGTTGCTATCTGCGGCTCCGGCTGTCCCGGCGCCGGCGGATGTGCTGGTCATCGAGAAGCAACCTTGGACCGGTGCACTGCCCCAGTCGCCGCGCTTCGCCCCAGGTCGTTCCGGCCTGGATTTTGCCCTCGTCCCGGCTACCGGTTCCAAAGGCCCGACCCTGGCCCTGCTCGGAACGGCGCTGTTGCCGAAACGCTTTGGGGAGACATATGCCGGACGGATCGAGGGTGCGATCCGGATTGTGGCCGTTGATCTCCGCACCGGTGAACTGTACGAGAACTCCGCCGAGCCCAGGAATACGGTCCCACTTTCCAAGGTCATGAATCCGAACCCGCAGCCGAACTCCTCCTCATCCTCCACAACCGGGGACGATCCGGTTGAAACCTACTTCAACGTGGACCTGCGGGTGCAGTTGGGCATTCCAACGCACGCCGCCAGATACGCCGTCTTCGTCTGGCTCGATGAGCTGATGTCCCCGGTGCGCCTCGCGCAATTGCCCGGGGAATCCCTCACGGGGCGCCCGCCGAAACCCGTGGATGGAGCGGCCGTCGGCTTGCACTTCGGGGTTACCGACCAGACGCCGCCCGTGGGGGAGGGCATTGCCCTGCGTAGCGACGGTTCGAAGGTATACGGTATCGTATCCGCAGCGGCGCGTCAGAGCATGTTCCGAGTGGTGGCCCTCGATTTCCGCTCCCGCTCGCTCAGCTCGCTGGCTTTTGCGCTGCCCAAGAGGGAGGGCGCATTCGACTTCGACTTGTCCGTTTTGGGCGGCGCCGACCCGAGCGCCACGGGCCCCCAGAAGACCTTCGTGTTGGTGGGCTGGGGCACTACGTGGTCCCCGGTGCTGGTTGTCGATCGTGGTTCCCGCTAATGCCTGGTCAGGCTGAATAGACCAACCTTCCGCTCAGGTAGGTCTTCGCGATTTCGATTCGCTGGGCGGCCGCATCGTAAGTGAACTCGACCAGGTCCGCCGCATCGCCGGGCGCCAGCCCCGTCTGCCGCGCCGGGATTCCCGCGGCGCGCGCCGGGTTGATGGTGGCCATGCGCACGGCATCCGCCAGGCTAAGCCCCGCCAGGCGCATCAGGTTTCCGATCCCGTGGTGCATGCACAACGCCGAGCCCGCCAGCCGCGACTGTCCCGCCAGCACCACGCGCTGGTCGGGCGTCAATTCCACATCCTGCTCGCCCAGTTTGTATCGCCCTGGAGCACAGCCGGCGGGCGCGACCGCGTCAGTCACCAGCATGCTTCCATCCAGCCCCTTGGCTCGCAACGCCAGCTTCAGGAACGAGGCCGGCAAATGAATGCCGTCCACGATAAAGCCCGCCGTCAGGCGGTCGTCCGCCAATTGCTCCCACAGGTAGTTCGGATGGCGTGGCAGCACCGCGGATGCCCCGTTGCCGAGATGCGTGGACATGGTCGCCCCTGCGCGGACCGCCTCCGCGATCTGGGCGGCGGAGGCAGCGGTGTGCCCGATCGCGACGGTGACCCCTTCGGCGGCTAGCGTCTCGATGTAGCGCGGCGCCTCGGGCCATTCCGGCGCGAGAGTCACCAGGCGGATCTGCCCACGCGCCGCGTCCTGCATCCGGTGGAACTCGTGCGCGTCGGGCCGCCGCACCCAGCGCCGCGGATGCGCCCCGCGCGGGCCGTCCTCCGGCGAAATGTGCGGGCCCTCGACGTGGAAGCCGGCCATCGCTTCCCCTTCCGCCACGCATTCTTTTGCCGCGGCGAGGTTGCGCAACGCGCCTTGCATGTCCTCCGGTGAGCCGGTGACGACGGTGGGATAGAACCGCGTCACGCCGGTCGAGAACAACACCCGAATCGAGCGTGCGATCTCTTCGAGCGGTGCGATGGGCGAGTTATAGTCGACCCCGGCGAACCCGTTCACCTGGAGATCGATCCAGCCTGGCGCCAGATATCGCTCTCCAACCTCGGCTGAGACTACCGACTCGATCCTGGCCTGGAAACCAACCTCGACCGGCCGGCCGGCGAGCGCGTCAATGCCGGAACATTTCATGCTGATCCTGTTTTATCGACAGCTTACTCACACCGGGACGCCCCTAACTCACACCAATAACGGGGGATCAAAGTTGTTGAAAAGCCCCGCGAAGACGCTCTTCGCGCTGGCAATCCAGCCCGGAGCCTTGATAAAAAGGGAGTGCCTCTTGCGAGCCCGGTCCGGATAAAAATCTCGGGGGAGGTGGTTGTCCGGACCGTGCTCACAGGGTGCCTCGACCCATCCGCTTTCCGCCGATTCCTCAGCCCCTCACTTCGGCGGGTTGCCCCGCGTTCACCAGCGTCAGCCAGCCATGACGGTCCGGCTTGGCCCCGTCGATGACGGCGAAGAACTCCTTTTGCAGTCTCTCAGTGATAGGCCCGCGGCGACCCGCGCCGACCTTGATGCGATCCACAGAACGGATGGGCGAAATCTCGGCCGCCGTGCCGCTGAAGAACACTTCGTCGGCGACATACAGCATCTCGCGCGGGATCAGGGTCTCGACCAGCGGAATCCCGAGATCCTCCGCCAATTGCAGCACCGTTGCGCGGGTGATGCCAGGCAGAACGGACGCACCCAGCGGCGGGGTGAGGATCTTCCCGTCGCGCACCACGAAAATGTTCTCGCCCGATCCCTCGCTCACATAACCCGCCGTGTCCAGCCCGATGCCTTCCTGATAGCCGTTGGTCAGGGCTTCCATCTTGATGAGCTGCGAGTTCATGTAATTGGCTCCGGCCTTCGACAGCGCGGGCAGGGTATTGGGCGCCAGCCGGTTCCAACTCGAAACGCACACGTCCACGCCCTGCGCGATGGCTTCCTCGCCCAGATAGCGGCCCCACTCCCAGCAGGCCAGGTAGACCTCCACCGGATTGTGCCCGGGGTACACGCCCATCTCGCCGTAGCCCCGCATGGCGATCGGCCGCAGGTAGCAGGCATTCATCCTGTTGACGCGAACCAGCTCGCAGAGCGCCTCGCACAACTGCTCCGCCGCGAAGGGGATTTCCATGCGGTAGATTTTGGCGGACTCGATCATCCGGCGCACGTGCTCGCGCAGCCGGAAAACCGCCGGGCCGGAGGCCGTGTCGTAGCAGCGGATCCCTTCGAATACCGAGCTGCCGTAGCTGACCACGTGGGAAAGCACGTGGATCTTGGCCTCGCTCCAGGGTATGAATTCTCCGTTGTGCCAAATCTTGTCGGTGGGGACTAACATGAAGTCATTATAAGCCAATAGTCATCGGCCGATGGGTTCACGGTCTGGTAGAATCACCTGGACACGGCATGACAAGCCAATCGGCGGAATCGGCCGGCGAGGATCGAAGCCTTGCGGACCCCCTGCTGGTGGTTCTGGCAGGACTTCTCATCCCTTACTCGCTCTACGTCCGGGGAGTGCCCGTGGGACACGATACCCCGTGGCACCTGCCCATCTTCGCTGCATTTCACCAGCAGCTTACCGCGGGCGAAATCTACCCCCGGTGGCTGACCAGCATGAACCACGGCCTCGGCTCCCCGTTGGTGTTCGGGTACCCGCCGCTTCCGTTCTGGCTGGCCTCCATCGTTGGCCTCGCGCTCGCTCCGTTCGGAGTTGCCAGCGCCGCCTTCGTGATGGGCGTCTCGTTGGCGTGCGCAACGGCCGCATCGGGTCTCGCCATGTGGTTCTGTCTGGACGGGATCGTCAGACCGCCGTTCCGCGTGCTCGGGGCTTTACTCTACATGCTCGCGCCGTATCACCTCCTGGTGGATCTGTATACCAGAGTTGCCATCAGCGAGTATTGGGGCTTTGTCTTCGCGCCGCTTCTGATGTACTTCGCCCGGCGCGCCGCCGCGCGGGAGAAGGATGGCCTCGCCGGCTTGGCCCTCTCCCTCGCCGGGATGTTGCTCTGCCATCCGTTTACCGCGCTGATGTTCGCGGGAATCCCCGTGGTCTACACGGCCGTATTCGCGCGCGACCGCGTGCGCTCCATACTGCGGCTGGCGGCCGCGTACATGTTGGGCGCCGGGATCGCGGCCGTTTACCTGGTCCCCGGCCTGGCCCACCAGAAATGGTTCTCCCTGGCGAGGTTCAATTCCAATCCTCTATACCGGTTCGATCTGCATTTTCTGCCCATCGCGGCTCCCATTCCGGACCTCCCCTTTGCGCGCGGTCTGTTGATGCTCTTGCCCGTGATGCTGGCCGTTTGTCTCTGGGGGTATTGGAGCTGCCGAAGCAGGCAGGGCGGTATCCCAAAAGGCGAGCCGGCCTTCTGGATGGGAACCGCGCTGGCGGCGGCCTGCCTCATGCTGGTTATCAGCAAGCCGGTTTGGCTCGCGATCCCTTTGCTGCAGGGGATTCAGTTCCCCTGGCGTTTCCACACCGTGCTCGTCCTATCGGCTTCGATGCTGGTTGCGCTGGCCTTCGACCGTACTCTCGGCGCCGGCGTTTCCCGGCGCGCCGCCCGACAACTGGCTTTGCTTCTGGTTGCCGGCGGCATGCTCTTCACCTCGATCATGGGATTTAGCTCCCGGCCCATCGCGGAGCGGGAGACGGCCGGACTAGCGGCCATCCGCTACGACCTGTTCTCCGCCATGTGGACGCAAGGTGAACTGGCGCGCGTGACCAGCCCCGGACAAATGCGGGAATTGGCGGACCGCTATCCCGAGGCCGCGTTCTCGGAAGGCGAGGGAGAGGTGTCGGTAATCGCCCGGGCGCCGCGCGAGGTCAGGCTGCGCGCGCACTCGGCGCCGGGCGGCTGGATTCGGGTGCGGCAGGCGTTCTATCCGGCCTGGGTAGCCGATCCATACGCTGTTCGCGCAGGAACGAGCGGCCTGGTCGAGATCCACGTCCCTCCGGGAGACGAAGAGATCCGACTGCGACTCCCGTACGGTCGCGCCGAGAAGGCAGGGCTGGCCATCTCGATTGCTTCGCTGCTGATCCTGCTGCTGGGTTCCGTCATCGGCCGCCCAACCCGCGACTGAAGTGATTGATTCGCCGCGTGGCGCAGCCGGTTCCGCCTGCGTCCTCGAGTGGAAATGGCGTTGGTGACGCTGGGCTGGAAACAGATGCGACAGCCCCCGAGGATTGCGCGGAGCGGCGCGGGCGTCACAAGCATGGGGCTGAGGCGCGTGGGGGCGCGTTCGTTTTGCAGTTTTTGTTTTTGAGCTGGCGGCAGCCTCAGCGGTAAGCCTGGCCGCGGTGTTCGACGGCGAGGATGCGGATGGTCTCGGGGGCGTGGCAGGTGGGAGCGTTTCCGAGGTGGCGGCGGTACCCGAGGAGCCAGCCTGTGGCCTTCTCGATCAGGCTGGGATCGAAGTCTCTGGGCCTGGCTCTCAGGACTCGATCAATGGTCGGTGTTACATCGTACATCGGATCGAGGGCGGCGCGATCGCCGCAAGTGGCTGATTCGGCGTTTGGGGGTGGGCTCGAAACAGGCCCACCCTGGGCCTGAAACAGGCCCGGTTGGTGTTGTGGGGGTGGGCTCGGAACAGGCCCACCCTGGGCCTGNNGGGCCTGTTCCGAGCCCACCCATATGGATGGTGTTGAGGAAGTTGACGAGGTAGCCTGATGCCTCCGTTGCGCTCCCTGGGCGTCTGGTTATGAGGTTGCGTGAGGCGAGGTTCTTGATGGCTTGTTTGACGTTGGAGAGGGAAAGGCCGGTGGTGGCCGCTATGTGCCTGTTGCTTGCGCGGCAAGTGTGGTGTGGGCTTGTTTCTGCGGCGGTGGCTAGGTAGTGTGCGGTCTTGAACTCGGCTTCGCCGAGTAGTGGGGCGAGCTGAAGGACGCGGGCTGCGGTGGTCGCTTCCGATAACGGATATTATGTAAACTTACGTGGTACTGGGTCAGTTTGAAANNCACCCTCAGCCGCTCCCGCACGTTCACTCTCCGCAACCGCTCAAGCATAAGCGGTATCCTTGGGGGTACTAGCAGGAGGAGGCGGTGACTCTTTGCATAGCAGCAAAATGCTCGTACCAAGACGAGAACGCTATTATCATGTCTTCCGATTGGCGCATCGAAGATGACGCCTCGGGATCGCAGACGGCCCTTAAGCAGGGGTGCCTTGCGCCCGGATGGTGGTTCATGTACGCGGGCATTCAGGCAAGAGCCGTCGAACTGGTCATATCGATCAAGGACTACCTGAAAGACCATCCACTCGGCCCTGGGGCGATCTCCCTAACGATTAGGGAGTCCCTGAGGAAGCACCGCGAGAAGATGGCCGACGAGCTGATCCACTCCCAGATCGCCCGCTCGTACCAATGGCTCCTGGAGGAAGGACACAGCGTACTCCCGTCCGACTACTGCTCTCAGTTGATCCGCTACGTGGCCGACATAAGGCTTGAGGCCCAGTTGATCGTGTGCGGCTTCTGCGACAATGATCCTGTTATTTTTCTTATAGATGAGACGCGCGGTGCGCCAATCGCTGGGCCGATTGAGAACTTTGCCGCAATAGGCAGCGGTTCGCTTATCGCGTTGTCTGTTCTCCACCAGAGAGAGCACCAGAGCACGGTTCCATTCCGGCGCGCCTTGTATCACGTATATGAAGCCAAACGGTTGGGAGAAGCGGCACCAGGTGTAGGAAAACAGACGACAGTAACAGTTCTGCTCGTGGGAGGTAAAGTGGGGCGGCCGAATGAATCAGCCAGCTTTTTCGTACAGCAGTGTTATGATCGATACGCGCCCAAGGATCTGGAGGGGAAAGAAGACTGGGAAGCTTCACCAGAGAGCCTCATTTCGGTCTCACCAGGTCCAGCAATTCCCCAAGAGACCAAACATGGCCGGAGATCCCGGAAGACATCGCGGGTGTGATTCTGAGCGTCTGATGAACCCGGCAAAAATTGTAGTGCATGTAGTAAAGCGAGTTGTCGCTTGGATATCGCTCTGATTCTGGCAGACCAGATTCTGGCGCTACTCCGACAGAGTGGAGTCAGCAAGATGGAGGCTCATGCAGCGCTTTCAATAGCCGGGCAAGTTCTGCCGACGATTGACGCTGTGTCCTTTAGGAACGATCTGGCGGACGGTTTACGCGAGCAACGCCCGGCTGAGTGAAGAACTCGGGGTGTTGGTCGTGGGCGACCTTGGCCAGTGTCGCCAGATGCATCGAGATCATGACCAGTTGTTTATGAATCTCAGCAAGCATGTCGTAAAGCCTAGAGTCTTCCATGGGGATTCCTTTCTCGCCCGACGCCGCACGCCACCAAGAAGAAAAGCGCCACCAAGACGGTAAGCACCCAGCACTGCCATGTCGTCATGACTTTCCCTTCCACCGCGCCTTCGCTGCTTTCGCCGCAATCTGGGAGCGCTTCTGCGGCCCCAAGGCGGCAGCACGGGCCGCGCCACCCTTCAGGCCACCCAAGCGGCCCAGAGCTACGGCTGCGGGGTTCTTGGGCTTCACCTGGGGCGGTTCGGTCTTAGGAACAAGGCCGGTGGATTCGAGCATGACCTGGTACGCAAGTTCATTCGGGTCTCTGGAGCGCTTCTTTGAGCGGTCAGGCATGATGCTTTCAGTATGGCAGGGGGATACCTTATGTCAAGACCCGAGAATTTCAAACTGACCCACTACCACTTACGTACTCTGCCGTTCCCAAATCCCAAAAAAATGGCCTGCTCGATGGTGGGCTACCAGGAGCAGGCCTGAGGGAACAAACCGTGTAGCTTGGCTCAGCGCGAGCGCCCGCTGTGCCCTCCGCTGTTGCTTGAGCTGCTGCCGCCACTGCTGCCGTGGGATCCACCACCACCGCTGCCGCTGCTGCGTGGTGCGCTCTGCGGTGCGCGACTCACGCTGGGGCGGCTTTCGTAGGTCGCGGAACGCGCGCGCACGATCGGCGGGTTGATTCGGATCCCCTCGGAGCGCGAAGCGCTGGCGCCTCTCGGATACGCTTGCCAATTGCCCGGGTTGGTGGGCCGCGCAGGCGGAGACGCCGGCGCGCGGCTCGTCGGGGCGTCTCCGAATTGCCGCCAACTGGAAGAACTGCGGTCCGCCGGAGCGCTGCCCGGCTGGTCGAGGCGACGCCAGCCGCTGGAGCTTGGCGCGCCTGCCGCCACCCCCGGGCGGCTCTGGACTGTGGGGCTGGCTCCGAAGCTGCGCTGCACCACCTGCTCCATGCCCCGGCGCTGCTGCTCGAACGGGATTCGCTGGACCGCCGGAGCCTGCCGCCGTGAGTAGAACGTCGCCGGCTGGCCACGCGGCACGCTGCTCGCACGGACCTGGCGGTCGGTGTACCGCAGGCTGTCCCCGACCGGGGTTGCCGGTATGGGTCCCCGCACGAGGGAGCCTTCGGTCACACGAATGGCCCCGGGCGTCCTACCGCTCACAAACTCGTGGGCGCCCATCCCGCTCACACCGTTCGCCACGCGCGCGTTGCGGAAAACGCTGCTCATATTGGTGTTGTTGAAGACCACCGTGGTGCGGTTATATCCGCCATAGTAGCGGCGCCCGTACCAGGGGTAATACGGCTCATAGGGGGCCAGCGGCACCCAGCCCAGGCTGCCGAACCCGAGCCCGACGCCACCACCGCGGCCGAACCCGAAGAACGCCACCAGCGCCGGCCGCCAGTAGTGTCGCTCATGCATGGGTCCGGGAAACCAGCACCAGCCGTATCGAGCGCCGTAGAACCAGCGCCCGTAATGATACGGCGCCCAGCCCCAGGGATCGTAGCTCACCCAGGACCATCCGTACCAATCCAGCCAGGTCCACCGGCCGTAGCGGTAAGGCGCCCAATCGGCCGCCGTGCCATTGGGGCTCCAAACCCAGCCGTACGGGGGCACGTTCACCCAGCGCCCGTAAGAGTCCAGGTCGTCGGCACCGGTAATGTCGGGGCTCACGTACTGATAGCTTCCGGAGCGCTCCAGACTGCGGTCCCGATCCTCATTCCAACGGTCCCATGAATCCGGCGCAGCCGCGCGGGCCACCTGGAACAACGGGTCTGTCGCAGGACCCCGAACCAGCATGGTGCTGCCGGCACGCACGCGCTCGGCGCCACTCGGAGTGGACACCTCGGCTTCGCCATCCCGAACCGTTACCTCGGATTGGCCGTCGGGACTCACCCCGATGCGGTACATTCCCTGCTGAACGGGCCGCACCGCAACGTTGGGCGTGTCCACTTCGATCTCAACTTGGGAGTCGCGTAGGACGGACAACATCGTCGTGCCGCGCGCCACCTGCACCTGAGCGCGCCCATTCTCCAGTTGGGAGATGCGAACCTCGGTGTCCGAGCTCAGGCGAAGCATGTTGGCATAGTCGAACTGGATTTCGGCTCGAGCCCCCGCGCCCGTCACCAGACTGTCCCCGACTACCAGCGGACCGTTCACGGCGGCCGCCACCCACTCTCCCGAATCCCCGCGTCGCACCGATACGTCGCCGTCGATCAGACTGATGCGAGCCACCCCGTGCTCAGGGGCGTCTTCCTGGGCCCAAGCCAGACCGGAGAGGAAGAACCCGACAGCGAAGAACCTCAGCATGGTGCGCTTCATGGTGATCCTCCTTCCACTCCGCCAGAAAGAAAGCACTTCCTGGTCCAAACACGCAACTTATTGATTCTACATCGCACCAAGTAAGGCATCCAATACCCGCAGGTGGCTGAAAACCACCACACCGGTCGAAAGCGAGCGGCCGGCTCAGGGCTTGAAGCGCCAGAATGGGCCGCAGCGAAAGCCAACCATCTCCGCCAGACACCGCAGCATGATTCTGCCGATCCGCGTGGGGCGGATCGAGGGGGTCCCCGTCGCCCGGGCCCTGTGACGCACGGCAACGTTGCAGGGATCCTGGCCGCTTCGGCTTGCCAGGACCGCCAGGAGCACATTCGGCGCGAAGGCGGTTGCAGGCACGTAGTTCAGGAGCCTGGTGAGCAGCGACGAGCGCATCAGGCGGAAGGGAATGTTCGGATCCGCGATATCCGTGCCGAACACGCACCGCAGCAGCAGGCGGTGGGCATTGCTGAGCGCGACCCGGTAGCGCCGGTCCTGCCGCTGCACTCTGGAACCCAGCACGAACGCCGAGCGCTGGGCGCAGGTCCACAGGCGGCCGAAATCGTCCGCGAAGAATTGCCCGTCGCTGTCCACCTGGAACACCCATTCGCATCCCGTCGCGAGCGCCGCCCGGTAGCCGCGCAGGATCGCCGGGCCGTGCCCGGCATTCGGTTGGTGAATCGCGGTGAGGGCGGCCTGGTTTGCGGCCAGGCCGTCCAGAATCTCCCCAGTTCCGTCGTTTGAGCCATCGTCGACCACTAGCAGTGCCGCCTTCCCATGCGCCTGGATCGCCAGCAGCCACTCCGCGCAGACCTCCCGAATGCAGGCCGCCTCGTTGTAAACCGGCATCACCACCACGCACTCAAGGGCCACCTACCGCGCTCCTGCTAGCGCCGCGCCGGCGGCGAAACCGTCCCGGAGAGAATCCGCAATCCCCTGGAACTGCCACTTCCCGTATCTCCCAGCCATCACGATTCCCTGCCCGCCCAGCAGGTCGAGCGCGCGCTCGCGCCAATGCGAGCCGGGCAGCGACCACGTGTACGCCACCTCGACCCAAGTCGGACTGACCACCTCGACATCCTCAATGAACCTCCATTCCCTCAGCTCCGCGATCACCGCGGCGGTGTAGGTTGCCAGTTCCTCCGGAGATGGCTGGCAGCCGTCCCGATAGGCCCGTTCGACGTACAGGCTGACTCGCCCGGAGGAGCCGGCCGGCAGGAAGTCCGGATCGACATTGCTGTAGAATCCCACCCGGTGGAAGCCCGATCGGCTGCCCGGCACATAGACCCAATGCGCCTCCGGGCACTCCGAGCCGCGCACGGCACCCAGGTTCAGTACCAGCACCGAGGTGCTGGGATCGGCTTCCTCGCCGGCGCTGAGTCCGGTCAAGTCCAACATGCGGTTGAGCGGCAGGGTTGAAACCAGGCGCTCGTACGGAACCCGCCGCCCGTCCGAGAGCGCCACCTCTCGCCGCGGGATATCAATGGCGGCGACTCGACATCCGTACTCTACCCGAGACCGTGCCGCCATCCGCGCCGCCACCGCACCCAACCCCGGCTCGGGATACAGGAACTCAGAATTGTAACCGGCCGGCTGGTTCACGGGCGACTTGTAGGAATCCTGGGGGCGGACGGACGTCCAAAGGCCGGCCGTGTAGGCTTCGTGGAACGGAGCGAAGAACAGCTCCGTCAACGTTGGTCCAAACGAATTGACCAGCCAGTCGGAAAGCCGCTCGGGGGGAGGTCCTTTGGGCCGCCGAATTTCCTCAAGAGCCCGCGCTGCGATCTCCGGCCCGAGATGGTCCAGGTGGTTTTGCAGGGGATACGGCACCAGCAGCTTCCGCTCGGGAAAGAACACGGATGCGCGGCGGCGGTAGGACCTCAAAGGAGCCAGATTCCTAATAAACTTAGTCACTTGCGGATCACCGCCAAAGATCCAGTGGCCCCCGCCGACTTCAAATCGATAGGCGTCTCGCTCCGCCGGAGCTATGCGGTGAAGATCGGCGGCGCCAGCTCGGACGTAGTAGGATGCGCACAACCCGCCAGGGTCGTCCTGGGCCTCGAGGACGTGGGCGCCGGACGCCCGCGCTGCCGCCAGTCCCGTCACGCCGGCGCCGAGGATGAGGTTCTCGTTCATCAGGTCTGCGAGCCGATCTTCCATCATACCCGCAGTCCGTCTGAATTCGCCGTTCTGAGTTATGATGGGTTTCCCGTGCAAGCGGCCGAAGACCACCAAATCAAGCGGCGGGCGGCGCCCAAACCATTGGCGCGGCTTCTCGGCCCCTTCCTGCTGGCCGTCATCATCCTGGGCTTCTACTGGAAGATCACGCTGACCCATCAGTACACCTGGCTCGACAATCCCGATCTGGTTTACCAGGCCCTGCCCTGGTTCCAGTTTCAGGCCACGGAGTTTCATCACGGCCGTCTGCCCCTGTGGGATCCGAATCAATGGGGCGGGCAGTCGCTGATCGGGCAACTCCAACCCGGAACCGCCTATCCGCTCAATTGGATACTGTTCTCGTTGCCCCTGCGCGACGGCCGGCTTCGCCTGGGGTTCCTCGACGGCTACTTCCTGGTGATCCACTTCCTGGCCGCGCTATTCGCCTACTGGTTGTTCCGCGACCTGAAACGGACTCGATCGGCTTCCCTGCTCGGCGGCGCATTCTTCAGTTTAGGAGGCCTCCTGGGCAGCGTCTCCTGGCCGGGGATAATCAACGGCATCGTCTGGGCGCCGCTCGTCTTTCTATTCCTGTTGCGCTCAGCTCGCGGGCGGCGTCCGCTGAGCAGCGCCGCCCTGTCGGGAGTGTTCACCGGAATCGCGTTTCTCAGCGGGCATCACCTGGTCCCGATGCTGACTTTGCTGGCCGCCGCCGGGGTCTGGGTGTACTCGGTGTTCCGGACTGGGAAACTGGACTGGAAGCTCACCCGCCTGGCTGCTCTCTCGCTGCTGTTCACTGTCCTGGTGGGCGCGCTGCAGATCCTGCCGGCGTACGAGTACGGGAGCCGGGCCATTCGCTGGGTCGGCGCTCCGGAGGTCGTCGGCTGGAACCAACCGGTCCCCTACAGCGTGCATGCTGAATTCTCGCTACACGCCTATTCGCTGATCGGAATCCTGGTACACGGGCTCTACCGTCACGAGAACCCATTTATCGGTTTAACCGCAGCCTCGCTGGCCTTGCTGGCCCTGGCCCTGAGCTGGAGGCGCCCCCCGGTGCGCCTGTTCGCCGCCATCGCGCTCGGTGGGCTGTTGTTCTCGCTGGGCCGCGACAACGTGTTTCACGGCCTCATATACGCGCTGGTGCCCATGGTCGAGAAAGCCCGTGAGCCCGGCAGGGCAATCTTCATCTTTCACTTTGGAATTGCTGCCCTAATCGCTTGTGGAATAGATGGATTACGGCGCAGTGCGCCCTGGCTTCGCCGCGCCGCCATAACCCTAGTCTTCCTTGGCCTGACGACGATTATATTATGTGCTTACAACCTTTTAGCAAATAAATCTAAAGTAACGTTTGACGATAGGATTGTCCTGACCGCCTGCATTGCCCTGCTCTTGGCTGGCATCTTCTACGGGATCTTTCGCGGCCACCTCTCCCGGGGCGTCGCGACGGTCTGCCTGCTCGGTCTACTGCTGATCGAACTGGGCAACGGTTCGAGTCCGGCCATGAGCGAGAAACCGCGGGCTGGAAATCTCAACAAGCTGAGAGAAGCGCCGGATGTGACTTGGTTTCTGAGGGCCCAGCAAGCGCCGTTCCGAGTTGAAGTAGACGATCAGGATATCCCCTATAACTTTGGGGACTGGAACAACTTCGACGACATGGGCGGATACATGCCGAGCGTCCCGGCCAACGTCTGGCGCATGGGAGCCCTGGCGGACCGGAGAGTGCTCTACGGAGTGCTTTACACGGTCACGAGGCAGCCGGCTGCGGGCGCCCAGGAGCTGGTTTTTTCCTCCTCCAGCGGCCTGAAAGTCTACCGCAACCCGGCCGCTTTCCCGCGGGTCTGGTCGGTACACGAGGTGGTGGGGGAAGCCCGGGTCAATCTGGACCTTCGCCGAACAGCGTTCCTGAACGGTCCCCTGCCCGCACTCGAGAGGTGCGCTGGCGAAGACCAGGTGCGGATGCTCGAGCGGCAGCCCAACCGCGTGGTGATTGAAGCCAACATGAAGTGCGCCGGGATGGTGGTATTGAGCGACAACGACTACCCCGGCTGGAGGGCAACCCTGGATGGGCGTTCTACGCAGATACTGCCGGCCTACCTCTCGATGCGCGGCGTCGTGGTTCCGGGCGGCCGACATCGCATCGAAATGGCCTACCGGCCACTCTCGGTGTACCTGGGCGCGGTGTTGACCGGATTGGGCTTACTGGCCGCTCTGGCCCTGGTGCTCCGGGATCGCCGACAGGTGGTAAACTGCGATTAAACCTCCTTCACGCAAGCTATGAGCCGCACTAGCNNCCCGGCAACTGGGCCACGGATCTGGAGGGTGGGGCGCGGTTCGGCTACCAGTTGCTGTGGGTGCTGGTGATGTCGAACCTGATGGCGATCCTGCTCCAGACGCTGTCGGCCCGGCTGGGCATCGTGAGCCACCGCGATCTGGCGCAAGCCTGCCGCGAGAGTTACCCCCGTCCGGTGAACCTGGCGTTGTGGGCTTTGTGCGAGGTGGCCATCGCCGCCTGCGATCTGGCCGAGGTGCTGGGCGCCGCCATCGGCCTGAACCTGCTGTTCGGACTGCCTCTGCTGGCAGGGGTCCTGATCACCGCCCTGGACAGCCTGCTGCTGCTGTGGCTGTCACGGTTCGGCATCCGGGTGATCGAGAGCTTCGTTCTGGCGCTCATCACGGTGATGGGCGTTTGCTTCTTTGTGGAAATCCTGATGGCCAAGCCGGTGGTCTCCGAGATTGCCACCGGCCTGATTCCCAGGCTGAGCAACCAGAGCCTGCTGGTTGTGATCGGCATTCTTGGCGCGACGGTGATGCCGCACAACCTGTACCTGCATTCGGCCTTGGTGCAGACCCGGCGCATTGGGGAGAGCCACGCCGAGAAGGCCACCGCCTGCCGCTTCAACCTGATCGATTCGCTGGTGGCGTTGAACGGCGCGATGCTGGTGAACATCGCGATCCTGATCCTGGCGGGCGCGGTGTTCTTCAAGAACCACTTGGTGGTCACCGAAATCAAGCAGGCATCGCATCTGCTGACGCCACTTCTGGGCACCGCCATGGCCAGCGTCCTGTTCGCCGTGGCGCTGATGTGTTCGGGCCTGTCCTCGACCATGACGGGCACCATGGCCGGCCAGATCGTCATGGAAGGGTTCCTCAGCATCCGGATGCGCCCCTGGCTACGCCGTCTCACCACGCGCCTGGCGGCGATCACTCCGGCGGCGCTGACCATCTACATTGCGGGTGAACAAGGCACCTATCAACTGCTGATTTTGAGCCAAGTCATTCTCAGCCTTCAACTTCCCTTCGCGGTAATCCCGCTGATCCACTTCACCAACGATCGCCAGCGGATGGGTGCGTTCGCGAATCCCGGCTGGGTCCGGCTGCTGTCGTGGCTGGTCGCGGTGATTATCCTCGGGCTGAACCTGCGGCTGGCCTGGCTGGCGGTGAGCGATTGGATGGAAGCGGCGGGCCGCTACCGGCCGCTCGTGATGCTGATTGTGGCGCCGTTGCTAGTCGGGCTCCTGGCACTGTTGTTGTGGATCACGCTCCAACCTTGGCTGGCGCGCCGGCGGAAGCCCACTGAAGCGGTAGCGCTCCCCGAGCCCGCGGCCGGGGGGCTGACTGTGCCGGCTTATCGAACCATCCTGGTGCCGCTGGACCACTCGGTGCGAGACCGCGCCGCCATAGCGCACGCCGCCGGCATGGCGAAACTCTACAACGCCAAGCTCTATCTCCTTCATGTAGAAGAAGATGCGACCAGCCAGGTATACGGGGCGGAGGCTTCCACGGCAGAGGTCGAGGCCGGCGCGAGGTACCTGGAAGAAATCCTGGAATCTTTGCGCGCGCAGGGCATTGACGTGGAAGTGGCCGTCGGGTTTTCACGCGACCCGAAGGAGGAGATTGTGCGTTTCGCGCGCCAGGTGAAGCCGGACCTGGTGGTGATGGGCGCCCACGGTCACAAAGGCATCCAGGACCTGGTCTTCGGCCAGACCATCAACGGCGTGCGGCATGCCCTGGATACTCCCATCCTGATCGTGCGCGACCCCAAGCCCCCGGCCGGATCGGAGTAGCTTTGCCCCGCTGCTGTGTCGGGTGGACACAGATCGGATGCATCCCCGATTGATTCTGCATCATCTTTAGTGGCAACCGGATTGCTCCACAACTGCCGGTGCTTTTATGCGCAGAATAGGCTTCTTTGCAGTTTTGGCTCTATCGCTCGCCATTCTTCTGCCGGCCGCAACGCTTCAGAAACTCACCCTTGGCGACATGAGCCGGAAGTCCACGGCCATCGTTCGCGCCCGGGTTTTGAGCTCCTACGCCCAGCAGCATGGTTCAATCATTTACACGCACTACCGCATCCAGGTCTCCGAGTGGTGGAAAGGGAGCGGAGCGGCGGCTCTCGACGTGGTGGTGCCCGGCGGCCTGGCGGGCGGCTTGCGGCAGACCATATCGGGCGCCCCCCAGCTCCTGGCGGGCGGCGATCAAGTGTTCTTCCTGTGGACCGGCTCCAGCGGTCTGACGCACATTATCGGCCTCTCGCAGGGTCTGTTCAAGGTGCAACGCGACGCCAGCGGAGAAGTGACGGCCACGCGGACCGCCTCCACCGAGACGGTGCTGGACCCCGCCAGCGGACAAAGCGTGGGCGATGAATCGCTCTCTTTTCGCTTGAGCGACCTGCATCAGCGCGTGAGCGCCGCAATTTCGACGGGAGGCCAGCAGTGACCCCGGTTCTGAGGGCGATCAGGCGATCGGCGGCATTGGCGCTGGCGCTGGCCGGGTTGGCTGCGACCGCTTCCGGCTACTACCATTTCCTGCACTACGCGACCGCTACCGGCTCTTACACCCCGATCCCCGAGAAGTTCGACCTCGCCTCGCTGCACAACCAGACGCTCTACTACTTTGTCTCCGATGCGGGCCCCTCTAAGATGGCCTCCGGGGACAGCTTTGCCGGGCTTCTCAGCCAGATCCGGCTGGCCGGCCAGACCTGGAACGGGGTGCGCACCTCGAATCTGCGGCTGGCCTATGGCGGTTTGTTTCCGGCGGGCGCCACGCAATCGACGCCCCGCATGGAAGTGGTTTTCGAGGAGTTGCCTCCGGGCTTGCTCGGGATGGGTGGCCCCACCGCCCGCGCCGACGTCGCCTCCGGACCCAACGGGTCCTTCGTTCCGATCCTTCGCTCGACCGTCATCCTGCCAAACGACTTCTCCGGAATGCCGAGCTATGCCAGTTCTCCGAACGATACTCTGCTCACCATCATCCACGAGATGGGGCATGCGTTGGGTTTGCAGCACACGCTGACTTCGAGCGCGATGTCCACCGAGATCACCCGGGCGACCACCAAAGCCTTGCCGCTGACGGCCGACGACATCGCCGGCCTTTCCCTGCTCTACCCCAGCGCCGCGTTCGCGATGCAATTTGGCAGCCTCTCCGGACGGGTCACCCTGTCGGGCAATGGAGTTCATCTGGCGTCGGTCGTCGCAATCAATCCCTCGGGGCACGCCGTGAGCGCGCTATCGAACCCCGACGGCTCCTACCGCATCGACGGTCTGCCGCCCAGCGAATACTACGTGTACGTCCACCCCCTGCCTCCCTCCGTGCAATCCGACCTGGGCCCCACGGAGATCGTGCTGCCCGTGGATTCCGATGGCAAGTCGATTCCCGCGAGCGATCCGTTCCGCACGCAGTTCTATCCCGGAACCCAGGACCAGAAGCAGGCCCTCAGGGTATGGGTTGCCTCCGGGGACACTGCCACCGGCATCGACTTCTCGGTTGTCCGGCGGGGCGCTCCCACCATCTACGGCATCATGGCCTACAGCTTTCCGGTCTGGACTGCGGTACATCCGGCGTTCGAGGACTTCAATATCCCCAGCCGATGGCTGGTGGCCAGCGGAACGGGGCTGTTGTCGAACGGCGCTCTGGCGCCGGGCCTCAGCGTCTCGGTACTCGGCAATGCGGCCACGGTGCCGCGCATAAAGCCCTACTACCTGGACCCCTACAACTACTTGCAAGTGAATCTGCTATTCACGCCCTTCTCCGGGGAGGGGCCCAGACACCTGGTGTTTTCGGCCGGGGACGAAGTCTGTGTCCTGCCGTCCGGCATTACCCTGGTAAGCCAGATGCCGCCCTCTATCGATTCCGTAACCCCGGGCGTCGATTCCACAGGGAACCCCATCGCGACCATTTCCGGCACGACGCTCACGGCGAGCACGCGCATTCTGTTTGACGGGTTGCCCGCAGCGGTAATCAGCGTGGATGAGTTGGCTGGCGAGATGGTGGTCACGCCGCCTCCGGGCGCTTCCAACTACCGGGCCAACGTCGTCGCTCTGAACACCGACGGCCAGACTTCCCTGTTCGGCCAGGACCCGCCCACGTACACTTACGACTCGGGCGTCTCGCCGTCGATTTCCCTGTCGCCGACTTCCCTTCCCGCTGGCGGCGAAGCCATGATCGAGGTCACCGGGGTGAACACCAACTTCACCGACGGCGAGACTCAGCTTGGTTTCGGCTCGAGCGATGTCTGGGTGAAGCGGCTGTGGGTGCTGAGCCCAACGCAGATCCGCGCCGAAGTGGTAGTCTCCGCCGCGGCCCAGGCCGGCAACGCGCTGGCCAGCGTGACTTCGGGCTTCCAGGTGATCGCGCAACCCGCGACATTCCAGATCCTGCCCGGCAACCCCCAAGCCGTGGTGGCCAGTTCCGACCTGGTGAACGCGGTGACCCTGGAGCCTTGGGTGTACCCCGGCGCCACGGCGAAACTGACGGTATCGAGCCTGCCTGCCGACTCCCATCCGACTGTAACTCTTAACGGCGCCACAGCCAACGTGGTAGCGCTGGGCGATAAGCAGATCACCTTCCAGGTGCCGGCAAGCCTCAGTCCGGGCCTCGCGCTGTTGCAAGTCCACGTCAGCGGCTTAGCGAGTTACCAGATAGCGGTCTGGATCGATCCCCCGCCCCCGGTAGTCACTGCGGTGCTGGACTCCGGCGTGCCACTGGATTCCAGCCACGCCGCCCTTGCGGGAGACCTTCTGGTTATCCAGGTTTCCGGTCTTGCGGATGCCGGAGCAACCGTGGCCGAAAGCCGCCTCCACGTGAGCGTGGGCGGCATCGACCACACGCTGGGAGGTCCGGCCTTGCCAGTGCCTGACGCACCGGGCCAGCACGAGATCCTGATCGTGCTCTCCGGCCAGGTTCCGGCCGGCCCGCAGCCGCTCAGCGTATCCATCGACTACCGCACCTCCACGCCCTACCCCATCGCGGTGCAGGCCCAGTAGGGCGGTTGGAATGCCGTTGGTTCTTGCGATGGCGCTCTTGGCCGCCAATCCGCTGGCAGTGGTGCGCAAGCCGGTCGCCAACATGTATTCCGCCGCTACCGAACAGGCCGAGGTAGTGTCCCAGGCCATTTACGGCAGCAGCGTGGCCTTGCTGGAGGAGAAGGATGGCTGGGCCAGGGTCCGCACCCCCGACGACTACTCGGGGTGGATGCCCGAGACGTCTTTCCGGCGGCTGGCGGCAGACCAGAAGCCGTATGCCGCCGAGGGCCGAGTGGCGCAAGTCGAGGTCCTGTTCGCCAACCTGTACCAGGAGCCGGACGTCACCCGGCATCAGCCTCTGCTGACGGTGCCGTTCGAGACGCGCCTCGAGGTTCTGGCCGAGCCGAAGGAAAACCCGCGTTGGCTCGAAATCCGCCTGGTGGATGGTGGCGCCACCTGGGTCCAGCGCGGCGATGTTACCTTCGAGACCATCGCGATGTCCGTACCCGCCGTGATCGCGCTCAGCAGAAGCTTTCTGGGCCTGCCGTACCTCTGGGGCGGAACTTCAACTTTCGGCTTCGACTGCTCGGGTTTCGTCCAGATGCTGTGCCGCCGGCGCGGCGCCCTGATCCCGCGCGACGCCCAGCCGCAAGCCGGATGGAGCGGCTTCGCGCCGGTGGAGCGCCACGATTTGCGACCCGGGGACCTGGTCTATTTCGGCCAGTCCGTCGGAAAAATCACCCACACCGGAATGTATCTGGGCGACGGCCAGTTCATCAGCGCGACGGCCCACAGCCAGCCGGTGGTGCACATCGATCGCCTCGATGATCCATACTGGTCTCAACTCTTCGTCGCGGCCCGGAGGATGAAGTGAATCGCAGAGAGTGGATGGGAGCGCTGGCGACCGTCCCGCTGGCAGCGCGCGGGGCCGCGCAGTCCACGAGCCTCGAAGCCAAGGTGGTGCGCCTGAACTTGCGGCACACCTGGACCACCACCATGTCCGCCAGCCAGTACCGGGACACGCTGCAACTGCGCTACATCCGGGACGGAGTAACCGGCGTTGGCGAAGGCGCGCCCATTGTCCGTTACCGCGAGGACGCCAGCTCCGCAAAAGCCGCCGTCCTCTCCGTACGCGAGTTGCTGACCTCCGCCGATCCCTGGCAGTTCTCGAAGGTGATGGCGCAAGTCTTCAGCCGCATCGACGGTCAGTTCGCCGCCAAGGCCGCCATCGACATTGCCCTGCTGGACTGGATCGGTCAGAAGCTCGGCGTGCCGCTGTACCGCTACTTCGGCCTGGACCCGCGCGATGCGCCCGTGACCACTTTCTCCATCGGCATCGACACCCCCGAGATCACCCGCCAGAAAGTGCGCGAGGCCGAGCCTTTCCCAATCCTCAAAATCAAGGTTGGTCTGGATACCGACGAAGCCACCATCGCGGCTGTCCGCAGCGTCACCAACAAGCCCCTGCGCGTGGACGCCAACGAAGGCTGGAAGGACAAAGAGGAAGCGGTTCGCAAGATCAACTGGCTCGAAACGCAGGGCGTAGAGTTCATCGAGCAGCCCATGCCCGCCGCCATGATCGAGGAGATGCGCTGGGTGCACCGCCGCGTGCACATCCCGATCATCGCCGATGAAGCCTGCGGGCACCCCGGCGATATCCCCAAGCTGGCCGGCGCCTACGACGGGGTGAACGTCAAGCTGGACAAGTGCGGCGGCATCCTGGAAGCCTGGCGCATGATCGAGATCGCGAAGTCGCTGGGCCTGAAGACCATGCTGGGCTGCATGATTTCGGGTTCGGTCTCAGTCACCGCGGCGGCGCACCTGTCGCCGCTGGTGGACTACGCCGACCTGGACGGCAACCTGCTCATCGCCAACGATCCCTATTCCGGCGTCCAGGTCGAGCGCGGCAAACTCATTCTGCCGGATCGCCCGGGTCTGGGCTTGCGGCCGGCGTGAGCAAGGCGCGCGGCACTTGATCGATGGTCTGGAGCGGTTCGATTTCCTGCTCCGAGCTGGCCTTCAACTCGCGGAACCTGCGTGCGCTCACAAACACGCGCTTTTCCAGCGAACCCACCGCCTCGTTGTAGGATTCCACCGCTTTCGCCAGCCCCTTGCGGAGACCCTCGAAGTACCCGGCCAGCGTCGCCAGCCGGTCGTACAGTTCTTTCCCGAGATCGCTGATCGCCTGCGCGTTCTTCGCCAGGCTCTCCTGTTTCCAGCCGTAGGCGACGGCCTTCAACAGCGCGATCAGAGTTGTGGGCGTGGCCAGAATCACTCGCTCTTCCGCGCCGAATTCGATGAGGCTGGGGTCCTGCTCCAGCGCCGCGCTGAAGAATACCTCGCCGGGCAGGAACATCACCACAAACTCGGGCGCGGGCGTAAACTGCGCCCAGTAACTCTTGGCGGCGAGCGCCGAGATGTGCGCCCGCACTTGCCGCGCGTGGTCCTTGAGCCGCTCGGTCCGGGCGGCCTCGTCGGGCGCCTCCAGCGCGTCCAGATAGGCCATCAGGGGCGTCTTTGCGTCTACCACGACGCGCTTGCTGTTGGGCAGAGAGATCACCATGTCCGGGCGCAGCCGCCCGCCCTCCGCGCCGGCCGATTCCTGCTGTACGAAGTCGCAGTATTCCACCATGCCAGCCATCTCGACCACGCGCTGGAGCTGGATTTCCCCCCACCGCCCGCGCGCCTTGGGCATGCGCAGCGCCGAGACCAGATTCGCCGTCTCCGTCTGCAACCGCAACTGCGCGCCCGCCATCGACTCCACCTGCTGTCTCAGCCCGGAGTAGGCGTCCACTCGGTTCTTCTCGAGTTCGCGCAGCTCCCGATCCACCTTCTCCAGCGAATCGCCGATGGGCTTCACCAGTTCCTGAATTGCCGTCTGACGGCCTTCCAGTTCGTTCTTCGCGCCGGCCTGAAATTTCTCGAGCGTTTCCTTCGCCAGCTCCAGGAAGGCCCGGTTATTGCTTTTCAGCGCATCGCCGGAGAGAGCCTTAAAAGCCTCGCTCAGTTTCTGCCGGGCGTCCTCGATAGCGGCGAGCCGCGCCTTCAGCTCCGCCTCGGAGACCTTGAGCTCGTTCCTCTCCTTCTCCAGCGCGTCGCCCCTCGCCTTCGCTTCTTTGGTCTGCGCGTCCAGATCCTGAATCTGCCGATCCCTGGCCACGAGGCGCTCTTCGAGCGNNCGCTGCGAGCGGAAATACAGCCACCCTCCGATTACTCCGACGAGCGCTCCTCCGAACAGCCAAAGTAGTGTTTCCATCGAGACGGTGTCCAGCGCCATTCTACTAGAGTCGAAGGGTCGATGCGGTGCTATGATGATCCCGCGGAGGTTGTCACCATGAGCAGGACACTGAAACTCGCGGCCATCGCCATTGTCGCCCTAGGGTTCGCCGGCTGCAGCGGGATGAATCGGCGCCGCGCCGATAAAGCCATCGATGCTGGGGAGTACGACGTCGCCGGAAGACTCCTGCAAGAAGTGCTTCGTCGAAACCCGGGCGACGCGGAGGCGCACCTGCTGGCCGGCAAGATGCTGCTGCTCATGAACCGCACGGAAGGTGGCGACCGCGAACTCGTAATCGCCGCCG